>JAFXIT010000039.1 GCA_017532825.1 Clostridia bacterium
GTGGCGTAAACGTCCGAGCGAACCATTAACAGTGCTACGGAGGTTTTCAGCCCGGAAAGATCCATCGCAAAGCGAACGCCTGCATCATCGGGAAGAGGAGAGTTAATTACGATAAAATCATAGGTACGGTCTACCAAAGCGCGTTTAGCGGCATTGACGCTCGTTTCAAACCGGACGGGGTCAAATTTGGAGTCGGGTAGTAATGGGATAAATACCCCGGCAAATACAGCAAAGAACTGCGTGAAATCCACCTCTACTACAAACTGATCGACAAAACCCCACCGCCTGAGAAAAAGTATCTCAGTACACCAACATGTGAGGATATTTGATATTCACTACGGCGAACATCTATAGCCACCTCGATGCCGTCACCAAGGCAGACACCGGTGCAGCGATGAGTAAAGCGTTGGGGTGAAAAGGGCAAGAGGAAAGGGCTGACCTTGCGGTCAACCCTTGTACTTTTCGATAAATTGGAATTTGTTTTAGTCTTTCTTTTGTTTGTCTGCAATAAGGTTGCAAATACACATTACTATCGGGAACAAAAAACCGCCTATTGCATAGACCAACCAAGAGATATGCCAATGATTTGTAAGAAAACTCCATGCACGGTATATTGACGTAAGAATACCCCAATAGCAGAATCCAACAAACTCTTTTACGCTTGTTCTCTTTTTTTCTTTCTCGGTAAAATCTCCTTCTTTAAGGAGTTTTTGCATACTTGCGTTTTGCGTTCCGGCTACAATGAACATTCCTGCGCCTATACCAGCAATAATCATCAGCAAGGCAAGAGCTAACGCAACAAGTATCCCATTCTCCGAAAAAGATAATAATATCAACGGAACAACAGAGAAAATACATACACACGTTGCAATTATATTATAAGCAATGTACGTCGGTCTGAAAGCTTTTTTCTTTTCTGTAACTAACCCTTTCACTCCGTATTCAAGTTCAAAAGGAATGTTCTTGTCAAGGAACTCATACGGCTGATTTTTGAAGCCACAATAAATAAAGATAGGAACGGCGCACAAAATAAAGGCAAAGAAAACGGTTAACCCAATCGCACTCGCTGTTGCTTCTGTCATAATAGCATTAGGTAATTCCGATAACATACTCAACACAATGAGAGTGATGGGAGAAAGAATGCACAGGAACGTGGCAAGAGCAATACGCCAAGACGCTATCTTCCTTTGCTCGATATATGCATTCGCTTCTTCTATTGAGATCTTTTTTACCGTTGTGTCGGAGGAAGTATCGTTAGTCAACTCTTCGTCCTCGATCTCATCCTTCAAAAGATAGTCGGTAGTAACTCCGAATAGTATGGAAAGCTGCAGTATTTTTTCTAAATCAGGAATAGTTTGTGCGCTTTCCCACTTGGAAACGGCTTGTCGTGATACGTTCATTTTGTCTGCAAGTTCTTCTTGCGACCAACTGTTCTTTTTTCGTAATCTGATAATTTTGTCAGCTAAAATCATAAAAATACCTCGTTTGAATTTTTCGTAAAGTGCCGTGCTTTATCGTGTCTTTATTGTATCAAAAAACACTGTTACATACCACCAACCAAGGGCTTTCAATGTGTCAACCGACAGTTGCTTTTTACTATTTATCGTATAATTCAATGCTAAATTCTTATTTATCGGTGAGTTTATTATAACATAAAATAAAATTTAATTCAATTTGTTTTGTGTGGTAAAAGAAAACTCGACTTATTAAAAGACGAGTTTTATGATTTATTCAATTAAAATCCCTAAGGGAAACGCCCATAGGTGTTCTTCTTTTTTTGTTGTTGAGTTGAACGAGGCTTGTAGCGGCCGTCTTTTGCAGGCAAAAGACACGAGGACCCCTCTTGCAGACGTCTTTCCGCACGGCGGAAAGACAGCGTATATCGTAATCTATCCTCGGTGAGGGTGCTTTTTGTTGCATTTACGGCCGTAATATGATATAATGACCTTAAGTTAACAACTGCCACCGGGTAGAAAGATGCTTAAAGCATCCGTTTACACATCGTTAGCTCTTAGAAGATGTGTATGCGGGTGCTTATTTTTTGGGGGATAAAATGAAAAGAAAACAACAGGCCGCCGATCCTGTTAAAGATACAGCTCACAGTGAAAAGCAAACAAAGTTGTCTGCTTCAAGGTAAAAAACACTTGAAAAATTTCTCTCCCGTGTTATAATATTTCCATAATTACCTACGTGGAGAATAGGAGATGTCAGCAATGGCCGTAAAGGGATATACCCGTGAGGAAATGAAGGAAGCCCTCGCACGTAAGAGGATGATGGCGGTAAAGATTGTCGCAGCTCTGCTTGTAGTGCTGGTGGCGGTGAACGTAGCTCTTACCATAGCAAGCGTCGGAATGCTTGCGGCGATGGTAAGTGCAGTATTGTTTGTCTTTCTTTGGGCAAACTTTTCAAAGGCGATAAACGCTCTCGAGGACGAGGCTCTCAACGCAAAGCCCTATATGATCTTCCGTTGGGCGATACTTGTAGTCTACCTCGCATCCTTTGTGCTGGCAATGTTCAGCTGATAAAATTATTTCGGAGGAATTTATTATGAAACTTGGCGTACTTACCGTTCTTTTTGCAGACAGATCTCTTGCCGATACTATCACATACCTCAAGAGCATAGGCGTCGAGGCCATTGAGATCGGCTGCGGCGGCTATCCCGGAAAGGCCCACTGCGACCCCGAAAAGCTTCTTTCGGACGATGCGGCCTACGATGAGTTCATCACAACCATCCGCAACTCCGGACTTACCGTTTCGGCTCTTTCCTGCCACGGTAACATGGTTCATCCCGACAAGGCCGTTGCCGAAAGCTATATAAAGGACTTCAAAAACGCCGTACTGCTTGCCGAAAAGATGGGTATCGACCGCATCAATACCTTCTCGGGCTGCCCCGGCGACTGCCCCGAGTCCAAATACCCCAACTGGGTCACCTGCCCTTGGCCCGACGACTTTCTCAAGATCCTCGACTACCAGTGGAACGAGGTGCTGATCCCCTTCTGGAAGGATATGGTCGAGTTTACCAAGGCCCACGGTGTTGACAAGATCGCCTTTGAGATGCATCCGGGCTTCTGCGTCTACAACCCCGAGACCCTGCTCAAGCTCAGAGCCGCCGTCGGCCCCGAGCTCGGCGCAAACTTTGACCCCTCTCACCTTGTCTGGCAGGGCATTGACCCCGTCATGGCTATACGTGAGCTCAAGGGCGCTATCTTCCATTTCCACGCCAAGGACAGCAAGGTCGATCCCTACAACACCGCCAAAAACGGCGTTCTGGACACCAAGAACTACACCGACGAGGCCAACCGTGCATGGATATTCCGCTCGGTCGGCTACGGTATGCCCGAGACCAAGTGGCGTGAGATGATGAGCGAGCTTGTGCTTGCAGGCTACGATCACGTCGTATCCATCGAACACGAGGACAGCCTCATGGCTCCCACCGAGGGTCTTGAAAAGGCGGTCGACCTTCTCAAGAGGGTAATAATCCGCGAAGGCAAGCCGACCGAGATCTGGTGGGCCTAAGCCGTGAAGATAAGGGTAGTTGCCAAGCAAAACGCATCAAAAAACTGTATCGTCTGCGGCAGAGAGAACGGATTCGGTCTCAAGACCGATTTTTACGACCTTGAGGACGGACGTATTGCGGCGGTGTTTCGGGCCATCCCCGAGCATCAAAGCTATCCCGGACGTGTCCACGGCGGGGTAATAAGCGCAATACTTGACGAGACCGTGGGTCGTGCGCTCCATCCCATCGAGCCTGACACCTGGGGCGTTACCATCGAGCTCAACGTCAAGTTCCGTAAGCCGGTCCCCTACGGCGAGAGTCTTATTGCGGTGGGGGAGATCACGGGGAATTCCTCGAGATTCTTCTCGGGCAAGGGCGTGATACTTCTTTCAAACGGAGAGGTTGCCGCAAATGCCACGGCGAAGTATATGAAGTTCCCCGTCGAGAAGATCGCAGATTTCGACGGTACGGGGGATTACTGGAAACGGTTCTTATCGGAGGAAGACCCCGAGGAATTCGACCTGCCGGAAAAGATCTGAACGGAGAAGGACAATGGTAAAGGAGATACTTACGGGCTTTATCCGTCCGTTTATAGCGCTGTTTGTCTTTGCAAGGTATAAGACCGTCTGGGCGCTCAAGGAAAAGCTCAGGACCTCACCCAAAAAGCACCGTCTGCTCGAAAGCGTCTACTGGAGCTACTTTTCAAAGCGAGGAAGCTATATCGGCATCAACGCACGCTTTGCCACACAGCCCTGCTTTCCGCACGGAGTTATCGGGGTGTTCATATCCGACAATGCGGTCATCGGCCGTGATGCGGTCATCTTTCAGCAGGTGACCATCGGCTCAAATCAGCTCCCCGACAGCGATGGGAAGGGAAGTCCGACTCTGGGCGACAATGTCTATATCGGTGCGGGCGCCAAGCTGATAGGCGGCATTACCGTTGGACACAGGTGCCGCATCGGTGCCAATGCGGTGGTCTATAAGGACCTTCCCGACGACAGCGTAGCCGTTTGCGCCGCAACGAGGGTGATCCAAAAAAAGGACCTCGACAATCGCTATACCACCCAAGTGGGCTCGGTTACCTACCGTTTTTCCGACGGCAGGATGAAAAAAGTCGATAAATAGCTAAATATTTTTCTCAAGCGTTCGGACTTTCCTCCGAACGCTTGATTTTTTTGGGCGTTTTTGGTATAATATTATGAAATATTGTGTAAAGCGGAGGGACTCCGATGCTTCTGAAATCCCTGACAATGCAGGGCTTTAAATCATTTCCCGACAAGGTAAATATAAACTTCGGCAGCGGCATGACGGGCATAGTCGGCCCTAACGGCAGCGGCAAGTCGAATATATCGGACGCCATTCGTTGGGTGTTTGGTGAGCAGTCGTCCAAGATGCTCCGAGGCACCAAGATGGAGGACGTCATTTTCGGCGGTACCCAGAAGAGAAATCCAATGGGATACTGCGAGGTCTCGCTGAGCATTGACAACAGCGGAAGGCAGTTCCGTATGGACTGCGACGAGATAGAGGTGTCAAGGCGGTACTACCGCTCGGGCGAGAGCGAATACCGCATAAACAGAAAGACCGTCCGTCTGCGTGACGTAAACGAGCTCTTTATGGATACGGGTCTGGGCCGTGACGGTTATTCCATAATCGGTCAGGGCAGGATAGACGAGGTCCTGTCGATAAAAAGCGAGGACAGACGAGAGATATTTGAGGAAGCGGCAGGCATCTCCAAGTTCCGCTACCGCAAGGAGGAGGCCGAGCGCAAGCTGCGTGACACCGCCGATAACCTCGTGCGCCTAAACGACATCCTCGCCGAGCTCGAGGCGAGGGTGGGACCTCTTAAAAAAAAGTCGGAAAAGGCGCAGGCCTTTTTGAAGATACGTGACGAGATGAAGCTCCTCGAGATCGACCTTTGGAGCGACCGTGTGTGTGAGCTTAGGGCGGCGGCCTCCAAGGCCAATGCCGACCTTAACATCTGTGAGCTCGACCTTGCAGAGGCAAAGGGACGTCTCGAAAAGATATATACCCAAAACGAGCGCATAGCCGAGCAGCTTCAGGCTAAGGCGGCCGATACCGAAAACGAGCGTGCACTGCTTCGTGAGACCGAGGCACGTATCGCCGCTCTTGAAAGCTCCCTTGCCGTCATCAAGGCAAACCAAGAGCACACAAGGCTCCAGCTTGAACGTCTTGAAAACGAGCTTGCCGCAGGTCGGACCGGCGGCGAGGAGCTGGTGCGTCAGCTTGAGGGCAAGAAAGAGGAGATAGCCTTCCTTGACAGTCGCGCGGAGGAGAATTCCGCCGAGCTCGAAAAGATATACGCCCTTGCAAGCGAGATGTCGGAGAAGATAGACGACATCGACAGCCGCATAGAGGGGCTTAACGCTTCTGCCGCCGCACTGAGGCTGGAGGCAGGCACCCTTCGTGCATCGGCCGATGCCGCAGACGAGGCGGCGCAGGATGTTGACGGCAGGAGAGCCGCCGTTGCCTCCGATATTGCCGCAATAAGCAGCCGTATCGAGGCAGAAAAGAAAAACGAGGCCGAGATAAAGCAGGGTATTGCGCTCAAGAGCGACATACTGCAGTCTGCACAAAACGTCATAAACGGCTACAGCCTCCGTCTTGACGGCCAGACCAAAAAGGCCCAGACCCTTTCGGATGAGCTGATGAAGCTGACCATGGATCTCAACGCCGCATCCTCCCGTCTGCATATGCTCAAGGAGCTTGAAAAGGACTATGAGGGCTACTCCCGTGCGGTAAAGAGCGTAATGCAGCTTGGCTCTGCGGGCGGGCTTAAGGGAATACTCGGTACGGTCGCAGGGCTTCTCAAGGTCGACCCCGAATACACCGTAGCAATAGAGACCGCCCTCGGAGGCACGATGCAGAACATCGTCGCACGCACCGAGGAGGATTCCCGTGACGCAATAAACTACCTTAAGGCGCACGATGCAGGACGGGCTACCTTCCTGTCCCTGACCGCTATAAAGCCCTCGAGCTTTAACGAGCGAGGGGTGGAAAACGAGCCGGGCTTTGTGGGCATTGCCGACGAGCTTTGCGGCTTTGATCCCGAGTTTAAAAACATCTTTTCCTTCCTGCTTGGAAGGACTGTCATAGTCGAGAGGCTTGACGGAGCCATCCGTATGGCCAGAAAGTACTCCCACCGCTTCCGCATAGTCACCCTTGACGGTCAGATAATCAACGCCGGCGGTGCGATGACGGGCGGCAGTGTAAGCCGCAGTACCGGTATTCTTTCCAGGACCAACGAGATATCCGACCTTACCTCAAAGACCGAAAAGCTCAGCGTCAGGAAGGCCGAGCTTGCCGAGCGTGCCGATGCGGCATCCAGAGAGCTTGCCAAGACCAGGTACGATATTGAACAGGCCTCCGTCGAAAAGCGTGAAGCCGAGGACGCTCTGCTCGCCCTTGAAAGCACCGGAAAACAGCAGGCGATACTCCTTGAGAGCCTTGAGGCACGTCTTGAGGAGCTGCTTAAAGAGGACGGCAGTGCCGATAAATACCGTGAAGAGATGGAAAAGAAGGCCGCAAAGCTCCGTGCCGACGCCGACGCAAAGGATGCCGAGGCTTCTGCCGTAGATGCCGAGATAGCCTCCGCCGAGGGCGGAAGAGAGCGCTCGGAGGCCGACAAGGGACGTCTTACCGACCGCATCGCCGAGCTCAGAGAGCGTATGGCTGCGGAGAGCGCCGCAAGAGCGGCGGCCGTAACTGCCGCACAGGAGCTTGAGGCGAGGATAGACACCGCAAAGCTTTCCGCCGCCGCACTTGAACAGCAGCTTAAGGAATCAAGAGAGCTGCTGGAGGCAAGGGGAGAGGAAAGGGTACAGACCGAGAGCCACATCGCCCTCGGACGTACCGCCGTTTCGGCACACGAGGAGACCATCGCTACCCTTGCGGCCGAGCGCACCGAGCTTGAAGCCAGGCGTACCGAAAGCGATGCCGACCTGCGGCAGACCAACGACAGGGTCATCGCCCTTGAAAGGGAGCAAAGCAGGCTCCGGCAGCAAAGGGAGTCGGGTGCCGACGAGGAACGCTCCATTGCCGACCGTCTGTGGGAAAACTACGAGCTGACGGTAAACGAGGCCATCGGTATGGCCCGTCCGATAGAAAACAAGACCGCCCTGCGTGCACGTATATCCGAGCTGCGGCAGGCGAGGAAGTCGCTTGGCGAGGTCGACGTCAGCGCCATCGAGGAGTACGCCGAGGTGTCCAAGCGGTACGAATATCTGACCGCCCAGCATGCCGACGTGGAAAAATCACGTGACGAGCTCAACGGCCTTATCTCGGAGATCGTAGGGGAGATGGAGAGCATCTTCCGAGGCAAGTTCGACGAGATAAGCACCGCCTTCTCCGAGACCTTCACCGAGATATTCGGCGGCGGCGGAGCAGAGCTGAGGCTTGCCGACGAGAATGATATACTCAACTGCGGCATAGAAATAAAGGCACAGCCCCCGGGAAAGAATCTTAAGATGATAACCCTTCTTTCGGGCGGTGAAAAGGCACTTGTCGCCATTGCGCTGTACTTTGCCATACTCAAGGTCAGGCCCACGCCCTTCTGCGTGCTTGACGAGATAGACGCCGCACTTGACGACATAAACGTAATGCGCTTTAACCGTTACCTTAAGATACTTACCGACAATACCCAGTTTATCGTAATGACCCACCGCCGCGGCACTATGGAAATGGCCGACATACTCTACGGCGTTACCATGCAGGAGCAGGGCGTTTCCAAGGTGCTGATGCTCGATATGAACGAGATCGAGAAGCGCTTTGGCGTGCAGTGATAAAGGAGAAACAGCTTTGGGATTTTTTGAGAAGATAAAAAACGGTCTTAAAAAGACGAGAGAGGGCTTCGGAAACCTCCTTTCGGGAGTGTTTTCGGGCAGGACAAAGGTCGACGAGAATATGCTCGAGGAGCTTTTGGACGTTCTGATAATGTCCGACCTCGGCGGAGAGATCTCCGAGGAGGTCATCGAGCAGCTTCGTGAGGTCATACGTGAAAAGAAGATATCCGAGCCCGAGGAGGTCCGCCTTGAACTCAAGGAGATACTCAAGGGTATGCTTAACTGCGACTGTCCGCCCCTTGAGCTTGATACCAAGCCCTCGGTGATACTTGTCATCGGCGTAAACGGTGTGGGAAAGACCACCAGCATCGGAAAGCTTGCATACAACTACGTAAGCGAGGGCAAAAAGGTCCTTCTTGCGGCCGCCGATACCTTCCGTGCCGCCGCCGCAGAGCAGCTTTCAATATGGGCAGACCGAAGCGGAGCGCAGATAGTGCGCCATGCCGAGGGTGCCGACCCTGCGGCAGTTGTCTTTGACGCCTGTGCGGCAGGAAAGGCAAGAGGTGCCGACGTTATAATCTGCGACACCGCAGGCAGACTTCACAATAAGGCAAACCTTATGAACGAGCTTGCAAAGATAAACAAGGTCATCGACCGTGAGCTTACCGATGCACACAAGGAGGTCTTCCTCGTCATCGACGCTACCACCGGTCAAAACGCCCTCATCCAGGCCCGTGAATTTGCCAAGACCGCAGGGGTCAGCGGCATAGTGCTTACCAAGCTTGACGGTACCGCAAAGGGCGGAGTGGTCATAGCCGTGAGCAGACAGCTCGGCATCCCCGTAAGATATATAGGCGTAGGAGAGCAAAAGGACGATCTGATGCCCTTTGACCCCGACAGCTTCATAGACGCGCTTTTTGAGAGGAACTGAAATGTTAGCGGCTACGAATAACAAGCATAAGCTTATCGAGCTCAAGGCGATACTTTCGACCCTTGGCATAGAGCTTAAAAGTATGTCCGAGGCAGGGGTAAGGGTTGAGCCGGAGGAGACCGGAACGACCTTTGCCGAGAATGCCAAAATAAAGGCTATGGCTCTTTACGAGGCTACGGGACAGGCGTCGGTAGCAGACGATTCGGGACTTGCCGTCGATGCACTTGACGGCGCACCCGGAGTATACTCCGCAAGATACGGCGGAGAGGGGCTTGACGATGCCGGACGTACGGCACTTCTGCTTAAAAACCTCTCCGACGTTCCAAAGGGCAGGCGGGGTGCAAAATTTGTAAGCGCTATATGCGCCGTGCTGGACGACGGAAGCCTCATCGAGGTAGAGGGGGAGGTCCGAGGTGAGCTCCTTTTCGAGCCCGACGGTACCGATGGCTTCGGCTACGACCCCATATTTTACTGCCCCGAGCTGGGTTGCTCCTTTGCAAGAGCCCTTCCCGAGGAGAAAAACAGAGTATCCCACCGTGCGCGCGCCCTTGAGGCGTTTGCCGCAGAGTATAAAAAGAGGATTGAAACGAATGATCACGAGTAAACAAAGAGCATATTTACGCGGAAAGGCAAATACCCTTCAGCCCATAACCCAGGTCGGCAAGGACGGCGTGGGTGATACGACCGTGGCAGCGGTAAACGAGGCACTCAAGGCAAGAGAGCTCGTAAAGCTGACCGTGCTTGAGACCTGCGAATACACCGCAAGAGAGGTCTGCGGCATACTCTGCGAAAGGTGCAACGCCGAGCCGGTGCAGGTAATAGGCTCAAAGCTTGTCATCTACCGCCGCAACGCCGAAAAGCCGATATACGAGCTTCCGTGAGAAGGATAGGCTTTTTCGGAGGGACGTTTGACCCTCCCCATAAGGGGCATATAAATGCGGCCGTTGCCGCCTGCGATATACTTGGGCTTGAACGGCTGCTTTTGATACCGACCTATATTCCGCCGCATAAGACCCGTGACGGTAACGGTGCAACGGCCGCACAGCGGCTTGAGATGACCACCATCGCCGCAAAGGCCGACCCACGCTTCCTGCCCGATGCAAGGGAGATAGAGCGGGGCGGTAACAGCTACACCTACGATACGGTCATGTCGCTCAAGGCGGAATTTCCGCAAAGCGAGCTGTGGATGGTGTGCGGCAGCGATATGCTTGCGACCCTTGGAAAGTGGTACCGTGCAGAGGACTTTCTCAAGGAGATAAAGGTTGCGGCCGCACCCAGAGCCGAGGGCGAGCTTGAGGACATGAGACAGACAGCCAGGTTGCTTGAAAAGAACTTTAGCTGTGAGGTGCGGCTTCTTGAGATAGAGCCCATTGAGGTATCCTCGACCGAAATAAGACGGGGTGGGTGTCTGCAGGCTTTGAACGAGATAGCGGAATATATACAAAAACATCAGCTTTATGTCGGTAAATAGTGTAATTTCCGACTTGTAAAATCTACCCCGTGGGTATATAATAGATAGGTGGATTTTTTGAAGGGAGTGCTTTTTTTGACAGGCTTCGACCTCAAAAAGGTTTTTAATAAAAGGATAATACTGGGCCTTGCGGCAGTCCTCGTCATAGTTATTCTGGCGCTGGTCATGTCAAAGCTCATTTCGGGCGGCGGCGGAAAGCTTCCGGTCATTACCGGAAGTCCCGACGTTTTACAGCCGCAGACCACGGCAGATACTACCACCCAGGCGCAGACCGATCAGCACGGAAGCACGGTCGAGCCTCCGGTAACGCAGTCGACTACTTCGGGGGATATGACTGTCGGGTCTACCGCCGATACCACCGCCGAGCCTCCACCGGCCTACACAAGACGTGAGGGTGTCTACACCTTCCTGGTGGTGGGCATGGATCAGCAGCAGGTGCTTACCGACGTGCTGATGCTTGTCACCTACGACACGGTAAAGTCCACCATGGACGTTCTGCAGATACCCAGAGATACCTACAGCAACTACCTATGCGGCGGCTCGACCTCGAGCATCCACAATATCAACCTTGCCTACAACCGCGGCAGAGCCACCGGTATCGGCGGTATCGTCGGTCTTGAGGAAGAGGTAAAGCACCTTGTGGGCTTTGGCGTTGACTTCTATATCCAGGTCAACATGAACGGCTTCAAAAAGATAATCAACAAGATAGGCGGCGTCAAGTTTGACCTGCCCATCGATATGGACTATGACGATGCCTCCCAGGATCTCCACATCCACCTTAAGAAGGGTCTCCAGACCTTTAACGGTACCGACGCTCTCAACCTCCTGAGGTTCCGCTCGGGATACTACAATGCCGACATCGGCCGTGTTGAGATGCGCTCCAAGTTCCTCAAGGCCGCCGCAAGCCAGCTCCTTTCGGGCTCCAACGCCGCCAAGGCGGTCGAGCTTGCGGGAACTCTTGCCGACAATACAAATACCGATCTGACCCTCTCCGAGCTTCAGGCGTTTGCCAAGACTGCCATCGGACTTAACATTGCAAACGTAAACTTCTACACCCTTCCCGGTACCGGCTCGTCGGGCTCTCCCTATTGGTGGCCCTACGAAAACGCCCTGCTCAAGATGATAAACGAGCATTTCAACCCTTACAATGAGCCGATAACCTACATCGACGTGGTAAGGAATCAATACAATCAGGGAAAGTAGGGAATTTATGACACCTAAAGAAATAGCAAAGACAGCGCTTAAGGCGGCCGATGACCGCAAGGCTATGGGGCTGACCCTTCTCAACGTCGAGTCGCTTACCTCGCTTGCCGACTACTTCGTTATATGCAACGGCAGCTCAAACACACAGCTCAGGGCTATATCCGATGCCGTTGAAGAGGCACTTTCCAAGGAGGGTGTTGAGCCCAAGTCCATCGAGGGCTACCGCAGCGCAAGCTGGGTGCTTCTTGACTACGGCAGCGTAGTTGTCCACGTCTTTAAAAACGACGCCAGAGAGTTTTACTCCCTTGACAGACTCTGGTCGGATGCGACCGCAGAAAATATTGAAGAATGGCTTAAGGACTGATTTATATGTACGATCACGCTAAAATAGAGAAAAAACAGCAAAAGCGCTGGGAAGAGGCGGGTATCTTCGAGACCCTGCCCTCCGATTGCGGCAAGAAGAAATTCTACGCTCTTTTTGAGTTCCCCTATCCCTCGGGCGCCGGTCTGCACGTCGGACACACCCGTCCCTACACCGCTATGGACGTCGTTGCACGTAAGCGCAGGATGGACGGCGAAAACGTCCTTTTCCCCATCGGCTGGGACGCCTTCGGTCTGCCCACCGAGAACTACGCCATCAAGCACAAGGTGCATCCCGCCAGCATAACCGAGGAGAATATCAACCGCTTCCGTGCCCAGTGCAAGGCACTTGGCTACAGCTTTGACTGGAAGCGTGAGATCAATACCACCGATCCGGACTACTACAAGTGGACCCAGTGGATATTCCTCAAGCTCTTCGAAAAGGGACTTGCCTACAAAAAGAAGATGGCGGTCAACTGGTGCACCTCCTGCAAGTGCGTGCTTGCAAACGAGGAGGTCGTCGACGGTGCCTGCGAGCGCTGCGGAGCACCCGTAGTGCGCCGTGAGAAGGAGCAGTGGATGCTCCGCATCACCGCCTACGCCGACAGACTTATAGACGATCTCAAGGATCTGGACTACGTCGAGCGTGTCAAGACCCAGCAGACCAACTGGATAGGCCGTTCCTACGGCGCAGAGGTACTTTTCGACACTACCGCAGGCGACAAGCTCAAGATATTTACCACCCGTGCCGATACCCTCTTCGGCGCTACTTATATGGTCATATCGCCCGAGCATCCCGTTATCGAAAAATGGGCGGGAAGCATATCCAACATGAGCGACATACTTGCCTACCGTGAAGCGGCGGCGGCAAAGAGCGACTTTGAGCGTACCGAGCTTGTCAAGGACAAGACCGGCGTCGAGATCAAGGGCGTACGTGCCATCAACCCCGTCAACGGTGAGGATATACCGATCTTCGTATCCGACTACGTCCTGATGAGCTACGGCACCGGTGCTATCATGGCCGTACCTGCCCACGACACCAGAGACTACGCCTTTGCAAAGGCATTTAATCTTCCCATCATCGAGGTCGTCGCAGGCGGCGACATCGAAAAGGAAGCCTTTACCGACTGCGAGACCGGCGTTATGGTCAACTCCGGCTTCCTCAACGGTCTTACCGTTGAGCAGGCAAAGGAAAAGATCATCGACTGGCTTACCCTCAACCTCAAGGGTGAGCGCAAGGTAAACTACAAGCTCCGCGACTGGGTATTCTCCCGCCAGAGATACTGGGGCGAGCCCATTCCGCTTGTCTATTGCGAGCATTGCGGCGGCTTCGTTCCCGTCCCCGAGGATCAGCTCCCCGTCGAGCTTCCCAACGTCGAAAACTACGAGCCCACCGACAGCGGCGAGTCTCCTCTTGCCAAGATGACCGATTGGGTCAACACCACCTGTCCCGTCTGCGGCGGACCCGCAAAGCGTGAGACCGATACCATGCCCCAGTGGGCCGGCTCGTCGTGGTACTTCTTAAGGTATACCGACCCCAATAACGACAGGGCACTTGCCTCCAAGGAGGCCCTTGACTACTGGACTCCCGTAGACTGGTACAACGGCGGTATGGAGCATACCACCCTGCATCTGCTCTATTCGAGATTCTGGCACAAGTTCCTCTACGATATCGGTGTCGTGCCCACCTCCGAGCCCTACGCCAGGCGTACCAGCCACGGCATGATACTGGGTGAGGGCGGCGTGAAGATGTCCAAGAGCCTCGGAAACGTCGTAAACCCCGACGACATCGTAAACGAATACGGTGCCGATACCCTCCGTCTTTACATTATGTTTATCGGCGACTTCGAAAAGACCGCCGTTATGCAGAAGGACGCCGTAAAGGGCTGTGCAAGATTCCTTGACAAGCTCATCGCCATCTCCGAAAAGGTAGTAGAGGGCAAGGAATACTCCGAGAGACTCTCGCCCTCCATCCACCGTACCATCAAGAAGGTCGGCGACGACATCGAGGCAATGAAGTTCAACACCGCCATTGCCGCACTGATGACCCTGCTCAACGAGTTCTCCGATGCACCGCAGGTCAACCGTGCCGAATTCCTGACCTTTATAACCCTGCTTAACCCCTTTGCGCCCCACCTCACCGAGGAGCTCTATGAGAAGTATGCACCCAAGGGCAGCTTCCTCTCGGTTGCTCCCTGGCCGGTGTACGACCCTGCAAAGACCGTCGCCTCCACCGTCGAGATCGCCGTTCAGGTTAACGGAAAGCTCCGTGCGACCGTCGCTCTGCCGGTTGACTGCGAGTCGCAGCTCGCCATCGACACCGCACTTGCCGACGAGAGAGTCGCCGCAGCAGTAGCGGGGAAAACCATCGTAAAGACTATCTCGGTAAAAAATAAGATAGTTAATATCGTTGTCAAGGGCTAAATAACTGTTGACAAAACGAAAAAAATTCTGTATAATATCCTTATAAGGCAAACTGACGCAAGTTCCCATGTGTGACCTGCGTTCGAGCAGCGCCACGGGAGGAGGGAAAACAATGTCTGAAATCCATCTCAAGGAAAATGAGTCTCTGGATAATGCGCTCAGAAGATTTAAGAGATCCTGCGCGAAGTCCGGCGTCCTTACCGAGCTGCGCAGAAGAGAGCACTATGAAAGCCCCAGCGTGAAGCGCCGTAAGAAGGCCGAAGCCGCCAAAAAGAAGAAGTACAGATAACCTGTCTTTTATCGGAAACTGAAAGACCGGCATACGCATTAAATTGCCGTATGCCGGTCTTTTACTTACAAAGGGAGGATAATTGATGAAAAACGGAAAAAGGTATGCTCTTTTATTAGCCGTTCTTGCTATTGCACTTGTGCTCGTTTCCTGTAAGGCAAAGCCTGCAGACGGTGGGGACGATAAGGGTACCACTGCGGCACAGACTACCGCATCCACTACCTCTCAAAGCACGGCAGGCTCTTCTACCTCCGCTACGGTGCTAGACGTCAAGGACTTTGAGATAACTCCGCCCGAGGGATGGACTGCGGATGAGAACGTACAGCATTTCTGGTATGCTCCTACCTATCCCGACGATCCCTCGAATATGAATATTCAGCTCGTTCCCGTCGGCTCCGATTTTGATGAGATGATGAACTATACCGCCGACGACTACAAGGAGCTCTATGAGGCCTCATTTGAGGTGGGCTTCGGAGAAAAGATACCTGTGAACGTTCTCGTCTGTGAAAAGACCGTTGCAGCAGGCTTTGATGCAATGGTGATGGCTCTTGAATACGAGCTCTACGGAACGACGCTGTTTGCAAAGCAGTACGTTATAGAAGCCGGAAAAATGGGTCTGGTAGTGACCCTTACCCAGGAGGCTGACGCCGATTGGGAAGACGCATTTGACAGCTGTGTAAACGGTATAGTCTGGAAATACTGATATTTTAATAAAACGAATCCTCCGCATGATCTGTTCATGCGGAGGATCTGTTTTATATTAGGTGCACAAAACCGCACACCGCACTGTGCCTCTGAAAAGACCAAACAAAGAAACGGTTAAATATAGTACCCAACGACAGCTTGATTACTGCCTGGGGCTAATTTCAACGCTACTGCAGAATTGATCGTTTTAATTTCACCGTTTTTATTCAGACAGACAAAGTATCTGCAATAAACCATATCTCCGACCCGAAACATATTCATGGGGTCATACCCGCAAATAAAAGCGTTGTACTCTGTGTATTTTGAGTGCCCGATATGCTCCTTGATCTTCGATTCTTTTTCTTTTGTGAGGTCTGCATAATTACGTGAAATGAAATCGTAAGGAAGCACCTCTGCTGCTACAGCTGTAACGTCAATGCTGTTCTGCTCGTATACGGTTTGGTCGCTGTCAAGAATATTCTTGACCGAAAAGCCGAATAACTCCAAGCACAACAAAAAGATTGTGCCACTAAAATAGGAGAGTCTTCTCGCATCAAATAACAAATTGCTTTCTTCCTTAAGCTTGCCGAGATAATCGTTGACGATGGCATTATACTTCTCGGCATTTATTTGTTGCAATGCTTTTAGACCTATATACTCTGCCATTCCTTCTAAGGTTTCAGCCCTCAATTCCTGGATGACCGTAGATGGATGCGCCTTATAACGCCGTTGCCTGATGCAGGCAAACCTACGCAACAGCATGATATTCTGCTGTTCATAGGCATTGGCGAGATACCTGTTTTCGTTGTATTTGTTTATAAAGTTTTCTACATCGTCGGGATAATTCAATAATTCAAAATCGGAGGGATACCTCGTTTCGTGGTTCGTGTGCTGATGGCAATGGAACATTTCATGTACCAAGCAATAGGCAAGCTGCTCCGGGTCGTCAACAGGGTCAAATTCTATGTTCCAAATGGCAATGTATTCGCCCTCGTACAGCATTGAAGTATTGCCTCTGAAATCATCTTGATAGGGGATCGACCGCCCGTCAATGATTATTTCACGGCTGCTGTATAACGCAAATCTGTATTTATGGAATCCATCAAACAAGGCATTGAAATCGATCCTATCAAGAATCGCATTTGCGGCATCATACGCCTTAATTAAATCCATTGTTGCACCTCGTAAAATAGCATTTATACAATACTGCTCTCTATTCCGTCGGGGCTTGAGCTGTCTGTTGACTGCCGTTTTTGTCGGACGGCGGTCATTTTTTATTTGCGATATACCGCTTTAGTATCGGCTCGGCGTGTTCGAAGAACCGCCTAAAGCCCTCGCACAGACCGCTTTTTCCGCTTTGGTCGTGTTCACGGCGGCATCCGCTGTGACATAAGTATGTAAAGCGACACTCTTTACATACCTTGGGAAGTTCGGATTTTTGAGTAAAGAAGGAGCTTTTTGCGTAAAGTCGGGGAATACCGTCTGAAATATTGCCGATATAATGCTGCGGATCTACATAGAAATCGCAGGGGTAAACACTGCCGTCGGACTCAATAACGGTCTGGTTTATACAGCTTTCACCCATAAAACAAAGCTCCGCAGCTGCTCCCGAGACCGCCTTGAGCAGACTGTCAAAGTACCGCACCGATACGTGAATTCCTTTTTTTAACTCCGAGATCCACAGATCGAAGACCTCGCACAGAAAAGCGCCGTATTCCTCGGCCGAGGGAGAAAAACTCTCTCCGAAGGCCACGCCCTCCGGCGGCAGACAGGGGATAAACTGCAGATAGTCAAAGCCGCGCAAGCGGAGAAAACGGTAGACCTCACCTCCGTGGCGGGCAAGCTCCGAGGTGACGACGGTGAGAACGTTGAACTCGACGCCGTGCTTTTTCAGCCTTTCGGCGGAAGCGAGCACCTCGTCGGAATGAGAACGGAAGGAGTCGTGCAGGGCGGGTGTTCCGTCGAAGGAAAGCCCGACCAGAAAGCGGTTTCGGGCAAGAAATTCACAAAAATCATCGTCAAGGAGAAGGCCGTTTGTCTGCAGGGCGTAGTTTACCTGCACAGAGCGGGTGTTGTAGCTGTTGCAGAGTCGGACAAAGTCCCTGAAAAAGCCGAGCCCTGCAAGGGTCGGCTCTCCGCCCTGAAAGACGATGTTGACCCAACCGTCCGCAACGGCAAAGATGCGTCTTACGGCGGTCTGCGCCACCGACGGGGACATTATGCCTCGGTCATGATCCTCGCAACGGTAAAAGCAGTAGCTGCAGTTGATGTTGCACTGCCCCGAGGCGGGCTTTATAAGCACCGACAGCGGCGGCATCAGCGGCAGAAGAGCGAAATATACACCCTTATCCGGCTCCTTTCAAAAAATTTTTGTCGGACCGTGGATTAATTATACCACAAAAACGGCCGTTTGTGGTATAATAAAATAAGAAAACTTTCTGTACGCGGAAGGAACAAGCTTATGAAGGTAAAAAATTTCTTTGCGGACAAAAGAAGAATAAAAAAGGTAGGAATCCACCTTGCCGTATTTGCCGTGACGCTGGCTTTGCTGTGGTCGGGACTGGTGCTCAGTGCGCTGATACCTAATGAATCTATAAGAGCTAACTTTGAAAAAAGTGCTGAATACTATATGCAAAACGAGCTCTATCCCAGGGGAAAGGGGCGTCTTAGTTGCTCTGAGGCAGACAACTACGCCGACGGCATCCTCTTGAACATTGCCTGGAATATGGGCAACGGTTCACCATTGAAGGAGACCCTTGATACGGACTATCATTTCTACCCCCTTGATCAGACCAAGGGACTCTACCGAACCGTGGTGGAGGGGAAACAGCCGGATAAGGACTACACCAGATACTGGCACGGCGGAGCGATGCCTGTGAGAGTTCTGCACCTTTTTACCGACGTTAACGGTATAAAGCTGATCGGACTTGTTACCGCTCTCGCGGGTGCGGCGTGGACCGTTGGTATGCTTCTTCGCCGCAGACAGTTCGGTATCGCCGTCATGTTTGCCGTTTCTCTTGCCGCCGTACACGTTTGGAACATAAGACTGAGTCTTGAATATCAGACGCCGTTCATCATCGGTTTACTGCTTTGTCCCTTCTGTTTGTGGCTTGAAAGAAAGGGGGACGGATTTCTTTCGATACTCGGCGTTATCGGAGGAACAACGGTTGCTTTTTTTGATTTTCTTACCACCGAGACCGTTACCGTTCTGCTGCCGCTGATACTTGTAGTTGCCCTTCGGTACAAGGAAGGACGGCTTGGACAGGTGAGAAACGCGGCCAAGCTGATAGTAAAATGCCTGTTATGTTGGGGCCTTGCATACGCCGGAGTGTTCATAGTTAAATGGGTAGTGACGTCGCTGGTTCTCGGCGAAAACGTTATTTCCCTTGCCGTTCACTCGGCGGCCGTACGTATCGGCGGCGAACTTGACAATGCAAAAAGAAGGGGAATACTTGCCCCGATATATGCTAATCTTACCGCGCTCTTTTACGGTGTTGAGAAGGTGGAACTTGCACGGGCGTTTATCGGACTGGCTGTAATCGTTGCGGTAAGCTGGTTTTTGTTCTTCTTTTTCGGGAAAAAACTCAGGAATTCCCCTGTGCCGCTTCTGGCTATGCTCGGAGGAACGGTCTTGCTTCGGTATATGGTGCTTTATAACCATTCGGTAATACACGCGTTTTTTACCTACCGTGCTCTCGTATCTCCCTTGTTGGCACTTTTGCTGGTATTTCTTTTCAAGCTTGACTTCAGGAAAAGAAGGAGGTCGGGTAAATGAAGGAGATAACCTTTCTTATTCCCTGCCTCAATGAGGCGGAATCGTTGGAATTCTGTATAAGGGAGGTACAAAGCGCCATAGATCGTCTCGGCCTCAACGCAGAGATCGTCGTTGCCGATAACGGGTCGACCGACGGCTCACAGGATATAGCCGCAAAATGCGGTGCAAGGGTCGTGTCGGTCGAGAAAAAAGGCTACGGCGCGGCTCTGCTTGGCGGCATTGCCGCCGCGGAGGGCCGTTACGTAATAATGGGAGACGGTGACGGAAGCTACGATTTTGCAAATCCGGATCTGTTTATAGAGAAGCTCCGTAACGGAAGCGCACTCGTAGTCGGAGACCGCTTCAGGGGCGGCATTGAGAAGGGTGCCATGCCCTTTAGCCATAAGCTTGGCGTCCCCATACTTTCGACCCTTGCAAGGTGGAAATTTCGGACCGACGTGAGGGATTTTCACTGCGGACTGCGCGGGTTTGACCGCGAAACTGCGCTGTCGTTGGGACTTTGCTGCGAAGGTATGGAGTTTGCCACCGAGATGATCGCTGCATTCGCGGCGTTGGGAAGTAAGATATCTCAGGTGCCGACACCTCTTCGGCCGGACCGCCGCAGCGGTAAGCCTCATCTTCGTACCGTGAGAGACGGCTTCCGCCATTTACACTTTATAATGACACACAAGCCAAAGCAATGAAAGGAGATATCAGGAATGTTTGAGAATGTGATAGGAGCGGAGCTTGCGGCCTGCGTTGAATTTACCGCCGAGGCGGACAAGCTAAAGCAGATATTCAGGCGGACTATGCTGACAGCGAAAAACCGCCGTGAAAACGACGCCGAGCATTCCTGGCACCTTGCGCTCATGGCGGCGGTTTTTGCAAAATTTGCGCCGCAGGCGGATGCCGTGCGGGCAATGCGGATGGTAATAGTTCACGACCTCGTTGAGATATACGCAGGGGATACCTTTGCCTACGATACCGAGGGAAACAGCAGCAAAAAGGAACGTGAGCTTGCCGCCGCCGACCGTATATTTTCGATACTTCCCTGCGACATAGGCTCGGAGCTTAGGGGCCTTTGGGAGGAGTTTGAGGAATGCAAGACCGACGATGCGGTCTATGCCGCCTCTCTCGACCGCTTTTCGCCTCTGCTTAACAACCACCTTACCGACGGTGTGACCTGGGTCGAGGGCAACGTGACGGCCTCACAGGTGTATAAGAGGATGGAACCGATAAAAAGGGGCATTCCTCCGCTGTGGCCTGCCGTTGAGGAGATAATAAGAAACGGTGTTGAAAAGGGATACATAAGGGAGGATCGGGCAGATGCGTAGGACGATCGCCTGTTTGATGGCGGCGATGCTGCTTGTCTGCGGATGCTCAAGGGGGGAGATACCCGAGCAGACGACCGCCATTCCACCCGTAACTACTGCGGCCGCAACGACCGCCCGTACCGAGCCAAGCGACGGCCTTGACGGTCACGCTCTGTCCACCGAGCTCTATACCGACGGAGAAAAGGCCATTTTTGTCGATCCGGCCAACGAATATCTGACATCCTTTGATCTCCAAAGCGGTTCCAAGAACGTACTATGCTACGAAAAGGTATACCCTTCGTTTATTGCCGTTGCGGGAAGGGTATTTTTCAGAAGCATATCTACCGGACAGATCTGTGCGGTGGATATGGACGGTAGAAAATTCAAAGCCTATTTCAATATGCCCTTTTCGGAGGGAGTGTATATAGACGGCAGGCTGTGGTTTGCCGCCGAGAATACGAGCTCGGGAGAGTACCTGCTTTACAGCTACGATCCGGCAAAGAGCGAATGGTCGAGCATTATGCTCACCGATTCCAACGTGACCCAAACCAGACGCACCATCGCTTATACGTCCGAGGAGGTGTTTTATATAGTCCGCAACAGCGGACGGGACGTTGTGATGAGGCTCGATCTTATAACGGGTGAGCGCTCGGAGGTATACGTCGCATCAAAATGGGGTGCCGCGATCATTCCGGAGCTTTTCTACTGTGACGGCGGTGTCTGCTTTGCCGACAGAGGAGAGGGAAGACTCTACGTTGTCAACGAGGCGGGGGAGTGTGAGCTCTACTCCGAAGCGACGGTCGGAAGGGTCGTTTCGGCGCTCTCCGACGGAATGCTTTACGTCAACGGCGACGGTTGGCACGATACCGTCACGATGGGCAACGCCGAGGGTGTGGAGACCGAATGCTTCGGCGGAGTCTTTCTTGCACGATACGGCAACCGTGCCCTTGTGCACAGAGCCGAAGGCGTTTGCGTGGTAAAATACCCAGAGGACGAGGCCGTAAGGATCGGGGGCCATCCCATCTGCGTGAGGGTCGGAAGCGAGAGCGCACTGGTGGTGACCGAAAATGACGAGCAGTATCATCTTGTTTCCCTTCGTACCGGCGAGGTCACACCCATAAAGGGTGTAGAAATGAAGCGGCGGATAGTTTCACCCGAGGAGTATATTGCCTCTCCCGAGGGAAGACTGCCTTCTGCGTCGGCGCTTGCATCGGCAGGGCCTGCCGTGAGGGTGTCTGTCTATGCTACGGCGGCCCTGCGGGGAGATGCCGAGGTGCTTGATATGCTCCTTGAAGGTGGGGAAAGGGTACCTCCCTACAACGGCTTTTCTGCCGAGGCGTTTGAGATAAGCTGTACCCTGCTTACCGCTTCGGAGGCGGAATACGAGATATACTACTCCTTTGCCGCCGACGGTGACAGTATATACACTAACTTCGTACCCATGCGTGCCGCAATGACGTCTGTCAGGCTGGAGCTTATATCGGGATACTGGAAATTCGTCTGGCCGGAGCTGTTGCTGGTCACAAATGCCCAAGAGTAGCAAAATTTCGGTATAAATTTTGAAAAAATGCTTGCATTTGTATAAACACTGTGATATAATACCAAGGTAAGATCATGTAGGTTTAAGGAGAGCGGGGTTGTTCCCCGCTCTTTATTCGTGATATGGGAGGAATGTCGGTGAATTCTGCACAGATAGAGGCCTTTGTGACCGAGCTTGCACTGCCTATTGCCGCTGAAAACGGATGCAGCGTGTGGGACGTAAGATTTGTCCGTGAGGGCGGAGAGTTCGTCCTGAAGGTCACCATTGACTCGCCCGAGGGCGTGGACATAGAAAAGTGTGTGGCGGTCAACCGTGCGCTCAGCGACGAGCTGGACCGTACCGATCCCATTGAGGAAAGCTACTGCCTTGAGGTAAGCTCGGCAGGCATAAACCGTGAGCTCAAGCGTGATTCCGACTACGACGCCTTTATGGGCGCCAAGGTCGACGTCAAGCTCAAAAAGGCGGATACGGAGGGCAACAAGCGCTTCACCGCCGACTTAGTCAGCCGTAACGGAGCCGAGATAACCTTCTCCGATGGGCGGACGTTTAAAAAAAGCGAGATCTCCTCGTGCAGACTGCACGTTGATTTTTGACAGAAGGAGTGTTTGAAACACCGTGAACGAAGAACTTTACAAGGCCCTTGCCGACCTGGAAAAAGAAAAAGGCATATCGGCGGATTATATGATCGAAAGGCTCAGACAGGCTATGACCGCCGCCTACAACCGTGAATACCAGACTGCCGATGCAGTAGTCGAATTTGACGTCGATAAGCAGGCTAAGACCATCGAAATGTACGTGCTCAAGACGGTTGCTGACCCCGTTGAGGTCCCCGCACTTGAGCTCAGCCGTGACGAGGCTTATGCCGCAGGCGCTTCCGCCGCCGAGCCGGGCGACACCGTAAGGGTAGAGCTCGACACCCGCAAGTTCGGCCGTATAGCCGCACAGACCGCAAAGCAGGTCATCATCCAGGGCATCCGTGAGTCCGAGCGCGGAGCTGCCTACCAGGAATACTCCTCCAAGGAGCACGAGATGCTCACCGCCGTCGTCTCCAGAGTTGATATGAGAAGCGGAAACGTTTTCCTTGAGCTCAAGGGCGCAAGGGGAGAGGATCAGACCCTCGTTCTGCCTCCCTCCGAACAGATCAGAGGCGAGGATCTCCGTGAGGGCGATTACGTAAAGGTCTTCCTTATCGGCGTACACAAGGGCCCCAAGGGCGTCCAGATACAGATATCCAGAACCCATCCGGGTCTTGTCCGCCGTCTGTTTGAGACCGAGGTTCCCGAGATCTTTGACGGCGTCGTCGAGATCATGTCGGTCTCCAGAGAGGCAGGCTCCCGCACCAAGATAGCCGTGCGCAGCAACGATGCCAACGTCGATCCCATCGGCGCCTGCGTCGGTCCCAAGGGCGCACGTGTCGGAGCAGTAGTCAAGGAGCTTCGCGGCGAGAAGATAGACATAGTCAAGTACTCCGACGATCCCTGCGAATACGCCTCGGCGGCTCTTGCGCCCGCAGAGGTCGTTGACGCATTTGAGATACCCGAGGAAAAGTGCTGCCGCATCGTCGTGCCCGACGATCAGCTTTCGCTGGCCATCGGCAGAGAGGGACAGAACGCCCGCCTTGCGGCCAGACTGACCGGCCTCAAGATAGACATCAAGCCCCGTTCACAGGCCTGAAATATCCAAGGAGTGAACCCTAATGACGCAGAAAAAAATACCGATGCGTATGTGCGTCGGATGCCGTGAGATGAAGGAAAAGCGTGAGCTTATCCGTGTGGTACACACACCCGAGGGTGAGATAATGCTCGACTTCAAGGGCAAAGCAAACGGCCGCGGAGCCTATCTTTGCAACAGCGCGGCCTGTCTGCGAAACGCACAAAAAAGCAGAGCGCTTGAGCGTGCATTTGAATGCGCCATACCCGAGGGCGTATTTGACCAGCTTCAACGGCAGATGAGTCCGGAAACTCGGGAAGAATAATCGGAGGTGTCCTTTTTGGAAAAAATAAGGATCAGTGATATAGCAAAGGACTTCGGAGTCCCCAACAAGACGGTCATGACGATACTGACCGAGCTTGGTATGCCTCCCAAGAGCCCTGCAAAGGTACTTGAGCCGGATGAGCTTGACCGTATATTCGAGGTCATGACTATCCGCAATCAGGTAGACGATATTGCGGCTGCCCTGGCCGTCACTGCGGCGATGGCACCTGCCAAAGAGAAGGAAGAGCCCAAAGCCGAGCCCAAGGCCGAGGAGCCTGTCAAGACGGAAGCTCCCGTTGAGGAAAAGCCCAAGGTCGAGGAGCCCAAGGCAGAAGAGCCCAAGGCCGCACAGCCTGTCAAGCCTGCCGCACAGCCTGCACCTCAGCCCACCCAGCCCAAGAAGGAATCCCAGCCCCAGCCGACGAGAAAGCCCGAGCGCAGATACGTCGACTCCAGAGGCTCCAACGTCGATATGTCCAAGTACGACGAGCGCATAGACGCCCTCGTGCCCGAGCGTGCCGACAAGCTGGTACAGGGTCAGGGCAAGCAGAAGATAAGACGTGCTCCCGACAAGAAAAACGCCGTTATGGGACAGAAGCGCCGCCAGGAGGAGCAGGAGCGTATGCGCCGCCTCCAGCTTGAGGTGCAGAAAAAGCAGCCCATAAAGGTCTCTATACCCGACGAGATCTCGGTCGGCGAGCTTGCCTCCCGTCTTATGAAGACCGGTGCCGAGGTCGTCAAGCAGCTTATGAAGCTTGGCGTTATGGCAGGTCTTTCGGAGATAATCGACTTTGACACCGCAAGCCTTGTTGCCATGGAGTTTAACGCCAAGATCGAGCACGAGGTGCATCTGACCATAGAAGAGCGTCTTATAGACGACCACGAGGACAAGGACGAGGATCTTCTTCCCTGTGACCCCGTTATCGTCGTTATGGGACACGTTGACCACGGTAAGACCTCCCTTCTTGACCACGTCAGAAAGAGCCACGTCGCCGCAGGCGAGGCAGGCGGTATAACCCAGCACATCGGCGCCTACCAGATAAAGCTCGGCGACCGCCAGATAACCTTCCTTGATACCCCCGGACACGCCGCATTTACCTCCATGCGTGCCAGAGGCGCATCGGTCACCGATATTGCGATCCTCGTAGTTGCCGCCGACGACGGCATCATGCCTCAGACCATCGAGGCTATCAACCATGCAAAGGCCGCCGAGATACCCATCGTCGTTGCCATAAACAAGATGGATAAGCCCACCGCAAACCCCGACAGAATAAAGCAACAGCTTACCGAGTACGGTCTGGTAGCCGAGGAGTGGGGCGGCGACACCATCATCTGTCCCATTTCCGCCCTCACCGGCGACGGTATCCCCAATCTTCTTGAAATGGTGCTTCTGGTTGCCGATATGCGTGAACTCAAGGCCAACCCCGACCGTACCGCTCTTGGTACCGTCATCGAAGCAAGACTTGATAAGAACCGCGGCAGCGTTGCCACGCTGCTTGTCCAGAACGGTACCCTCCATGCAGGTGACCTCGTTATCGCAGGCAAGGCGGTAGGACACGTCCGTGCCATGACTGACTATGCAGGCAGAAAGATCACCGTTGCAGGCCCCTCCACCCCCGTTGAGATCACCGGCCTTGACGAAGCCCCCGGTGCGGGCGACCGCTTCCACGTCGTTACCGACGAGCGTATGGCAAGAGAGCTGGTCATGGAGCGCCGTGAGGCCGCCAGAAACGAAGCCGGCGGAGATATGCGTAAGCTTTCGCTTCAGGACCTCTTTGCCCAGATCCAGGAGGGCAACGTAAAGGACCTCAATATAATCATCAAGGCCGACGTTCAGGGCTCTGCCGAAGCCGTCAAGGCCTCGCTTGAAAAGCTTTCCAACGACGAAGTCCGTGTCCGTGTCATCCACACGGGTGTCGGCGGCGTAAACGAGAACGACATAATGCTCGCCTCGGCATCCAACGCCATCGTAGTCGGCTTCAATATCCGTCCCGACGGAAATGCACGTACCATCGCCGCACAGAAGGGTATAGATATCCGCACCTACCGTGTAATCTACGAATGCATCAACGAGATCGAAGCGGCCATGAAGGGTATGCTTGCTCCCAAATTCAAGGAGGAGGTACTCGGCTCTGCAGAGGTCAGACAGGTATTCAAGGTCTCGGGTGTCGGCGCTATCGCAGGCTGTATGGTCAAGGACGGTAAGATCGCCCGCAACGCCAAGGCACGCCTTGTCCGTGACAGCGTGGTCATCCACGAGGGCGAGATCGCCTCTCTCAAGCGCTTCAAGGACGATGCAAAGGAAGTCGCTTCGGGTTACGAGTGCGGCATAGGCCTTGAGAACTTCAACGACATCAAGGAAGGCGACGTCATCGAAGCCTTTATAATGGTTCAGATATGAAAAGATCACAGGTAAACCGTTCCGACCGCCTCGGCGAGGAGATCCGTTCCCGCATTGCCGAGATAATCCCCTCGCTCAAGGACCCTCGGATAACCGGACTTATAAGCATTACACGTGTCGACGTCAGCGGTGACTGCCGCTATGCGACGGTGTTTGTAAGCCTGCTTGGCGACAAAAACGAGCTTATGCAGGTGGTCAAGGGCCTTCGTTCCTCTGCGGGATACGTAAGGCACGAGCTTGCCTCGGCACTTCAGCTTCGCTATACCCCCGAGCTCCGCTTTGAGCCGGATGCAGGTATAGTTCAGGCACGTGAGACCCTTGATAAGATCAAGGACATCAGATACTCCGAGCAGGAGGAATCCTCCGAGGAGCTCTGATCGACCTAAAACACTATGTAAAACAAACGCCTTTACAGCCGTAGATTCGGCAGGTAAAGGATAATCCGCCGATACGTTGGTATCCGTGGACGTCTCGGCGCCCGGGCAGCACCCGGACGCCTTTCGACGTTTTTTGGGAGGTATCGGTATTGGAAAGCAAAAAGCCTGAGGAAATGCGTTCAATGGTAAAAAGCGGAATCATATTGCTTGATAAAGGTGAAAATATGACCTCCCAGTCGGCAGTCACGAGGGTGAAGCGGCTGTTGGGGGTAAAAACTGCCGGGCACACGGGGACGCTCGATCCCCTTGCTACGGGGCTTTTACCCGTCTGCTTCGGACGTGCGACGAGGGCGTCAGGGTATATAACCGACGGTGCAAAGCGGTATACCGCTCTGCTTCGCACCGGTATGTCTACCGACACCGACGATATTACGGGCAACGTCCTTGAAATGGGAGAGCCTCTTTCAAGGGAGATGGTAGAGGCTGCTGCCTCGGAGTTTATCGGGGAGATAGAGCAGGTGCCTCCGATGTATTCCGCCATCAAAAAGGACGGAAAAAAGCTTTACGAGCTTGCAAGGGCGGGAATAACCCTTGAGCTTGAGCCAAGACGAATAGAGATCTACTCCATTGATATCATCGACACACCCAAAGAGGGCGATTTCCTGCTGGATATACGCTGCTCCAAGGGTACCTATATACGCTCGCTTTGCCGTGATATTTCCGCAAGGGCAGGGGGGCTTGGATGTATGGCCGCACTGCGCCGCACCGAAACCGGCGGCTTTGATATTTCGTCGGCGGTGACCCTCGAGGAGATATCCTCACGTCTTGAAGCGGGAGACGATGGCTTTATCCTGCCGATCTCGGAGGCCTTTGCAGACCTTCCCGAGGTATACGTCAAGGCGGAGGCGGGAAGGCTTGTGCGCTTTGGCGCAGATATTCCCTCCAAGCTTATCACTTGCGGCTCGGAGCGGCTCGGCCCCTGCCGTCTGTACGTTGAGGGAGAGGGATTTATAGCCCTTGCCCGAAACGAGGGTCGGTTTATTCATACCGAAAAGAGCTTTTACGAGGTGGACTGATGAAGCGTGTCACGGCAATAGGCTTTTTTGACGGGGTGCATCCGGGACATGCCGCAGTCATAAAGGAAGCGGTCGCAATGGCCGCAAGACTTGGGGCAAGCCCTGCGGTGGTGACCTTCGACCGCCGTCCTGCAAACCTGCTTTTCGGCGAAAAAAGCGCACTTATAAGCGATCACGAAACAAAATGCCGCCTCATAAAGGATATGTTCGGCATTGAGGACATAATAAA
>JAFXIT010000002.1 GCA_017532825.1 Clostridia bacterium
CCTTCTGAGCTATATCAGCACTGGCGACCCGGAAGGGGCTCGAACCCTCGACCTCTAGCGTGACAGGCTAGCGTTCTAAACCAACTGAACTACCGGGCCGTATAAATGGTGGGGACAACAGGACTCGGACCTGTGACCCCTTGCTTGTAAGGCAAGTGCTCTAACCAGCTGAGCTATGCCCCCATCGGTCAAACGCGGCAGTACGACGAGCAACGGAGGTTATTATACACACAAATCGACCGAATGTCAAGCCCCATTTTCACTTTTTTTAAAATTATTTTTTTACCAGCTTTATTACCTCTTCCGGATCGAAGCGGTAGACCGCAGGACAGTAGCGGCAGGTAACCTCAATGGAGGACATTTCCTGTCTCATCTTCTCAAGCTCGTCGACTCCCAGACTGATTATGGCAGAAAGCACCCTCTTTTCCGAACAGCGGCAGGTATACTTTACCTCGGTGGAATCAAGGATCTCGCCAAAGTCGCTCTTGAGTACAAGTCTTGCTATCTCCTCGCAGCTCATGCCGCCCGAGAGCATCGAGCTCATGCTTGCAACGTCCGCAAGGTCCCTTTCGACACGGGATATGACCTCCTCCCCCGCTCCGGGAAGCAGGGTCAGCAAAAATCCGCCTGCGGCGAGTACGCTGCGGTCACGGTCGATAAGCACGCCAAGGGAGCAGACACCGGGGGTCTGTTCACTGGTGAAAAGGTAGTGGGTTATATCCTCGGCGATCTCGCCGCTGACAAGCTCTATCTGTCCGGTATAGGGCTCCTTAAGTCCGATATCCTTTATGACCGTCAGCGAGCCCTTACCGATAGCACCGCCGACGTCAAGCTTTCCAAACTCGTTCAAGGGAAGCTCGGTGGCGGGGTTGCCGACGTAGCCTCGGGTGTTGCCCTTGCTGTCGGACTCGGCAAAAACTCCCTCGATGGGACCGTCACCGTGGAACTTCAGGATCAGAGAATCGTCCTCACCCTTAAGGCCGTTTCCCATAAGGGCAGCGGCGGCAAGCGCACGTCCCAGAGCCGCCGTGGCGGTGGGCTCGGTGGAATGTATCTTTCTCGCCTTTTCGACGGTATTTCTGCAGTCAAGCACCTTTAAGGAGACAAGTCCGTCTCCGCTGATAGCGTTTATTATCTGATCCTTCTTCATTTTCTTTTCCTCGCAACAATAAATATCCTGTCATCGGACTCCTCGGCAGGGCGCATGACCAGCTCGCCGAAGGCCCCCAAGGGCTCAAGTCCGTTAGCTTCAAGTGTTTTAAAAAGGGTATCGGTCGGCCATGCCCTCTCGGTATGCTCCTCGCTGACACGCTCGTACCTGTCCCCGTCCTCCAAAAAGAGGTCTATATAGTATCTGCTGCAGCCGCTTTTTTCCCTCCACTCGGCACTCCAGGCGCAAAATACACCCTCTGCCTCACGGATAAACGACTGTCCGTCCATCCACCTGAGCTTGTGCTCGGTGTTGACGTCGAATATAAACAGCCCCTCCGGCTCAAGAAAAAGGCTGACCCTTGCAAAGGCATCCGAAAGAGCTTTTTCGGTGGTAAGGTAGTTTATACTGTCAAGACTGCAGACCACCGCCCCGACGGTGCCGTAGAGGTCAAGCTTCTGCATGCTCTGGCAGAGAAACAGCGGCACAGTCTCCTCGCAGGCACACTTCCGCATAGCCGCATCGAGCATATCGCTGCTCATGTCAACGCCGATCATATCGTAGCCTCTTGAGGCCAGTATCTTGGTCAGACTGCCCGTGCCGCAGGCAAGGTCGAGCACTATCTCGGGCTTGAGACGGTACCTTTTAAATATCTTCTCTATAAAATCCGCCCATTTTTCATAGGGAACATCGGAGGTCAGGCGGTCGTAGCAGTCAGCCAGGCTGACGTAGATATCACTCATTCTTCTTTCATTCCGTCAAGGGCACGGCGGTAGCCGCCGCTGCCGTACACAAGGCAACGGTTGACCCTGCTTATGGTTGCCGTGCTGACACCGGTCTGCTCGACTATGGCGTTATAGGGAAGTCCGCTGTCAAGCAGCTTTGCCACGGTAAGCCTCTGCTGCATGGCGTTTATCTCGTTTATGGTACAGATATCGTCCAGCAGCTCCTCGACCTCTTTAGGGGTCGTCACCGCCGCAAGAGCACGGTAAAGCTCTTCAAAATTTCTGTCCTTTCGCCTGTCTGTCACGCCGATTACCTCTTTCCAAGCTTTATTTTTCCCAAACACGGGGAATACTCCACTAAAGGAGGTGTGCCTATGCTTATATCAGTTATCCGAACCGCAATACTCTATGCGGTAATAATCATCGCCGTACGCGCCCTGGGCAAACGCCAGGTCGGTGAGCTTGAACCAAACGAGTTGGTCATAACCATACTCATCTCCGAGATCGCCGCAATACCCATGCAGGATCCCGAGATCCCACTGCTCAGCGGTGTAGTGCCGATAGTCGTATTGCTCTTTCTGGGGTCTGTAACGACGGTGCTGACCCTGAGGTTTCCCATAGTCCGCACGGTACTCTACGGCAAGCCAAGCATCGTCATATCCGAGGGAAGATTCCTCAAGGACGAGCTCAAAAAGCTCCGTGTTACCAAAGATGAGATAGAGGAGGAGCTACGTCTGAAGGACGTCTCCGACATCTCCGACGTAAAGCTCGGCATTATCGAGACCAACGGGCGGCTCAGCGTTATACTCAAGCCCTCTGCACGCCCCTTATGTAAGGGGGACGTTAAGAAATGAAGCTGACGGTCATAAGCCTTGCGCTCCTTGCCGCAGCGGTGGTGGCGGCGGTGCTGACAGGCTCGGCACTGAGCGATCTGTGCGACCGCACCGAGCTTGTCTCCGTCCGTGCCATAGAGTTTGCGCTCAATGGCGATCTCGACCGTTCCGCAGAGCTCATCGGCGAGGCGAGCAGGCTCTGGAGCTCCACAGAAATAATGTGCGAGCTGTTGTTTATCCGTGACGACTTCAAAACCGCGGAGCGCTCTCTCGCCCTTGCCCGCGAGTACGCCCGCACGGGAGAGGTGTCGCTATGCTGCGGAGAGCTGCGGAGGGCCATACTTGCAATAGATTCACTGCGGGAAGCCGACCGACTTTCCCTGAAAAAGATCTTTTAGAGGGTCTTATCCTGCTTTAATTTCCCGATCTCCTCAAAAAAGGTATCTATATCCTTAAACTGACGGTATACCGAGGCAAAGCGGACGTATGCGACCTGGTCAAGCTTGCGCAGACCGTCCATGACCATCTCGCCGATGTCGGTGGTCGACACCTCGTGTTCAAAGGAATTTCTTACGCTTTGTTCTATCTCCGAGACCAGCGCCTCAAGTGCCGCCGCCGAAACGGGGCGCTTTTCGCAGGCCTTCATAACGCCGCCGAGCAGCTTGTTTCTGTCGAAGGCTTCACGCTTACCGTCCTTTTTAACTACCAGCACGGGAAACTGTTCTATCTGCTCGTAGGTTGTAAAACGTCTGGCGCAACGGACACATTCTCTCCTGCGGCGGATCCTTTCGCCGTCATCGGTAACTCTCGTATCGGTAACCTTGCTGTCTGTCGTTCCGCAAAAAGGACACTTCATATCCACAGCCTACACCCCCATGGTGAATTATACATTGTTATTATAGCATTTAACTTTTCAGCCGTCAAGCGTGTTAAAGCATGAAAGTGTGCCTGAAAAGGCCTCCCGAAAGTGTTACGGAAATGTTGACAGAACATCTCCCGCGTGGTATAATTTGGGATGTATTCGGATAGTCCGAAACAAAAAAAGGAGGAAAAATACATATGGACAAATTTTGCCAGACCTGCGGCAAGGCCCGTGCCGAAGGCGCTGCCTTCTGCGACGGATGCGGAACCGCTTTTGCAACCGAACCCGTGATCGAGGATAAGTTCTGCCAGACCTGCGGCAAGCCCCGTGCTGAGGGCGCTGCCTTCTGCGACGGCTGCGGAGCCGCCTTCGGAGCTGCCCCTGCAGCAGTTGCCGCCAACCCCATTCAGACCGTCTACGGCTACTTCAAGAAGGCCATCCCCTTCATCTTCGCCGCCATCGCCATCCTCGGCCTTATCACCGCCATCCTCAACCTCTTCCAGACCTACGACGTAACTGCAGTTGCAAACATCAACGGCGCCAAGCAGTCCGGCTCCGGCCCCATCAAGGATCTCTTTAAGGGCGACGAGTACACCGGCCTGCTGGTCATCAACATCATCTACGGCGTCTGCAGCCTTGCGATGGTCGCTCTGTCGGCTCTGGGCATCGTAAACGTCTTCGTTAAGAAGAAGGACGCCTCCAAGCTCTTTACCAAGACTGCCCTCTTTGCCTTTGCTTCCACCCTGGTATACATGATCCTCTTTGCCATCCTCGGCTACGAATCCGAGTCCACCGAGTTCTTTGGCTCCGTTTACAAGATCAGCACCTCCGTCAGAGTACACTTCACCGCATGGATCGCCGTTATATTCTACGGTCTCTGCTCCGCTGCAGACATCGTGCTTGGCATCCTTTCCAAGAAAAAGTAATTCATTCAAAAAATTACCTTTTTCCGCCTGACAGCCTTCTGTCAGGCGGTTTTTTAGTTTATATAACGCTCAAAAAGAAGTCCAGGCGGCATTCAGCGTCCGTTTTGTATACTATCTCCGAAAAGCCGTTGGTATTCTGCATCGTTTTCGGTATGTATGTACATACACGCGTTTCATAAAAGGTGTTATAATTTGACTCATAGAAAGATTTTACGTAGAAATACGTAAAAAAAGGAGGAAACTATGAACAAATTCTGCCCGTCCTGCGGAGAACCCCGCAAGGAAGGCGCTGTCTTCTGCCCCTGTGTAATAGCCTGAGCCTGCTCGCTTTTGCCGTCTCTGCCATCATTTCGATCGTCGGAATAATCAAGGCATTTGTAAAGCAAAAGGACGTTGCTTCAAACTTCAAGGCCTCAAACAGAGTCGCCTTCTTCGGCTCAGCGTTATACATCATCCTGATCTATTCGATGTTTTTCAAGACCCAAACCCTCTTCAACAGAAAAGAGAAGATTCGTATATTAACGAGTCTTCTCTTTCTTTTTGTCTGTTAAGTGATATGCTGACTATCGTCAGCGTGATATTTTCTTTTGAAAAAACCTCGTCTGTGGCGAGATATTTCCAAAAGAAAGTGATATTGAAGCCTTGCGGCTTCAGTGATATTCTATTCGCCCATAAACTTGCGAAGCAAATATCACTCGGCGTAAGCCGAATAACACTGCGTAGCAATAGAACTCGCCGCAGGCGAATAGAACTGGCGTGATACTCCGTTAAGAGTATC
>JAFXIT010000040.1 GCA_017532825.1 Clostridia bacterium
GACCACGATCCCGAAGAGCTGTGCTTCTACTCCAAGGCGACGACGGACTTCGAGTTCCTGTTCCCGCTCGGCTGGGGCGAGCTCTGGGGCGTTGCCGACCGTACCGACTACGACCTCAAGCAGCACCAGGAGCATGCCGGTGTTGATATGACCTACTTCGACCAGGAGACCAACGAGCACTACATTCCCTACGTCGTAGAGCCCTCTCTGGGTGCCGACCGTGTGGCACTTGCCTTCCTGTGCGATGCATACGACGAGGAGACCGTCGGCGAGGGCGACGTCCGTGTCGTTCTCCGTCTCCATCCCGCACTTGCCCCCTTCAAGGCGGCAGTACTGCCCCTTTCCAAGAAGCTCGGCGACAAGGCAGGCGAGATCTACACCGCTCTTGCAAAGAAGTTCCCTGTTGACTACGATGACGCAGGCTCCATCGGCAAGCGTTACCGCCGTCAGGACGAGATCGGCACTCCCTTCTGCATCACCTACGACTTCGATTCCGAGAACGACGGCTGCGTGACCGTGCGTGAGCGCGATTCGATGAAGCAGGAGCGCATCGCAATAGCCGATCTTGAGAGCTATATCGCATCCAGGATCACCTTCTGAGATGTCAGTATTCGACCTTTTTAAGAAGCTTGAAGCCGAACGGAAGCCCAAGGAGCCTGTATCCTTTGTGATATGCTGCTTGGGCAACCCCGGCAAGGAATATGAGCGCACACGCCACAATATGGGCTGGCGTGTTTGCGACGAGCTCGCAAGGCGCTTTGGCGTGACCCTCTCGACTGCAAAGTTCGAGGGGGTATACGCTTTTACGGAGATATCCGGAAAGCGTGGAGTGCTGATAAAGCCCAATACCTATATGAACCACAGCGGTCGTTGCGCACGGGCAGTACTTGATTTCTACAAGCTGCCCGTGGGCTCGCTTATAGCCGTCTGCGACGATATGGAGCTCAAGCCCGGAAAAATACGGGTCCGTACAAAGGGGAGCGACGGCGGACAGCGGGGTCTGCGAAGCATTATCGAGCACCTCGGAAGCTCTGATTTCCCACGTGTACGTGTCGGGATAGGGCGTCCGAGTGAGCCGGGCTTTGAGACGGTCGACTGGGTCATCGGTAAGCCCTCGGCAGAGGATGAGGAGCTGATCGCAGCGGCTGTCATCCGTGCCGCTGATGCGGTCGAGGAGATCGTAAAAAGCTCGGCCGAGTCGGCAATGAATCTATTTAACGGAAGGTAGGGGGTAGGACGATGATAAGACGGTTTATAAGGTATTACAAGCCGCATATAAAGATGTTCTCGGCCGATATGTGCTGTGCGTTTATGCTGGCCCTTTGCAGTCTGCTGCTGCCAAACGTCACAAGGACGATGATAAACGACTACATACCAAACGGTCGGATAAGGCATCTCTTTATTGCCGCAGGCATACTGCTTTGCGCCTATGTGCTTAAGTGGTTTTTAAACTACTTTATCCAGTACTACGGACACGTCGTGGGCGTGCGTATGCAGGGACAGATGAGGCGTGAGATGTTCCAAAAGATCGAGACGCTTCCATTTTCCTTCTATGACAACAACAAGACCGGTGCGCTGATGTCCCGTATGATAAACGACCTCTTTGACGTATCCGAGCTTGCCTACCACGGTCCGGAGGACATCTTCGTATCGGCGGTACTGCTTATCGGCTCATTCGTGGGTATGGCGATGATGGACATCTGGCTTACCCTGATAATCTTTGCATTTATACCCTTTATGCTCTGGTTCTCGGCAAAAAAGCGTGTGAAGATGTCCCGTGCGTTCAAGCGCTCCAGAGAAGAGGTCGCCGAGGTCAACGCCACGCTTGAAAACAGCATTTCGGGTGTGCGTGTTTCAAAGGCCTTCTGCAACATCGACACCGAGACCGAGAAGTTCGATAGAAACAACATATCCTTTATGGACTCCCGCAAGGAGGCCTACAAGGTCATGGCGGAGTTCCACGCAGGAAACACCCTCATAATCGACGCCCTCTACGTCGTGGTACTGCTTGCGGGCGGTCTGTTTACCTACTACGGCAGGATAAATGCAGGCGATTTCGTAGCCTATCTGCTTTACGTCAGCGTATTTCTCGACCCCATCCGCCGCATAATCGGCTTTATCGAGCAGTACCAAAACGCAATGTCGGGCTTTAGCCGCTTCCTTGAGATAATGGACACCGAGCCCGAAGCCGATGACCCCGATGCCGTGGCGATCGAAAAGGTGCGGGGCGAGATATCCTTTGAGGACATCAGCTTCTCCTACGGAGACGATAAGACCGTTCTTTCCCACATAACCATGCAGGTAGCCCCCGGCTGCAAGCTTGCCCTCGTGGGCCCCTCCGGCGGCGGCAAGACGACCCTTTGCCATCTGCTTCCGAGGTTCTATGAGGTGGGAGAGGGACGGATAAAGGTCGACGGCGTCGACATCCGCAAGATAACAAGGGAGTCCCTGCGCAAAAGCATCGGTATAGTTCAGCAGGACGTATTCCTCTTTACCGGCAGTATCTATGACAATATCCTCTGCGGCCGCACCGATGCGACCAAGGAAGAGGTCATCGAGGCCGCCAAGATGGCAAATATCCACGAATTTATCACCGCTCTTCCCGAAGGCTACGACACCTACATCGGTGAGAGGGGAGTCAAGCTCTCGGGCGGTCAGAAGCAGAGGATATCCATTGCCCGTGTATTCCTCAAAAATCCCCCGATACTCATCCTTGACGAGGCGACAAGCGCCCTTGACAATATCACCGAGGCGGCGGTACAGCAGTCGCTTGAAAGCCTCTGCCACGGCCGTACCACCCTGGTGGTCGCACACCGACTCTCCACCGTCAGAAATGCCGACGAGATAGTCGTACTGACCGACGATGGTATAGCCGAGCGTGGAAGCCACGCCGAGCTGATGGAAAAGGACGGCATCTACGCAGGTCTTTACAACACCCAGTTTGAGACAAACTGAATATAAAAAGAAGCGGCAGGTGATGAGCCTGCCGCTTTCTTATGCCGCTTGGGGGTGTAAAAAGGCCAAAGAGTGTGATCTCTCTTGCAATTTCGGAGATTTTTTTATATAATACGGGTAGTCCTTAAGGAGATCAAATGGTAGGATCGTATACGCTTCCGTCAAGGTCCTTCCAGACAAACACCCCGTTGCAAAGGGTCATATAGGAGTGCTTGCTGCCGTTTTTGGGAATGGAAACCGAGCCGGGGTTGAGATAGCGGATATTCCCGAGCGTCTCGTTAGCGGGGATATGTGTGTGTCCGCACAGCAGCACTTCGCCGCTTTTTAGGGGCGGGGGGCAGCTTGCGCCATGCTTGTGGCCGTGGGTTGCATAGATTGTCACGCCGTTTGATTCGATGATGGCGTACTCGGCCATAATGGGAAATTCCAGTACCATCTGGTCGACCTCGCTGTCGCAGTTGCCTCGCACACAGAGGATATGCTCCTTGAGCGGATTGAGCATGGCGATGACGGCCTTGGGGTCGTATTCCAAGGGAAGATCGTTTCTCGGCCCGTGGTAGAGGACGTCGCCAAGGAGCAGAAGTCTGTCTGCACCCTCACGCTCAAAGGCCTCTAAAAGCCTACGGCAGTAGGCGGCAGAGCCGTGTATATCGGAAGCAATAAGATATTTCAAAGCAGGGTCCCCCTTAAATATATCGTAGGGGTATTATATCACAAAAAGCTTTACAGGACAAGCAAGGAGAAATACCGTGGGAAACATTATAGAAATAGAGCATCTGTATAAAAGTTTCGGAGAGGTTCGGGCGGTCAACGACCTGAGCTTTAGGGTCAAGGAGGGGGAGCTGTTTGCCTTCCTTGGGCTCAACGGAGCGGGCAAGAGCACGACCATATCGGTCATCTGCGGTCAGCTTAAAAAGGACGGCGGAAGCGTAAGGGTCGGCGGTGTGAAGGTCGAGGAGGGTATGGACCGCATAAGGCGGGAGGTCGGAGTTGTATTCCAGAACTGCTGTCTTGACAAGGTCCTCACCGTTGAGGAGAATCTTTCCTGCCGAGCCGCCCTCTACGGAATAACGGGCGACGCCTATAAAAAGCGTCTTGAGGAGCTACGGGAAATGTTTGAGCTCTCGGGTCTTCTTGATAGGACCCTTGGCAAGCTTTCGGGCGGTGAGCGCAGAAGGGTAGACATTGCCCGTGCCATCATCCACCGACCGAGGCTTCTTATCCTTGACGAGCCGACGACCGGTCTCGACCCCCAGACCAGACGGCTTGTATGGGACAGAATAGAGAGCCTTCGCAAAAACGAGGGGCTTACGGTCTTTCTTACCACCCACTACATGGAGGAGGCGGCCGATGCCGACTACGTGGTGATACTTGACAGCGGCTCCATCGCCGCAGAGGGTACGCCTCTTGAGCTTAAAAACACCTATGCAGGCGACTATCTGATGCTCTACGGTGTTTCCAAGGAGGAGGCAGAGGGCCTTGGGTACAAATGCGAGCAGGTAAGGCAGGGATACCGCATCTATCTGCCCGACACCGCCTGCGCTACCGAGCTTATCCGTTCCAAACCGGAGGTATTCCGTGACTACGAGGTAATAAAGGGAAAGATGGACGACGTATTTCTTGCCGCCACCGGCAAACAGCTTACGGGAGGTGAGGTAAAATGACCGGACTTAAGGAGCTTGTCCGCCGCAATTCGAGGCTGTTTTTTAAGGACAAGGGGATGTTTTTTACCGCATTGATAACCCCGATAATTCTTCTCGTGCTCTACGGAACCTTCCTTGCAAGGGTCTACCGTGACGCATTTCTTTTAAGCGTGCCAGAGGGTCTAATGCTGCCCGAAAAGCTCATAAACGGTCTTGTCGGAGGGGAGATACTCTCGTCGCTCTTGGCGGTAAGCTGTGTGACGGTGCCATTTTGCGCCAATATGCTCATGGTCACCGACAGGGCAAACGGCAACATAAACGACCTTACGATGTCGCCCGTCAAGCCTTCGACCCTTGCATTAAGCTACTATATCGCTACCCTTCGCTCGGGAATACTTGTCAGCCTTACCGCCGTGGCGGGATGCTTTGTATACCTTGCCGCGACGGGCTGGTATCTTTCGGTTGCCGACGTGGCTTTTATCCTGGTCGATACACTGCTTCTTGTCATGTTCGGCACGGCGCTGTCCTCCTGCATAAACTTTTTCCTTTCGACCCAGGGACAGATATCTGCCGTCGGCACGGTAATAAGTGCGGGCTACGGCTTTATCTGCGGCGCATATATGCCAATATCAAACTTCCCCGAAGTCTTGCAGAAGGTAGTCGGGTTTCTGCCGGGTACCTATGCGACGGTACTGCTTCGAAATCACGCCATGAACGGCGCTCTTGATGAGCTTGGCACATATATTCCGGCCGAAAGCATAAAGCTCATACGAGACAGCGTCGACTGCAACATCTACTTCTTTGGAAGTCGGGTAAGCCTCCTTACCATGCTTTTGATACTTGCAGGCTCGACGGCATTGCTTATGGGCGTTTATCTCCTGATGAATATACTCCGCAGCAGGACTGCGAGGTCGAAGTAAAGCCGAGGACGTAAATGGACAAATTAAAGGTAATTGCAAGGATCCGCTGTGATTTTCCCACGAAATTCGGCATCCCCAGGCAGAGCGGGCTTGTCGACGAGCTCAAGGCGGAGATCGTCTTTGAAAAGGAATACCGTGACGGGGCGGCATGCCGCGGACTTGACGGCTTTTCACACATCTGGCTTATCTGGGGCTTTTCCAAGGCAGAGCGTGAGGGCTGGTCGCCCACCGTCCGTCCGCCAAAGCTCGGCGGAAACGTAAGGATGGGGGTCTTTGCCACACGCTCACCCTTCCGTCCCAACCCCATCGGACTGTCCTGCGTAAGGCTGGAGGGCGTGTCGTTTGAGGAGGGGAGAGGGCCTGTGCTGAAGGTGTCGGGGGCCGACCTTATGGACGGCACACCGATATACGATATAAAGCCCTACCTGCCGCTTGCCGACTGTCATACCGATGCTACGTCGGGCTTTGCCGCAGAAACTGCGGGAAAACGCCTTGAGGTGGTACTGCCCCACGAGCTTGCGGAGGCTATACCGCAGGATAAGCTTGAGGCGCTGAAGGCAGTGCTTGCCGAGGACCCACGTCCGGGCTATCAGGATGACCCCGAAAGGGAGTACGGGTTTTTCTTTGCCGATAAAGAGGTTTCTTTTAAGGTGCAAAACGGTATACTCACCGTTACACAAATAACCGAAGGGAATTGCGCTCACAATGATTAAAAACCTTCTTTTTGACCTTGATGGAAGTCTGCTTCCGATGGACCAGGATCTGTTTTTAAAGGCATATTTTAAGGGACTCGTCGGGGCGATGCTTCCCCACGGCTATACACCCGAGGAGCTGACGGGTGCCTTGTGGGCGGGTATCGGCGCAATGATAAAAAACGACGGTAGCTGCACAAACGAGCAGGCCTTCTGGAGAGTTTTTAAGGGAATGCTCGGAGAGAGAGTGGATGAGCACCGCTGTGCGGTAGATCGCTTCTATGCCGAGGAATTCGGAAAGATCTCGGCCGTTTGCGGACGTGATGACAGGGCAGGAGAGGTAGTGGCCCTTTTAAGGGAGCGTGGGGTGCGGGTGATACTTGCAACCAATCCGCTCTTTCCGAAAACTGCGACCCTGCAGCGCATAGGCTGGGCGGGGCTTGACCCCGATTCTTTCGAGCTGATAACCACCTATGAAAATTCCCGCTTTTGCAAGCCCAACCCCGAGTACTACCGTGAGATCGTAAATAAGCTCGGGCTTGAGCCGACCGAGTGTATGATGGTCGGAAACGACGTGGAAGAGGATATGATAGCAAATACCCTCGGAATGGATACTTTTTTGCTTACCCCATGCATGATAAATAAGCATAATACCGACGTTTCGCAGTACAAAAGAGGCGATCTTGGGGCGTTTTCGGAGTTTATTGCGGCCAAGGTCTGAAAAGGGTGAAATAAAATAATGGATCAAAGAATGACAGATAATTTTATTTCCATACTCCGTGAGGAGCTGATTCCCGCAATGGGCTGTACCGAGCCCATTGCCCTGGCATACGCCGCCGCATACGCACGAAAGGTCCTCGGCTCAAGCCCCGAAGGAATAGTTGCAAGGTGCAGCGGGAACATTATAAAAAACGTCCGTTGTGTCACCATCCCCAATTCAGGAGGTATGACGGGCATCGAAAGTGCCGTTACCCTCGGCGCCCTCGGCGGCAACGCAGAGTGGAAGATGGAGGTGCTTGAGTCGGTAGACGGCGGCCACGTAGAGGCCGCAAAGCGCTTTCTCGCCGAAAAACGGTGCAGGGTGGAATATCTGGAATCGGACAACCCTCTGCACTTTACCGTTGAGCTTACGGCCAATGGCGAAAGCGTTGAGGTAGAGGTATGCCATTCCCATACAAACATCGTTGCGGTAAAGAAAAACGGCGAGGAGGTCTACTCCGCAGACGGTGCGGAAGCGGTTGTATATGCAGACAGATCGGTGCTAAGCATCGAGAATATAAAGGCCTTTGCCGACGGGGTCGACCCGGAGCTGATAGAGCCGCTTATCGAAAAGCAGATACGCTGTAATATGGACATAGCCGCCGAGGGCATGACGGGAAAATACGGCCTCGGTATCGGCAGGGTGATCCTTTCGAGCTACCCCGACGACGTAGTGACACGTATGAGAGCCTACGCCGCCGCCGCATCCGAGGCGAGAATGGACGGGTGCGACCTGCCCGTCATCATCAACTCGGGCAGCGGAAACCAGGGCATAGCCTCCTCGGTGCCGGTGATAGTGTACGCCAAGGAGCGTGGCATACCCAAGGAAAGGCTCTACCGTGCGCTTGTGTTTTCGGGTCTGCTGACGGTCTGCCAAAAGGAGTTTATCGGAAAGCTTTCGGCCTTTTGCGGAGCTGTGTCGGCGTCCTGCGCGGCAGGTGCGGCAGTGAGCTATATGGAGGGCGGAACGATCGAGCAGATAAAGGACACTATCGACAACACCCTTGCCAATATCCCCGGCATTCTCTGCGACGGGGCAAAAATATCCTGCGCCGCAAAGATAGCCTCCTGCGTTGATGCGGCAATGCTTGCACATTTTCTTTCGGTGTCGGGCAAGACCTACAAGGCATACACCGGCCTTCTCAAGGAGGAGGCAGGGGAGACCATAAGCTGTGTGGGCTACATAGGCAAGGTGGGTATGAGACAGACCGACCGTGAGATAGTAAAGATGATGCTTGAGGGAGAAAAAATATAAAGCCCGAGGCTGACAAACGGGAGTGGGAAAAATGAAGATAAAGACACGCAGGATGACCTACGATGAGGTCTTGGCGTTGCCTCGCTTAAAGCATAAAAAACCGCTAAAGCCAAGCCGTGCGCTTGCGACACTTGTGCGGATACTGTCTGCGCCGACCCTTAAAAAGACGGGCTTTTCGTATACCTCCGAGAGAATGGAGCTTGTCGGTAAGGAGCCCTGCCTGATACTGATGAACCATTCGAGCTTTACCGATATGAAGCTCGCTTTCGGCATCTTTTACCCCAGAAGGATGGGGATAGTTACCTCCGTCGACGCAATGTCGGGAATACTGGGAAAGCTTATGAGACTGCTTGGCTGTACGCCGACACATAAGTACGTTTCCGATATTTCGCTGATACACGATATAAAATACATGCTCAAGGAAAATAAGACCAGTGTCCTTATGTACCCCGAAGCGGGATATTCCTTTGACGGACGGACGACCACCCTTCCAAGAGGGCTTGGCGCATTGATGAAGCGGCTGGAGGTCCCCGTCGTGACCGTCATTACCAGCGGTGCTTTTCACCGTGATCCGCTTTACAACATGCTGCGGATACGTGACGTCAGGGTCAGCGCCCACGTCAAGTGTATAGCAACTCCCGAGGAGATAAGGGAAAAGTCGGTTCCGGAGCTTGATGCGCTGGTGGACGAGGCCTTTTCCTTTGACAATTTTGCATGGCAGAGAGATAACAAAATAGAGCTCGACGTTCCCTTCCGTGCCGACGGCCTACACAGAATACTCTATAAGTGCCCACACTGTAAGGCTGAAAATCGGATGGAGGGCAGCGGCTTTTCCATTACCTGCCACGCCTGCGGAAAGCAATGGGAGATGGATAAGTACGGTCAGCTTGCCGCCGTGGACGGGGAGACGGAGTTTTCGCACATCCCCGATTGGTATACCTGGCAAAGAGAGACTGTCAGAGAGGAGCTTGAGCGGGGGAGCTATCTGCTTGATGCAGAGGTGGATGTTGCGGTACAGGTCAACCTTGACGGTGTCTGTATGATAGGCAAGGGCCGTTTAAGACATAGCCTTGACGGCTTTCATCTGGTCGGAGCCGACGGAAGGCTTGACTATAAACAGTCGCCGGTCTTCTCACACACGCTGTATTCCGATTATTACTGGTATGAGATAGGCGACGTGATCGGTATAGGAGACAACGAATTTTCGTATTTTTGCTTCCCCGGAGCGGACGTTTCGGTCACCAAAGCACGCCTTGCGACCGAGGAACTGTATAAAATGAAAAAACTTACACGTCGAACTGTCGGAGCGTAAAGCAAAAAAACCGAGGCAAAGTTGCCTCGGTTTTTTATTTTATTTCGAATTTTGCAAGGTCTTCCCAAAGGCTGTCAGCCCGTGTGCGGATGAGTGCGGTATCCGGATCGGAAAGCGGCTCAAAGAGCTCGACGGTGAGCTTTCTATCCTTCTTTTTCCATCTGCCTGCGACCTTACCGTGGAGAAGGACCGTCGGCATAACGATGCCCGCAAGGTTGAACACCGAGCGAAGATGGGTCTGTGAAAGAAAGAGGCTCTCCTTTTTCTCGTAGCCGAGCATCAGCTGATCAAAGCCTGCAAGAAAGATGCAATCGGGGATCGTATCGGCGCAGCCGTTACCGTTATCAATGTAAAAGTAGGTCTTGCCCTCGCATTCTGCGGAGCTTACGGGAAGCAGGGAAAGCCAGCTTTTGACTTTTGAGGCCGTAGCGTGGAAGAAATACATCGCATCGTGCACCGTTGCGGGAGCGAAGCTTGTAAAGTACCGCCTTGCAAGCTCAAGCTCTGCATCGGCAGGGTCCATCGGTTCAAAGCGAGGGCAGGGGATGAACGTCTTTTTCTCGCTTGGTGCGTAGCAGATAAACCCACGCTCGCACAGCTCACGCACCCCGCCGCCCCATTGGTCAAACATACTGCCCTCTTCGGCCTCGGTCATACCCTTTTGACGGCAGATCTCCTTAAGCTCCTCCCTTGTCTTCGGGGATTCCGAGACTGCCGAGATGATGACCTCGGACAGATATTTCTGCCGTTGGGGTGTAAGGCGCCAGACGTCACGCTTATTCCACCACGTAGCACCCCTCCAATCGTTTGAAAGGTAGGTCTCCTTTGGGATGAAAAGGGGAAGATCGTTTTGCGAAAGGAGGTGTACGGTGCCTCGAAGAGTCCAGTTTTTGACCGTACCCTCCAAGCTCTGCTCGCCGCAGGTACGTATTTTAAGGGCGTGAACGGCGTTTGAGAAAAACTGCGCCTGCAGACCGCAGAGGTCGGTAAGGACGGCCGTTTTATCTGCCGCAGAGGTCAGATGCTGGTTTGTAAGGCGGCGGAGCTTTATTTCCTCCAAGGTCATAGACTGTCCTCCGTTTTATAAAGCGGATTCCATCTGCCGCTTGCGTAGTAGATAAGAAACACGGCGCAGAGCATGAGGTTGTGTGCGATCATGCAGGCCCAGGCCGAAATAAGTCCAAACGAGAGGAAGCGGATGCAGATAAAGGTGCATACGATGCGGATAAGCCACATACCGATGACGTTGGTAACGAATGGCATGACCGTCCTGCCCATGCCGTGGAGCATGCCCTCGATGATGATGGATACACCGTAAAACGGCTCGGAAAGGGCGACCATTCTTAACACCGTCGCTCCGAGGGATATGACGTCGGCATCCCTTGAAAAGATACGCATCATGCTCGGCGCAAGGGAAAAGAGAAGTCCGCCCGAGACTATCATCAGACAGACCTCGACTGCAAGCAGGGTCTTGGAAAGATCGTATATGCCTTGACGATCCTTCCTGCCGAGGGCGTTGCCTGCAAGGGTGGCCGCCGCCGTCTGCATACCGTAGGCAGGGATGTAAAAGGCCGACTCGACGGTGTTTGCAATGGTGTGTGCGGCGGTGGATACATCGCCAAGGGAGTTGACCATTGCCGCAAAGGCTACGTAGCCCAAGGAGGTGCCGAAGCGCTGGCAGGCGTTTGGCAGGGCTACCTTAAGGCAGGGGGTGAGTATGGAGCGGTCGGGGCGGATGGAGTGACCCTTGGGGGAGAGGGTGGGATGTCTAAAAAGCGCAAGGGTGATAAGTACTCCGCCGACGACGAATGCCACGGCACTTGCAACTGCCGCTCCGATGACACCCATACCGAGGCCGGGGATGACGATTTCCAGGGAGAATATACTCACCCTTCGGGTCGGGTAGATGAAAAAGAAGTTAAGCAGGACGTTTACAAGGTTGACTACTACCCCCACCCGCATGGGAGTGCGGGTATCGCCTGCGGCACGCAGTACCGTACCGAATATTATGGACGCGGTGCGTGCAAGCATGGGGGCATAGAGTATAAAGAAGTATTTTGCCGCAATGGGACGTATCGCAGGGTCGACCTGCATCCACCGTGGGACAAAGCCGCTCAGCGAAAGGGTGAGGGCGGTGAAAAACGCTCCTACGGCTATGACGGCAAGAACGGCCTGGGCCGACGCCTTTTTGACCTTTTGGAGCTCGTTTGCGCCTATGGCACGGGATATGAACGCCAAAAAGCCGACGCCGATGGCCGACACCGTGCTTCCGACCAGCCAGTTTACCGTTGCGGTAGAGCCGACTGCGGCGGTCGCCTCGGTACCGAGAGAACCGACCATTGCGGTGTCAACGTACTGCACAGCCGTCTGCATAAGCTGTTCAAGCATGGTAGGCCAGGCGAGAGCAAATATTGTCGGCAGTAGGGAAAAACGGGAACGCAAGGAAAAGACCTCGTTTCTGTGATCGGTTATTTTTCGGATATTCTGACAGTGACGGATTCGCCCTTTTTAAGGGTCATGCAGTTGTCCTCAAGCCCGGGGTGATCGACGATGGCATAGGGGAGGAAGCTGTCTGCCGTGACGGTGAGAGTGCCGTCGCCGTTGTCGGTGACCTTCGGCTCGGTGTAGGTGATGGGAAGGTCGGAAAATCTCTTTGGGATGAACATCGCCCTGTCGTTGCCGTAGGGGGAGGTGTGGTCGCAAAGGAGGATGCGTGAGGGTGTGAGCTCCGAGAGTATGTCTGCAGAATTCTCAAGCGGAAACTCCTTGGTAGAGTTTGCCGAGGCTCGGCAGAAGAATTCGCCTACCGTCTGCTCATCGCCGCTGTCGACGTCGTAGAGATACACCCTGCAGCTTCCGTAAACTGCGGAGACGCCGTCGTTGCAGATGTGCACCGAAAGACTGCCGTCCTTGAGGCTCAAGGAGGCGATAACCGGCTTTGCACACCTCTTAAAGGCGTAGTAGCCGGGCTTGGGAGAGGTATAGTAGTCGACAAGAGACCACCCGTTTGCCGCAGGCCAACAGTCGTTAAACATCCAGTAGACAAGCCCCGAGGAAAACCACTTTCTTCTGCGGTGGGCTTCAAAGGTGAGCCTTATCCACTCACAGTGGAGCATCTGCTGCTTTCTTATGCGGTCGGCAGGGTCGGTATATTTGCCGAATATCTTTTGAGCCATTATGTTTACGTACTCAAAAAGCGTCGTCTCGCCGAGGGCGGGATTGTTTTTCATGTGGAATTCGGACACGCTCCGGTCTTCTCCGAAGATGTCTTCCTCTGTCATAAACCTTCTGAGGGTTGAGACGAAGGGAAGACCGAAGGCGGCCTGCTCTGCGCTGAAGCGGGTGATAAAGCTTGAGAAAAATTCACGGTAGTCGGAAAAGTCGCTCTCACGCATATATCTGAAGATGTTGCCTAAGAAGTAGGTGTTGTGTCCTGTACCCTTGGTCGCAGAGCAGAACATATCTCCGCCGTAGGGGGAGGAGGGAAGGAAACGTCTTGCGGGGTCGAGCTCGGATATTATCGGCTCTATGCCGTAGGTCGCGGCCTTGTAGCCGGTGTGGCTGTCGGAATTTTCATTGCCGCGCACGGCGTTTTCGTTGTCGCCCGACCACCAGGCAAGGCAGGGGTGGTTGCGAAGCCTGAGGGCGGCTTCACGTGTTTCTTTTTTCAGAGCCTCTATAAACCAGTCCTCGTCCTCGGGATAGTCGCCGCAGGCCATGAGAAAGTCCTGGGTGACGAGTATACCCTTTCTGTCGCAGGCGTCATAGAAGGAGTCCTGCTCAAAAATACCGCCGCCCCAGACTCGTATCATATTGGCTCCGCCCTTGGCGGCAAGGTCAATAAGGGCGGATATCTTCTCGGGTGTCTCCGCAGAGGGGAAGGGCTCGCAGGGTACCCAGTTTGCCCCCTTGCACATTATACGTACACCGTTGCAAAGAAGGGTAAATCCCGAGGTCTTTTCGTTGCGGTCGAGCTCCTTGAGGTAGTCAAGCTGCTGCATTTGGCGGCAGAGTGCCTCCTCGGAACTGCCGGGGGCGTCCTCAAGCTGCAAAAGAGTGATGCGTCTGATGCCGAAGGTGACGGCCTTGCGGCAGTTATCGGTGCAAAGCGAAAGACTGTACAGCGGTTGTTCGCCGTAACCGTTGGGATACCAGAGCTTTGGAGAGGGAATATCTATGACCTCGTCTATGCGGTCACGGAGGATAGTACGCTTTTTGGAGAAGACGACCGATCCGTCGGGGGCGGTGATGACCTCTGTGAGGCTCTCGCTGCCTGCAACCACCTCGCCGAAGTCGACCCGAAGGGTAAGCTGGGCGGAGTAGGGATTGATGTCGGAGGTGTATATGTAGACGTTTTCAATGCGGTTGCGCTTTCTGCTTACCAACCTCACGTCACGGAAGATGCCGACGGTGACGAAACGGTCGACCCAGTCCCAGCCGTAGGTGCACTGAATACGCCTTGTATTGAGCCTTTCTGCGGTAAAAGCGGCGGGCTTGAGGGGCTTTTGGGCCACTTCATTGACTGCCGAGCGGAATTTTACCTCAAGCAGATTTTCGCCCTTTACAAGTATGCCGTCAACGGCGAACTCGTGGCGGATAAACATATCCTCTGCGCTGCCGATGCATCTGCCGTTGAGGAAAATATCGCAATAAGTATCCAGACCGTCAAACTCGAGATAGCTGTTTTCCTCGGTCGTGTCGACGGAGAAGCTTTTGCTGTAGACGAAATCTTCTCTTTCTATCCATTGAACGTCCCTTGAGTTTTAACGCCAATAGAAGTCTCCTATAATGCCTGCGGTCTGCAGATCGGTGTGGATGCATCCGGGCACCGTTGCAGGGATTGTGAAGTGATTGCCTTTACAGTCCTTGCCGCTGACGGTCCATTTTCCGTTAAGCAACATTATGCATTCCTCCGGTGTGTTTTACGAGATTCAGAGGCTTTGGGGAATAAAGCCCTCGAAGATAAATGCCGAGAAATTGGCCTTTGCGGCGTCAAGCTCCTCCCGGGAGCAGACCGTCCAGGCAACGCAGAAGGGGTCGTAGAGCTTCTTGCAGGCGGCAAAGCCGGGCATATCGGTATCGGTATGGCAGTAGGCAATAAAGTCGGGCTTGCCGTAGAAGTTCAGCACAAGGTTGGCGGAGGCAAGCTTTTTGAGATCGGGGTGCTTGGGGTCGAGGCTGTGACGGCAGGCAAGCTGTCCTCTGACGATCTCGGGGCGGTTTACCTTGAACCATTGTACCACCTGCGGATCGAAGGACTCAATGCAAAGAACGGGGCTGAAGCGGTCGACAACGTCCATGGTAAGCTTGCACAGGTGGGCCTGCATCCGACCGCTGCTTTTGAGCTCGCAGATTATGGGGGAGTCGGCCAACACCTCAAGAGCCTCCTCGAAGAGGGGGATGTGCTGTCCGTCGGAAAGGGTATATTCCGAAAGCTCGGCGTAGGTAAGCTCGCTGATGCGTCCCTCCCTGCCGCAAAGGCGGGTAAGGTCATCGTCGTGGCAGACCACTACACGGTCGTCAGAAGTGAGTCTGACGTCGAGCTCCACGCCGTATCCGCCCGCACGGGCGGCGGCAAACGCTGCAAGGGAGTTTTCGGCAGGACCGTTTTCACCGTGGAGACCGCGGTGGGCATAGAGCAGACCGTCAAACCTCTTTGCGGCGGCTCGGCGGTTGTTGGGCTTTACGGCGTAGGCGGCGGTGCCTGCTACGGCTGCGGCAGCGGCAAGCAGATTCTTTATAGTCTTCATATATCGTTCTCCCTTCGTATCGATAGCTACGGGAAGATTATACCACAGCCGAAAAAAATATACAAATATTTTTTAAAAAAGGGATTGACAAAACCGACGGGAGCGTGTATAATATCGTCGTTGTCCGCAAGACGGACGCTTAGCTCAGCTGGTAGAGCACTCGCTTGACGTGCGAGTGGTCAGGGGTTCGAGTCCCTTAGCGTCCACCAAAACGAAAGCATCCGCACAGGATGCTTTTTGTTTTATCAGCCGATACCCACCGAAAGGAAAGGTTTCTATGGGAAAGAAAAAGGTCACGCCCATCTACAGACCTTTGAGATGGCTTGTTAAAACCGTATATCCGAAGATAGAGGCCGTCGAGCCGGAGGCGATTCCGGACGAGCCTGTCATTCTGGTCGGAAACCACAGTCAGCTGCACGGACCCATCTCCTGCGAGTTTTACGCTCCGGGGGAGCACTATACATGGTGCGCAGGGGAGATGATGGCGCTTAAGGAGGTGCCGGGGTATGCCTTTAAGGACTTCTGGTCCCAAAAGCCCCGCTACACCCATTGGTTTTACAGGATCGCCTCCTACGTTATCGCTCCGCTGTCGGTGTTGGTGTTCAATAATGCAAACACCATAGGGGTCTACCGTGACGCAAGGATACTTTCTACCTTCAAAAGCACGGTAGAGCATCTGCAGGAGGGGGAGAACGTCGTTATCTTCCCCGAGCAGGATATCCGCAGAAACCACGTGGTATATCAGTTCCAGGAGCGATTCGTGGACGTGGCGAGGCTTTATTACAGGCGTACGGGCAAGGAGCTTGCCTTCGTTCCGATGTATATAGCCCCGAAGCTCAAAAAGATGTATTTCGGCGAGCCGATACGCTTCAATGCGGAAAGCCCGATAGAGGAGGAAAGGACCCGCATCTGCGAGTATTTGATGGATGCGATAACCGAAATTGCAGAGTCCCTTCCCGAGCATACGGTGGTGCCCTACCGCAACATACCCAAAAAGCTCTACCCCTCAAATAAACTCACGGAGGAAGAAAATGAAGAAGCCCGTAGTTGACTACCGTGAATTCAGACTTTCCAGGCTGAACGAGCCTCGCTTCTCCCACCTTAAGCTGCTGCTTGGTTGGGTGGTCTACTTTGCACTTTATTTCATTACCGAAAACCTTATCCCCGCCGAAAAGTGCACTCCGGTACACATGTGGCTTGACGACGTGATACCCTTTTGCGAGTGGTTTTTACTGCCTTACGTTTTCTGGTATCTCCTTATAGTGGTATCGCTTGGGTATTTTGCCCTTTACGACGTGGACAGCTTCAAGCGGCTGCAGACCTTTATTATGATCACCCAGGCCGCCGCAATGATTGTTTATATCGTCTTTCCGACACGTCAGGACCTCCGCCCCGAGGTGTTTCCCAGAGACAATTTCCTTACCGCATGCGTGGGATTTCTCTATCGGTTTGACACCAATACCGGCGTCTGTCCCTCCCTGCACGTTGCCTATTCGGTAGGCATAGCCTCGGTGTGGGTAAAGCAGAGGTACGCCTGGCGGTGGTGGAAGTGCTTTGTCGTTGTTGCGGTCATTCTCATCTGCCTTTCGACCATGTTTATCAAGCAGCACTCTGCGGTCGACTTCTTTGCGGCAATGCCCGTGTGTCTGCTTGCCGAGATATTGGTATACGGACGGGACTATTGGAAAAATAAGTTCGAAAATAAAAAGAAGTCTGCTTGACAACGGTATCTGTCGATAGTAGAATATAACAAACTACCGCTTATACGGAGGGATTTGTTATGAAGATATTATTCCAGGGTGACAGCATTACCGATGCCGGACGCAACCGTGACGATATCCATGATCTCGGACACGGGTATCCGCTCTATGCGGCAAAGTACCTCAAGGAAAGGTACCCCGAAATCGATTTTGAGTTCGTTGATCTCGGCATCAGCGGAAACCAGACCAAGGACCTCGTAGAAAGACTGCAGGCCGATTTTATCGACATTCAGCCCGACATCGTATCTATCATGATCGGTGTCAACGACACCTGGCATCACGCCGCAGAGCGTGACTGGATACCCAACGAGGTATTCGAGGAGCGCTACCGTACCGTTCTTTCGGCAATTAAAGAAAAGACAAATGCAAAGATAATGATAATCGAGCCCTTCCTCATTCCCGGCACCGAGAAGGAGTTCTTCAGAATAGACCTCGATCCCAAGATCCAGATCATCAGAAAGCTTGCAAGAGAATTTGCCGACGTCTATCTCCCGACAGAC
>JAFXIT010000003.1 GCA_017532825.1 Clostridia bacterium
CGAGGCGGGCAACCGCCGTGATATGCCCATCGGCGAGGGCTGGGTCGACTGGAAAAAGGTCACCGCCGCACTCCTTAAGACCGATTGTCAGGCCTTCATCGTCGAGCACGAGGAGTATCCCCGTGACATCTGGGACATCCTCCGGACATCCTATAACAACATAGCAGGCTTCCTCGGACAGTCTAAGTAAATAAAAAGGAGAATAGAAATGGAAAAGACCGTTGGTTACGCAGTAGTCGGCCTGGGTGTTGGCCGAAATCACGTCACCGCAGCTGCAGACGCAAAGGGCGGTAAGCTCGTCGCAGTCTGCGATCTCCGTCAAGACCGCCTTGACAGAATGGTAAATATCCTCAAGGAGAGAGGAACCTACCCCGAAGATCTCAAGCTTTACAGCGACTTCGATGAGATGCTTAAGGATCCCGAGATCGACGTCGTCTCGGTCTGTACCCCCTCGGGAACCCACGCCGAGCTTGCCATCCGTGCCCTCAACGCAGGCAAGCACGTTCTGGTCGAAAAGCCCATGGATATCGAGGTCGAGCGCATCCTCGAGATCGAAAAGGCACGTGTCCGCACCGGTCTCAAGGTCGGCGGCATCTTCCAGAACCGCCGCAACGCCGTTATGGAGCCGGTCAAGAAGGCCGTCGAAAACGGCGACCTCGGCGAGATATTCACCGGATTTTTCCGTGTCAACTGGCACCGCACCGACGAGTACTTCCTCGAAAGCGGCGGCTGGAGAGGCACCTGGGCAATGGACGGCGGCGGCTCGCTTATGAACCAGGGCGTCCACACCGTCGACATCATGCAGTGGCTGCTGGGTGACGTTGCCTCCATCCGCTCCGAGACCCGTATCATCAACCACAACATCGAGACCGAGGACTTTACCAACTCGATCGTCAAGTTCAAAAGCGGCGCCATAGTCAACCTCATCTCCACCACCTGCGCAAGGCCGGGCTTTGGTACCGACATCCAGCTGACCGGTACCAAGGGCTCCATCCACGTCGACGCCGAGACCCTCATCCGTTGGTGCATCTGCCGTGACGGCGCCACCCATGAGGAGATCGTCGCCGAGGAGCGGGAGATGCTTGCAAAGTACGGTGCAGTCAAGTCCACAGGAAGCGCCGACCCCACCGCCATCACCTTGAGGGGACACGCCTACCAGGTCCAGGATATGATCGACGCCGTCCGCTTCGACCGTGACCCCATGGTCGGCCCCATGGAGGCTACCAAGGCCGTCCGCATCATCAACGCCGTCTACGAATCCGCCCGCACCGGCAAGGAAATATTCTTCGACTGAGAAGCCGACAAAAAAAGACTCCCTTGAAAAAGGGAGTCTTTTACAATACAAAAAAGATAGGCCGTACAGCCTATCTTTTTTTATTATATCAAAAACTCACTTCCTTTGTCAATCCTTATAAATTCTGCCCGGGATTTTTGTAGCACTGCACAATTTGAACGGACAATCTTTGTGTAACACGCCGAACGGGTTTTTGTTGACAAGAGCAATACCTGTATGATATTATAAAAGCAGGAGGAGTAAAATATTTCCTTCCAAAAATATTTTTAAGGAGGATCCCGACATGTTCAAACACAGCAAGCTAAAGAAAACGTTATCCCTGTTTTTAGTGCTTTCCTTGTTTTTTGCCGTACTGCCGAGTACAAGCTTGGCAGAAGAGCCGATCGACAGCGATGACACCGTAACAGCACCGTCCATCTATGACCCGACGCTTGTGTTTCCTGATTATGCCACGGCAACGACCTACCGTGAAAAGATTGCCGCAACACAACTGCCGGAATCCTTGCTTGAAATTGTTACGACAGAATATTTGGTACGCGCCGTCCTTAGCACCCCGGCGATATACGAAATATTCTTAGCCTCTGACAGGAACTACAGTGCGGCATTTGAACGAATCAAAAATAATTTTAACACTTTGGTGGAATTAGAGTCTAGAAGTGACTCGGGGACTGAGTTGTTAAATTGTTATTTTTCTCTAGATTTTGACCAAATTATGGAGGACGAAGGAGAATATTATTTTCTTGGCAGATCTGCGCCGTTGCTTTTAGAAGTATTATTGGGAAAAAACGTACATTTTAACAGATTGACAAATGAGCAAATACAAAATCTTGCAAATCTTGCAAGGATTACACTTGAAAAGAAAATAGAATCTGCCATATATGGAAAATATGAGCTATCTAATTTTTACAACAATCTTGAATCAAGTGCACAAGCGGCGATTTCATCAGGTCTATCTGAAATTTTGACCGATTCTACACATACCGATGTAACGATTTACACCTACGGAGGTCTTTCGTTTGGGGCGCAAGAATGGCATGGTGATGACGCCGGAGATGCAGCGGCATACTATGCAGTGGACAAACATAGGGCTATTATAGAGGTGCATCCTAATGTTATAAAAATATGGGACGCCACTGAGAAGTATAACTGTCATTCATATGCATGGTATTGGGAGTCGCCGGACAACAGAGTGTGGATAAATGATAATGTTGCAGATACCTATATTGATTGTCCTTCCTCTATTGAAAAAGCTTCCCCATCGGCTGCTAATATAATTGTGTATTTCGATTCGACTGGAAATATTTTGCACTCTGGTATAATCAAAAGTGTCCTAGCTGATGGGACTATCATAGTTGAGTCAAAATGGGGTGATAGCGGAGCTTATCGACATGAACATGATGACATATCGGCAGTTTATATTCCTGCAGGGGGCTATGTGAAGTACTATTCCTATACGGTGCACAAGTACGACGACTGGAAGTACTGTGATGATAGTGATCATCAAAGAACATGCAGCCTGTGTCGCGGGCCTATACAGAACATTAAGGAACCTCATTCGTGGACGCTTACAAAGGATATCGCAAGTCATACGTTCTATTGTGGTATTTGCAAAGAAAGAGATTTTGTTGCGCATCAAAGCGTTTCTATGGGTGATAGTAAGCATAAGGTCGACTGCACAGAATGCGGGTTCTATGGAGAGGCTCCTCATCTATTTCTCAGATGGACTACAACGGCAACAACACATATAGGGTCATGCGAATCCTGTAAACACACTATTTCGGAGGCGCACATATTAAGCATATGGGGGACTTTAGATGAGTATTCACACGAGAGAGTGTGTCTTACCTGCGGATATAGTCAAGAAGCGGCACATATATTGGGGACATGGACCTCTGTCGGAACCGGATATCACCGTAGAACTTGTGGAATGTGCGGATATTATGTCGAAGAACCCCACACCCCGGATGTAAGTAATACTAAATGTACCACCTGCGGATACGAAGGATCGTTCTCTGTAATTGCTTCTATCCGACCGGGGATATGAGCTACCGTTTTACAAGGAAAAGATAAAGGAGGATGGCGTATAGTGAATACGTCGAGGAGAGTGTGGCAGATACTGCTCCCCGTTGTCTTGCTGCTATCCGTCCTTGCCTCCTGCGGAAGCAAGGAAGAGGTCCATTGGCAGAAGACCGCCACGTATACCGCCGCAACGATGTCCGGAACAACGGGCACCGAGGTGCAAAGCACATCGAGCAGTTCGAGCAGTTCGGCTTTAACCGAGGTTACGACAGCGAAACCAAATGAGACTGAGCCGCCAACAGAGTACATCTATGTCAACGGTGCGGACGAGATAAAGCTCGAAGATGTTGCGGCAATGTTTACCGTCGACGATATAGACCTGTCGGCACAAATGGGCTACGTGACCCACAAAAGCGGAGATATATACGCAGGAAAAGAGGAGTGGTTTGAATTTGTCCGACTCGTTGAAGAAGGAACTCCTGCCGTCGTTCGTGTTGTATCTTTTTTCTACGCTGATAAAAGTGGTTCAAAGGACGAAGTATACGTAGATGATCTGACCTTTAACGGACTGAATTTTATTTATAAGCACTATTATAGCGGAACAGAATCACCGGCGATTTATTTCCGCTATCTGTAAGGTTTTGATGCGTATCCGATGACAAACGGCGCAACGTACGAAAAGGGCGTGATATACGTCCTTAGCAATAGAAAGTATGAGACTTGGGAACAGGTGTACAATGATGAGTTCGGAGGAGAGGTAGTCAGACAAATATGGATATATAAAGACTACACCTACAAAGAAGAATACAAAGACCGTGATGCCAATTACGGCAGATAAGCAAGCAAAAAAGACACCCGTAAGGGTGTCTTTTTTTAGTTTTATTCGTCGCAAGCGACGAGTGATATTGCTTCGCAGTGGTATTGCGGCAAGCCGCAGTGATATTCTCCGCTGATGCGGAGAGTGATATTGCTTCGCAGTTGTATTTCCCTTCGGGAGGTTAAATATCAGTCTTCCTTTGGCATACGCTCGGATGCCCAGTCGGGCAGGGGAGCCTCGAAGGTACGGCAGACGCCGTTGAAATGGAAGGTCAGACGGTGGGCAAAGAGGCAGGGGGCGGTACGCTCGTCACGGGAGCCGTACTTGTGGTCGCCGACGATGGGGTAGCCCCTGCTTGAAAACTGCACACGTATCTGATGGCTTCTGCCGGTGTGGAGAAGTATCTCGACAAGGGAGGTCTCGCCCTCGCTTCTGCGGGTGTACTCAAGCAGGGCAAGCTTGACTCCGCTGCGGCGGCGGTTGACGACGTAGACCTTGTTTTTTGCGCTGTCCTTCCACAAAAGGTCACGCAGGGTGTCCTCCTTGGGAGGAGTACCGTGGACGAGGGCGACGTACTCCTTGATAAAGGCACCGAGGCGTATCTCCTCGGAAAGCTCGGCGGCGGCCTCACGTGTACGGGCGTAGACCATAAGACCGCCTACGTTGAGGTCAAGACGGTGGACGGGGAAGAAATCTCCCCCAAGCTCGTCCGAGAGAAGCTGGGGCATAAGGTCCTCGGAGTCGATGCCGACGGGCTTTATGCAAAGGACGATATACTCGTCGCTGTAAATGATGTCTAACATATTATTCACTCAACCCCACGACGGTATCTATCGGCAGGGAGAGGACAAGTCCTCTTGCCTCGCTGTGGATGCCGCACCTTTCGCTGATGGCCTGCATGATGGGGAGCTTGGTCTCGGTGTTTGCAACGATGAGAATAAGCTCCTTTTCCTCCTGCAGGGTAAGACCCCAGAGGCTGAGCTTCTGCTCGTCGGAGATACAGCGGCTGTGGAGGATGGTGCCGCCGCGTGCGCCTACAGCCTTGGCGGCGGTCATGACGTCCTCGCTGTAGCCGGGGGCGGCGATGGCGATTATGAGTACGTGTTTGAGCTCGGACATACTGCTTTCTTCCTTTCTGGGGGGAGTGTCAAGCGCAAGGGAGGTGCTTTCCTCCAGCAGCTTGAGGATGATGTTGTTTGCGCCCGAGATGGGCAGGATAAAGGCAAGGCCGTTGCCGGGTATGCGGAAGCGAAGCTCGGTGTTGAGACGGTAAAGCAGGGCCTCTGCCGAGTCGGTCGGCAGAAAGCTCAAAAGCAGACTTGTCTGGGAGCTTCCGATGCCGAGGATGTCGAGCATCTCGCTTGTCGCCGTACCCCTTCCGCCCAGACGGTAGTGAACGGGGATGGAAAGCTCGGAGTAGAGCTTTGAGGCCTTATCCGCAAGCTTTGGTGAGGTTATAAGCACTAAAAGGCGAAATCCGTGGTTATCCATAGACTCACTCCTCTATCTCGATAATGACGTCGCTGTCGTCGGGGATGACGGCGGCAGGGGCAAGCTTTTCAAGCTTGCGGAGCTTGATGCGGTAGCTGATACCCATGATCTGCACGGCGATAAGGGGGGTCAGGGCGACCAGGGCGACAACGCCGAAGGCGTCGGTCATGATATTTCCGCCGAGGGTCTCGCAGGAGCCAAGACAAAGCGGCAGAAGGAAGGTCGAGGTCATAGGTCCGCTTGCAACACCGCCCGAGTCGAAGGCGATACCAACGAATATCTTTGGCACGACCACCGACATCGCAAGTGCGATAACGTAGCCGGGGATGACTATCCACTGTATGGGAAGCCCTACGATTATACGGAGCATCGCAAGCCCGACACTGACCGAAACGCCGATCTGCAGACAGCGGTTCATGGCGGGCGCCGAGATGGTACCGTCGGTAACGGTCTGCACCTGGCGGTTGAGTATCTGTATCGCAGGCTCGGCCTTTACGATAAAGTAGCCGATGAGCATACCGATGGGTATAAGCAGCCACTTTTGTCCTGCGGCGGCAAGCTCGCTTCCGAGCAGTGTGCCGACGGGCGCAAAGCCGACGTTGACTCCGCAAAGAAAGAGCACAAGACCGAGATAGGTGTAGAGAAAGCCCATCAGTCCCTTAAGCATCTGCCTTTTCTGGACACGGTGGATAACCAGCTGGAATATCAAAAATATCACCACGAGGGGGAAGATGGAGACCAGCACCTCGCTGAAATAGTGGGGAAGCTCAAAGGCGAAGGCCTTTGCAACCTCCCGCATGGTCAGCACCTCTAAAAGCTCGGCCGAGGAGTAAAGGGCGTCCTCGGGCTTGAAAAAGCATCCCAGCACCATTACCGCCAGTATCGGACCGATACTGGAAAGGGCGACCAGACCGAAGGAGTCGTTGGAGGCGTTCTTGTCGGCACGCATGGAGGTAAGACCCACGCCCATCGCCATGATAAAGGGTACGGTGATGGGTCCTGTGGTCACGCCGCCCGAGTCGAAGGCGACCGCAAGGAAATCCTTGGGGATAAAGAAGGAAAGAAGGAGAAGTATAAAGTAAAATACCATCAGTATGCGGGAGAGGCTTATCTTGAATATGATACGCACCACCGCAAGGGCAAGGAAGATACCGACGCCTGCGGCGACGGTAAGTATCAGCACGCTGTTTGGTACGGAGGGGACCTGGTTTGAAAGCACCTGCAGGTCGGGCTCGGCGACGGTTATGAGAACGCCCATCAAAAGGCTGATAAGGACGATAAGCCAGAGCCTGTTGGACTTTGAAAGCCGGGTGCCGACCCCATCGCCAAGGGGCTCCATAGCCATCTCTGCGCCGAGTTGGAAAAGACCCATTCCCACTATCAGCAACAGTGCGCCGACAAAGAACATGACCACGGTGCCGACCTTTAGCGGCACCAGGAATATGCTCAGGGCAAGCATGATAGCCGTTATGGGCAGGACTGCCGCCAGAGACTCCTGCATTTTTGCCTTGAGTGTCGGGTTCATTATGATGGACAAGGTAAAATGCCTCCGAAAAAACTAAACTACCTATATTATAAGGGATTCACAGACAAAAAGCAATACGAAATTGGTAGGCTCAGGGGCAGGGTCTGACGCTCAGTCCGCTGAATTCTGCCGAGCAGAACTGCGATCGCATACCGACCATACCCTGCATAAAGGGCTCGGGGTCGGTATAGGTAAGCATAAGCTCACCGTCGAGGTATACCCCTATCTCTGCACCCCTGCAGACGACCTTGAGGACATAGGATGTGTCGGCAGAGAAGCTCATATCTATGCCTGCGACCTCCTCCCGACCGTAGCTCTGCTTTGCCAGTATCAGTCTCTCGGGGGTAAGCTCGACGGAATATCCCTCCATCCAGTATATACCGCCCACGGGGTCGGGCGTCTGCCCCAAAAATGCAGGATTGCCGGGATTCGTAACACGCACCAGCAGGTCACAGCTTGGAAGATCCTTGGGTGTCACGGTCAGCTCCACCTCGTAGTCACCCCAGTTGGGAGAGCCGTAGAGGATCTTGCCGCAGAAGCTCGGTCCGTCGACCGAGAGGGAGGTGTCGGAGACCGTCCAGCCGCCGTCGGTGTAGACGGGTGAGCCAAGCTCGGAGACCTCGGCGCTTGAGCGCACCGTCAGGCTCTCCACCCGCAGGCTTCCCTTGGCAAGGCGCAGGGAGAGTATGCAGGGACCTTGAGGAAGGGTGAGGCTTCGGATGATCGCAGTCATCGGCCTGCCGATGACCGCAGAGAGGTCACAGCTTCCCGCAAGCCTGCCGTCAACGTATACCTCCAGCGTGACCTCCGAGGCCTCGTCGCCGTAGCAGAGCGCCGCAAGGTCGTAGCTTCCGCCCTCGGAGGGGAGGATGCGGTAGGAAAGGATGTCGCCCTCCTCTGCCAAGACCGCCCTCTGACCCTGCTCAAGGGTAAGGGTGGGGAGACCTTCCGTGTTTTCGTATGCGGGGATGAAGCCGCCTATGGAGGAGACGGTCTTGTATGCGTCTGCGCCGCCGTATCCGCCGACGGCAGCCGTTCCGCCGATAAAGCCCAAGGTGGCCTCGCCGCCCCTTGTCATATATCCGATGGCGCCGCCCTTAAGGCCCTCTGAGGTGAGGGTGCAGAGAAGGCGGTCGTTCATATAAAAGGTGTAATCTCCGCCCTTTCGCTCTATCTGCAGGGACTGGACACAGTCAAAGCGTGTCGCCTCGCCAAAGGAGCGCACGGTATCTACTGCGGTTTGGGTGGTGACACCCTTCTCGGTCAGCTCGATGATGACCTGCCCCAAGGCGGGGGAAAAGAGGCAGGCGCCGAAGTTTTGAGGGTCGGTGTAGGCAAATACCGCCCCTGCCGTCGCAGAGGGTGAGACGGAGGTAAGGTTGTACTCGGCGGTGAAATCGCCCTCAAAGGTATGCTCCGAGACAAGGAGGCTGTCCGCACCGAGGCAGAGACCGTTGTCTGCCGAGCCGAGGCTGCCCGTAAGGGTCCAGCCCTCAAGGGAGGACTCAAGGGTGAAGTTGCGGTAGACGTCTGGAAGGTCGGGGACCTGCTGGGGGGTGACGGTCGGCCCGATGACCTCCATACGCTCGCCGTTAAAGACGATGCGGTCGATGTTCATGGTACGGTTGGGCTTGAGGTCGAGCAGGGCGTGGTAGACGATGTAGTAGCTGTCAAGGTCGGGACCCTTGACCGTAGAGCTGTGACCTATGCCCAAAACGTCCTCCGAGGTGTTGATAAGGAGGGGGTTGTGCTCGGGCATTGCCTTAAATTTAGTCGGAGAGCTGTCCGAAACGCCGTAGAGAATACGGTAGGAGGGGGAAAGGACGTGGTTTCCGGTGTAGGTCATGTAGTAGTAGCCGTCGTGGTAGACCACCATCGAGCCCTCGGTCCAGCCGCCGTTTACCGACGCCGAGGAGACGATCCTCTCGGTCCCCATACTTGAGGGGGAGTCCATATCGTAGACACGTATAGCGCCGCTGCCTGCGGTGTAGAAATACCAGCTTCCGTCGTTGTCGATAAAGACCGAGCCGTCGATGGACATTCCCATATTGTCGGTTATGACCTCAAAGCCCTCGGTAGGCGAGCTGCTTTTGAGGACGTAGTGACCGTTGCCCGCAGGGGAGGTATACATATAAAAGAAGCCGTTATAGTAGTAGACCTCGGGGGCGTAGGCTCCCCGTGTGCGCTCGTCGGTGGCGCAGTAGCCCTCGTAGCTCCAGTTTACAAGGTCGGGGGAGGACCAGCACCTGATCCCGACCTGACCGTCAAGGGTGGAGACGTAGAGGTAGTAGATACCGTTAAAGCGCATAACGAAGGGGTCGCCGAAGCCGTAGCCCTCCCAGGCGTTTTCGTCACGGTAGTCAAGCAGAGGGTTTTGGTAGGTCTCAAAGCTTTCCATAGGCGTCACCTCGGGAAATATCGGAGTAGTGTCCCTTGTGGTGTGGGAAGGGGCGGTCGAGCCGACGGTCGTGGATGCGGAGGTCGCACCGCCGTGCGACGAGCCGCCGCAGGAGGCGAGGGTGGATAGGGCGGTTAAAAGCAAAACAATGCGGAAAAGACCTTTCATAACAGATGCTCCCTTTCGGTAAACGGGTTAGGGGTGTCAGAAATCAAGCCCCATCGAGCAGTGGTAGTCCTCGGTAAACTCGGTCACACCGTAGGATATAAGCCGCTCGTACTCCTCAATATCCCTCCGCTTGATGTCGTATGCGGCGGCAAAAAGCCCCGAGGAGGTGATGGCACGGACGGATTCTTCGGTGCAGTGGTTAAAGCGGTGCTCTATGCCGCAGCGGCAGGCGGTGGTGTCGATACCGCTCGAAAGCAGGTCGCTGACGGCCATAGGGTCGGGCTCACGGCGGTCGTAGGTGTAGCCCTCGATATCGGTGCCGAGCACCTCGTATGCCGCCTGCAGACGCTCGATGCGAAAGCTCTTGACGTGGAAGACGGATAAAAGCTCCCTTTCAAGGAGCATCCTGCGTACCCTCTGCCACTGCTCTTCTGTCAGCCCCGGGTGGGTGCTGAACATCGGATGCATACCGCTTTGGGCGCATATATCGAAAAACTCCGAAAGCAGGGGCAGCTTTTCCCCCTTGAAAAGGGGATACTTGTATGAGCCGTATTCCCACTCCGACAGCTCGGCGTAGGTGTGCTCTCTGACGTAGAACTTCTCCTCGGGCGGCTCGCCCGAAGCGTTTCTTGCGGTCTTGTTGATGGTGTCGTCGTGGATGCAGACAAGCTCCCCCTCGAGCGTGACCTTCGGCACGGCGATGCAGTAGGCAAAGCCGCATCTTGCGGCAAGCTCGAAGGCAGGCAGGGTGTTGTTGGGCGCAAGACCCCAAAATCCGAGGTGGGCGTTGAAGCGCAGACCGCCCGTGGGGGCTTTCGGAGCGGGGTCGGGGGTCAGCTCAAGCCTTTTTATGCGGAGACGACCGCCCTCGGGGAGGTCAAAGCAGACCTCAAGGAACAGCTCGGGTCTGAAAAGCGGCGGGATGCGGAGGGTCTGCTCGGACTTTTTTCCGAGCGGATAGGTGTGAGAATGGTAGAGCGGCTCGGACTGCCCCTCGCCCGTCAGCGCAAAGCTTACCCTCGGAAGGACCTGACCAAGGCAGTCGGCCTCTATCTGAAAAAGGGTGCAGTACTCCCTGCAGGGCGGCTCAAGACGGACACGAAAGCTCTCGCTTATCTCCAAAACACCGTTTTCAAGCCTGCCAAAGGGGACAAGAATGTCGAAAAAATTCATTTTAGTCACTCCACGATCTCCAGGACGTTGTGAATATCCACTCGGTCGATGAAAACGTAGGCGCGGCCGTCGCTGTATTCAAAGGGCAGCTCCCTGCCGCAGGGCTGTAGGATAAGCGCCTTCGGCGGTGCGTCCAAGGCTACCGACAGGGTCACATCGACGACGGGAGGGATGAAATCCTCGGTCGCAGTGAAGTTGCCTGCGTGCTGTCCGTTGGCGTTGACGAGCTGGATATAGGTACGTCCGTTCTTGCAAAGCTCGGTTATCTCGAGCAGGCCGAGCGCTTTTTCGACGGTCACGGCGGGGGTGTAGAGCTTTTCGCAGAGGGCACGGATAGCCTTGCGGTGGATAAACTGCGCACAATCGCCGTACTGGGATCCGATGTCTGCCGCCAGAACGCCGATGCGGCCCCTGCCGTAGGGAAGGATGACTCCGCCGGCAGGATCGGCTTGGTCGTACCAAACGACGGTCTCGGCGGTGTCTGCGGTGACGGTGTGGGCGTCGCAGAGCATACCTGCCTCCTTGCGGTCGACAGAGACCCAACGCCACTGCCCGTCACGATTGTCGGAATCGACGGTGAAGGGAAGCCCCGCTTGCTCAAAAATGCGGCAGGTGTTTTTACCCGTCAGGAGCAGACTTCCGCCGTTTTCGGCGTAGGCCAGTAGCTCGTCTATCATAGAGGGTTCAAGACCGACGGCCAGCTCGGGAATAACTATCAGCTTATAGTCGGCGCAACGGCCGTGGAGGGTGTGTTCGCTTGCGATCTCGACGGGCTGACCCGCATCGCAGAAAAGTGCGGTAAGTCCCACGATCCTCTCATAGCCGCCACGGGAAAAGAGGTTGTTTATCTCACGGTAGCGGTCAAAGGTGGAAAGGAGGATGACCGCCTCGTGGACGGCCCTGCCCCTGAAGCAGAAGGGCTCTCTTGCACGGACAAATTCGGCGACCTCCTTCATACGGCGTATCTGATCCATGCGGGGGGAGCCGTCGGTGTATTGAGTTATATAGTTTTGGAAGCCGCCGCCCACGGCAAGTACGGTCGAGGCCTCCTGCATGATCTGTACGGGGTGCTTTGGCAGACCGCCCGGCTTGCCTTCGGCCTGCGCACGGAAGTTCCAGGCCATAAGGTCCCAAGGGTGGTTCTGTCCCGCAAGAGCACGGCCTGCGTAGCGGGCGACGTTGAAGGAGTTCCAGGGATTGAAGTCACCCGAAAGGAAGTCGACGTTTGCCGATACGGCCTCGGGCATGTGGTCGGAGAAGGCCCAGTTGGAGGCTATCTGGAAATCGGGGTATTCGGCGTGGACGGCATCGACGTAGTAGCGCAGATGGCGGCGGAAGAGCTCACGGCAGAAGTCGTTGTACTCAAAGAAGTAGGGATCGTCTCTCTTTGCGGGGATAAGGCCCTTAAGATTGATGCCCGTCTCCTTTTCAAACAGAGCGACAGTCTCGGGGCGGTAGTCGGCACGAGCCGCCCAGCACTCGCCGTCGACCCATACGCCGTCAACTCCGTAGACCCCCGCAAGCTCCTTGAGCTGGGGGATCAGAAGGTCGTCGTCATATCTGCCAAGCGGCCGGGTGATGCCCTGCACGAGGGTGCCGTCGGAACGGATGACGGTATCCTCGGGATGTTCTTCGGAATATTTGCCGTCCCATACCCCCGAATAGTGCATATAGAGGGCTACGCCCTCTTCCTTCGTCACCCTGCGCCAGAGCGCCAGAGGGTCGCCCTTAAACTCGGGCATAGCGTTGCCGCACTTGGTGGGGTAGGACGCATAGCCGGGGTGTCCCTTGCAGTCGATCTGGATAAAGTCGGGGCGGAGGGATTGGCAGATCTCACGGATGTCTTCTTCTTTAAGCGTCTCGCCGATGACCTTGCCCTGTGAGGGGTGTGCGTGGAAGTCAAAATGCAGTCCGAATGCGCTGTCAGCTCTCCGTTTCATTTTTGTCGCTCCTTTATTCCGAAATGTATTTCAAAAGCTCCTTGGGACGTTCGATAATGGCGTCTGCGCCGCTTTCGAGCAGCTCCTCACGTCCACGAAAGCCCCAAAGGACGCCTACGGTAAACATACCTGCCCTTTTTCCGGTGAGCATATCGGTCGAGGTGTCGCCCACGTAGAGGCAGTCGGCGGCGGATACGCCCTTTGCCTTGGCCAGGGCAAGGACCGCCGTGGGGTCGGGCTTGAGGGGTAGGCCGTCGCTTGCTCCGATGACGGGTGAGAAATACCCCTCGCCGTAGAAGGTCCTGATGGCCGCCTTTGCGGCGGGGTCGGGCTTGTTTGAGACCACCGCAAGGTCGATGCCCCTGCCCTTTAGGCTGTCAAGCACCTCTTTAAGCCCCTCAAAGACCGAGGTGCCGAGGGTCGGGGCCAGGTCGTAGGCGGTCATGTAGTCGGAATAGACCCTTTCCCAAAGCTCTTGGGTGTAGCTGCGGCGGAATTCGAGCATCCGCCTTATAAGCACCCTCGCTCCGTCGCCTGCGAGGTAGTTGTATTCCTTTACGGGGATGGGCTCAACGCCGTTTTTTTCAAGGGAAAGGTTTCCGTAGTGGGCGATGGTGCCGACGGTGTCAAGCACCGTTCCGTCGAGGTCAAAAATGCAAAGTTTTGTCATATTCGTCTCCGTTTATTAAGCTCCGAGCAGGACAGTCAGACCCTTTAAAAGCCCCTCTGTCACTGCCTTTTCTGCCGCAGAAAGTCCAAAGGACGGCTGCGGCCTGTTACGCTGCTCGGAAAAGCCGCACTGTCTGCAGGTGTGGCAGTCCCATTGGTCGTTGTTTGGGTCGGTGTGCCAGGGGTCAAATTCGTGCTTTCCGTTTGGGAAAAGGATAATATCCGAAAGGCAGCCGACGGGGGTCTCTCCGCCGTTTATGTATATGCCGCCGCAGTCGGTACACTGCCAGTACTCCTCGTGTCCGTTGGAAACGCAGTTTCCCTCAAAGTAGCGGTGGTAGACAAATTGGTGGACGTGGACGGTCTCAAATCCGGACTCGCTTCCGTAGAAGTCGATATAGCACTCCCTTAACGGCTTGAGCGCCGAGCGGTAGGCTCGGAGGTCGCCCGAGGGCGACTTAAAGAGGTAGACGAAGTTTGAAAGGGAGTCGCTTTCCCACATCCTGTTGAGGTAGCGGTCGTAGCGGAGGATGCTGAAGATGCTGTTGTCGTGGGATTCGCCCTGCTCACGGTAGAGCTGGTAGAAGCCCTCCTCGCCGATAAAGAAGATATTTGACCCGCCGTCGTTTTGCCGTGAGAGCCTTACCGTCTTTATACGGTTGAGGAAGCCGTCAAGGAGTGCGGCGTAGTTGTAGCCGTCCTCGGTGTAACCGATGATGATGCTGCCGTCGGGGTAGGCGTGTGCGGTAAAGACCTCCCATCGCCCCTCATAGGTGGCGCTTCTCCAGGCATACCCGTTTGCGGGGGTTATCTGGAGGACGGTCGTGGGCGAGCCGTTTTCGTCGGCAGAACGGAAGGTGTTGAACTGATCGCCGTTTGGAAATAGGCAGTTTAGACCGTCGGAGATAGTGACCTCGCCAAAGGGGATGTCGGTAATGTCGCCCGTGGCAGGGTCGAGCAGAGCGTGGTGGGGAGCATAGGTCGGGTACCTCGTCTCATAGCGGATAAAAAGTCCGTCCTTGTAGGGGAAGTAGGAATATGTATAGAAGTTTGTATATTCCCCGTAGTCCCTTGCCCAGCGCAGCTCGCCGTTTTTATCTATGCATATAAGCGAGGAGTTCCACTGCGCACCCTCGGCGCAGTAGATAATGATAAAGCTGCCGTCGGGCGCCTGGATGGTGGCGGAGCTGCCGTGAGCGGGGAAGGGGTTTCTGATGAGCTTGTGGATGAGGACGTTGCCCTCAAGGTCACAGCGCATAAACTCAAACAGAGCGTGGCTCTTTTCCTCCCAAAGGGGGGTGATGATGGTAAAGCCCTCGCCGTCGGCAAAGAAGGGAGCGTCAAAAAGGGTGTTGTTCCTTAAAAGAGGGTCTACCGAGGGAAGCATCGTCTCGGAGGTCGGGAAGAAATGCCCGTCCTTTGAGGCGGTGAGGACGGTCGGGGCGATGGGGTTTCCCGACGAGTCACGCACAGAGCCCTCGGGGAAGACTATCTTGTAGCCCTTTTCGTAGGCGTCGGTGTTGAAGGTTATCTCCACCTGGTTTCGGGGGTAGTGGGGGAGGATGACCTTGGCATCGAGGGGGTTTCCCTCAAGGTCGGTAACGCTTATCGACGGAGTGCCCTCGCCGAGGTAGATAAATTCGTTGAAGTCGACGGTGATAGTCTTGTCAAGCTTGAGCTCGTCCTCATCGGTAACGGGGTAGGGCGAGGCGGTGTCGGAGACGAAATCCACGTCAAAGAGCATATACTTGTCGTCGTACTCAACGAAGTTGGTCATACGTATGCCGGTAAAGCGACCTTCGTTTGTGTCGGAGGAGGGAAGACTGTCGGGGCCGAGGACGGAATCGGGCTTGAAGGCCGTCGTTTCAAGGCTGAAGGGGCGGCGAAGCACGAAATCAAAGGTCGGGTCGGAGGAAAGCTCCTCCATAAACAGATAGGGTGATACCTCACCCTGGCGGTGGATGTCTTCTTTGTCGGGACGGACGTCGTAGGCAAGGTTGTCGCAGATAAACTGCCCGTCGGGGCCTATGCGGGAGTCGACCTTTAGCACCACGGGGGTGATGTAGCCCTCGTACTGGCGGTAGTAGACGACCCAGAATTCGCCCAAAAAGCCGTCAAATTCGTCGGTCACGATGGCAAGATCGCCCTTATCGTCGTTTCCGTCAATGCGGATACCTCGGGTGGGCTCGGTTATGACCTTGGCCTCGTCTATCCAGCCAAGCAGGAGCTTTGTGTAGGGATTTAGCTCCTTGACGACGGTCTCGCCCATAATGTCGGTGATGGGTGTGAGGAAGGGTGTGGTCCTGCCGTAAAGGTCGGGCATACCGAGGCTGTGGAGCAGCTCGTGGCAGGAAATGTCAAGCAGGTTGGAGCGGGTGCCGGTGGCGTCCTCCTTGATCTGGATGTAGCTCTTAAGGGACACACCGCCAATCTGTCCAAAGGAGGTGGCGGTAGAGAGGTTTCTGCCGTTGTACCAGGGGTGGCTAACGTCGTTGTCGGAATACTCTCCCGAAAAGTGGAAGATAAGTCCGTCGATGACGCCGTCGCCGTCGCCGTCAAAATCCGAAAAGTCGGCCCCCTTGGAGATGTGATACTCCGCCGCCTCGACTATAAGCTCAAACTTCCTATCGTCGTAGTAGGACTGCTCGTGGCGGGCGGTGTACCAGTCAAAGACCTCGCCGCTTATGGAGAGCCTGCCGTGGGACTGCTCAAAAAAGAACTGCGAGACCGAGTAATCCTCCCCCCAGTTGGTGTTTGCACCGTTGAAATAGAGGTCTTCGTAGAATTCCTTGGTCGCAAAGGGGTTGTCGTTTGGTGCGTCGGGGAAGTCTATCAAAAGCACGGCTATCCTTCCCTCACCCTCGACGGGCATCGAGCGGGGGAGAAAGACCTCGGGCCGTTCAAGGACGGGTGTGCCGACCTTGACTGTCTGCGATGCGGCCTGCGCATCGTCGGTTGGAAGTACGGCAAGGGTGATCACCGCCGCAAGAAGGAATATGATACTCTTTATGCCGACCGATAAAAGGGGTCTTTTTTTGCAGCTCATGGGGGATCCTCCTTAAATTTCAGCCGTCATAAGGATAGGGCGGCGGTCTAGGGATTGAGGGCGTTGAGATAGACGAATAAGCCGTGGAGAAGGCCTCTGCTCATCGCCTCCGCCGTCATCGGAAGCTCGGGGGGCAGGGTCGAGGGAGAGGTGGCAGGCTCGGTCGTCGGGGGTGTCGTGGTTTGAGGCTCGGTAGTAGTCGCAACGGTAGTCTGGGGTGCGGTGGTCTGGGGTGCAGTAGTTTGGGGTGCGGTAGTTTGGGGTGCAGTGGTCTGGGGAATGGGGATGGGAGGTACCGTGCGGCGTTCCTCCAAGCCGCAGGTCTTGCAGGAGCGTACCTCCTCGCCGCTTGTGTAGTAGGTGGGATTTCTTTTTCTGACCCACTGACCGAAATCGTGGTCCTCGGAAAGGGGAAGCCTCAGCGCATCGGCGTCGGCGACGGCAGAGCCGTTCTTGTCAAGGAAGAGTACGCCGCACTCCGAGCAGTACCAATGCTCCTTGATTCCCTCGGTATTACAGGTGGCGGGTACCGCCGCCCTGCGGATCATGGTGTGAACGTGGACGGTCTTAAAGGCGTCCTCACTTCCGTAGGAGTCGATATAGCACTCGCGCTCGGGCTCATACATCGACCTGTAGGCAAGCACCTCGCCCGAGGGGGACTTGAAGTAGTAAACGAAGTTTGCGATAACGTCGGTCTCCCAGAGCAGGTTGAGGTAGCGGTCGTAACGGCGGACGTGGTATTGGGAATTCGCGTGGCCCTCGGCGTAGACACGGAGGGCCTCACAGAAGCCGTCGTCCCGAATAAAGTTAAGCTCGTTGCCACCGGTGCTTATGGGTGAAAGAGTGACTGTCTTGAGAGCATTGAGCTCGGCGTCAAAGAGGGTGACGTGCGCAAAGCCGTCAAGGAGGTAGTTGAGAAGGAAGGTCCCGTCGCTGTTGGGAGAAAGCTGCAATACCTCTAAATTCCCCTCAATGGATGTCCCTGCCTTTATAGCGGTAGTGTCGATGCCGTTTGTAGCGAGGAGTTGGAAGGTCGAGGCCGTCTCCTCTCCCCAGGGGGTGAACTGCATCAGTCTGTCGCCGTTTGGGAATTGATAGGTAAAGCCCGAGGCAAACAGTCCCCCCTCAAGCTCGGTAATGTTGCCGTTTGCAGGGTCGATGTATACAGGCCTCTGGCGGAAGGAGGGATAGCGGACCTGGAGGTTTACTATGAGTCCATCTCCCGAGGTCATATTGGAGCTTCTGTACGGGGCAAAGTTGATGTCTGTGCCGTAGTCGTTACGTGCCCACTTGACGTTACCCTCGGCGTCAAAGCAGAGCAGGCAGCTTATCCAAAAACTGTCCTTTGGGACGTAAAAGGCGATGTAATCGCCGTTTCCCGTCTGCAGCACCGTGTTTATAGTACTTTGGACGAAAGGATTGTCAATGATCTTTTGGGAGAGGACGTTGCCGTCGTAATCAAGGCGCATGATCTCGAGCTTTGCTTCCGAGACGTGATTCTCCCAGAGCGGGGTGATAACGGTCAGATGATCCGCGTTGTTAAAGAAGAAAACACCGAGACCGTCGTTGCGCCTGAGATAATCTCCCGTGCCGGGAAGCTGGACCGTGCTTGCGGGGAAGAGATAGCCCTCCTTGGATGCGGTGAGGGTCGCCCCGGCAAAGTCGTTGCCCGACGAATCCTTCACACATCCTTTGGGAAGGACGATCTTGTAGCCGTTTTCATAGGAGCTGTCTTTAAAGGTGATCTCTATCTCGTTTCGGGGATAGTGGACAAATACGATCGATGCGTCAAGCTCCTTGCCCTCAAGGTCGGTCACCTTTATGTCCTTTGAGGCGGATCCGGGGTATATGTACTCATTGAAATGAAGCTTGACGGTCTCCTTGAACTCAAGCTCGTCTTCCTTGGTAGATACAACGGGGGCGGCGGTGTCGGTGACAAAGGAAACGTCGAAGGTAAGGTATTGGTCGTTGTGTTCAACGAAATTGTCTATGCGGATACCCGTGTAGTTGCCGTCGTGTCCGTCAGAAGAGGGCATGCTGTTGGGTCCGAGGACCGAGTCCTCAACAAAGGCCGTCTGCTCAAGAGAATATCGTCTGTTGAGAACGAAGTCAAAGGCAGGATCAGCCGAAAGCTCCTCTATAAAGAGATAGGTCGAGTTGCTGCTGTGGTCCTGGTGCGCAGCTCCCCTGTCGGGACGGGGAAGGTAGGAGAGGTTGTTGTATTTGAACGCCGTTCCGCTTTCTACCGTACGTGCATCGATATGCCAGATGACCGCCGTAAGGGTGGTGTCGGAGTATCTTCTGTATGCGACCAGATAGAATTCGTCGAAAAAGCCGCTAAAATCGTCGGTCACGATGGCAACGTCGCCCGTGTCCTCGCACAACCCGAGCCGTACACCCTTGGTCGGATCGTCGACGACCGTGACGGTGTCTATCCATCCGAGAAGTATCTTAGTGTAGGGGTTTATGACGTAATCGTTTGACGACATCAAGTCGGTGGTACAATCAATGCCGATATTCGTCGTGTTGTAAAGATCGTGCATTCCAAGGCAGTGCATAAGCTCGTGGCATATTACCTCGATGAGCTTGTTAAAACCGTTAGATGCGTTTTCATAGATCTGAACAAAGTTGGAGATGCCGACGCCGCTGACACTGCCGAAACTGCCGCTTGCACCGTATTCGACGCCGTAATACCAGGAATCGCCCTGCACTGTGGAATACTCTCCCGCAAAGTGGTAGGCAACTGCGTCGATAATGCCGTCGCCGTCGCCGTCAAACTCCGAGAAGTCGACCCCCTGCGAGGCGTAATATTCTGCCGCCTCCATAACGAGCTCGGGCTTGCGATCATCATAGTAGCTCTTTTCGTGACGGGCGGTGTACCAGTCAAATACCCTGCCGCTCAAATTGAGCTTGCCAAAGGACTGTTCCCTGTAATAATCGGCAACCGTCATGCCCCAGTTTGTCTCGGTGGTGCCGCTGAAGTAGACCCCGTCGTAGTATTCGACCGTCGCAACGGGATTGTTGTTTCGCTCGTCGGGAAAGTCTATAAGAAATACCGCGACCTTTCCCTCGCCCTCGACGGGCATAGAGCGGTGGAGAAACAGCTCGGGACGCTCAAGCACGGGCGTGCCGACCTTGACGACCTGCGAAGCGGCCTGTGCCTCGTCACGGGGAAGGAGGGTAAGGACAACCCCTACCGCAAGAAGAAAAATTATATACTTTATGCCGCCTCGCAGAGCGGTCGCTTTTTTGCGGTCCATACTAAAAACTCCTTTTACAGTCTGCCAAGTACCTTCATAAGCGGTACGGGATCGTTGGCGGTGATGAGTGCGGCACCCTTTTCTATGCAGAGCCGTACGTCTGCCTCGTTGTCGGCACAGTAGTGGTGCATCGGAAGCCCCTTGGATGCGAATATCGGAAAGACCTCCGACCTGACCAGATTCATCGAAAGGCCGATCTCGTCGTAGTAGCCATATCCGCCCTCCTCCCAGCGCTTCATCTGGAAGTCGGGATAGCCCATCGTACGGCCGTTGTAGAGGGTCTTGAGCCGCTTGATGGTCGGGAGGTCAAAGGCGTAAAACCAGGCGTTGTCAAATAAGCCGTACCTTTTGAGAATGGCGACGGTGACGTCGACGCATTCCTCGGTGTAGTCCTTTATCTCTACACCCAGCGGCATGCCCCTGCGGCGGTCGTCTACAAGTCGGCAGACCTCCTCAAGGGTGGGGACGGTAAGCCCCCCTCCGACGAATTCGCTGCCGAATTTTTCAACATATGCGGGCTCAAGCTCCGATTTAATCTCGGCGAGGGTCATGTCGCAAAGGGCCTTGTCGACACCGCAGGTGCGGCGGGCGTTGCCGTCGTGCATGATGACCGCCTCGCCGTCCTTTGACAGGCGGACGTCAAACTCAAAGCAGTCGACCCCCAGATCGATCGCCGCCTCAAAGGATAACAGGGTGTTTTCGGGATATTTTGCACAGTAGCCTCTGTGCCCCTCGACGAATACCTTTCTCACGGCAAAGCCTCCTTGAATTCAATAAATGAGCAAAAAACGGCTTGAAATGGGAATTCAAGCCGTTTGTAGGGTAGATCATATTATTCCCATTCAAAAGTACATATTTAATATTGCTTATATTGGGTGGTTTGTAGTGAGTTCTTACGGGTGTTTTTTGCGTTGCTTTATCTCTGTTATCACCATTCAACCGCCAAAGTGTTGTCAATAATTATGTTTCCAAACTCAATTTCCCGAATAGTGATTCATAATTATTTCTTCGACTTTATCGAAAAGAGGATATATTTCTTCTAATGACTTGTAATTGACAAACATATCGTACAGGTCTTTCATCCAAGGATTGCTGTTTGTCAATTCACATATA
>JAFXIT010000041.1 GCA_017532825.1 Clostridia bacterium
GATGTTATCCGCACCGTGCTCGGCATAGGTCCTCATGTTATCGTTTAGGACCTCGAGATTGGGATGGAACGCACAGTAGTTATCAAAATTGGTTGTGTACTCCCATATTGCAAGATGCTCACTTACCTCCGACCAGGCCTTAAGGTCCTCCATAAACTTGCGGTTGAGCTTACACCCGGAGTCGTTCATTGTGTGATTATAGCAACACTCTATTGCGCAAAGGCGTATCTGCACGTTGTCACGGGGTTTGGTTATAGTCGGGCGGGTACGGGTATACTGATATGCAAGGGTATCAACAAGGACATTGGGATAATCTTCCTCTATCGCCTCAGCGATAGCGTTGACGAATCGAAGCAATGTGCCCATATGGCTTCCCTCTTCGGTGTCTATCCTATGGCAATTCTCGCAGGAACAGTAGTACTGGTTGTCATTTTGAGATACAGAAATTATCCTTGCATCAGGACTTGCTTCCAAAAGCGCCCTGACTTTTGCCAGCACTACCTCAAATACCTCGGGATTGCTCAAGCAGGGCTGGGTGTGGTCGTATTTTCCCTTATCAAGCTCCATATGAGAGGAAAACCATTCCGGATGCTCGGCGTAATATTTCTCTGCAGGGATCAGAGTGGTAAAGGTATGCACAAATAATCCCCCTGCATTCACCGAGCCCTGCAGATTCTTCATCTTAGCCTTGTAGTCTAAATCTCGGTTTATATCGTACCAATAGGCCTGCCTAAGCCACATCTGCGGTACCTGACGGTCGTTGGTGTCAAGGGGGATCTGAATAAAATCATTTACCTTGACTACCTCATAATCTCCGTCAAGCCATCTCCAACCGACGTACTCCTCAAGGAAGGTGTATACACCGTACAACGTGCCGGTGTCACTGCTTCCCGAGATTATCAGGTCATCCCCGACCACCTTGATGTCAAAGCCGTCGTTTACAAGAGCCTCGTCGGGATAGCCGCCGACGTATATCGCCTTGTCGGCTGACTCGGCCTTTTCAAGTGTCTTTCCCGTGGCAAGCTCGATATACTTGATAAGCTCCTCTGCGGCGTACTGCTCCGCCTCGGCGGGATCTTCCGGCAATACTATTTTATACTCGGTTATACTGACGTCGCCGATGCGTATCTCGCCTACGTTGTAGGCAGGGTCTCTCGGCGGTATGGGGGTCGTTGCCGCAGTAGTATCAGCGGCGGTAGTAGCCGAAGACGTTGCGGTTGGTGTCGAGGCGGTAGTTTCGGCAGGTGCTTTCTTTCCGCCGCAGCCTGCGAGCATCGAAAGAATCATAACAAAAAGCAATATTGGGGTTACGGTATTTTTCATGCTTATACGCCTCCGCTTTAAGCTTGAGAGTTACAGGTATACTACCAGGCTCGACCCGACTCTGCGTGTACGACGTTAAGAGCGCGAGCCTTTTCGATTATTCTGTCAAATATCTCCAACGCCTTGTCCTTGTATGTCCTGTCTAACATACCGTTGTACTGATAATAGCCCCATTCGGCCATCATGACCGCGATCGAAGCCTGTTCGATATGAAGCTTCTGTGTCTCGTCGGCCAACTCGTAGGCCGCGGCGTACCCGGCCTCAATTTCCTTGACGTCCTCAAGGCTGAGTCCGCCGTAAGCCGTACCGTTGAATATACCCATGTGTGAATCAAACTCGCCATATCTTTGCTGTATCAGATCAATGGTGTAGCGTATATTCTCCCAACCCGGGCCATAGTAACCCTCCAAAAAGTCATTGATGTGGTATTCGTACTCCTCGCGGGTCATATAGGGATCCCAGTTAAGTTTTGCAAGCAGGTAGGCCTTCAGTGCGCCGAATTCTCCGCTGATCCCCTGATAGTTGCCCTGCTCCATTATGCCCCTTACGTTGTTTTTTGCAAAGGTGGAGGCGTTATCGTAGATGGCGTCAAAGTTAGCAAAGAAGGCACAGTAGTTATGGAAGTTTGCAGTATAATCCCACACGGCAATGTTGTCACAGATCTCCGACCAGCCTGCGAAATCCTTCATAAAGGCGCGATTGTTTCTGCAGGAATCATCGTCCAGCGCATGGTAGAAACAACACTCTAGGGAGCAAATGCGTACCTGTACGTTGTCGCGTGGTTTGGCGAGCTTCGGAGGCTTACGCGTATACGTATAAGCAAAGGTATCGATCGTAACGTTCGGATAATCCTCTTCGATATCCTCCGCTATAGCGTTGACGAAGCGGATCATCGCACCTGCGTGGCTTTCTTCTTCGTGATATACCGCCATGCAGTTTTCGCAGGTGCAGACGTTGCCGTTGTCGTTCTGGGTAACCGAAACGAGCTTGGCATCAGGATTCTTTTCAAGTATCTCCCTCACCGAGGCAAGGACGACCTCATATACCTCCGGGTTGGTAAGACAGGGCTGGGTCTGGCCGTAGTTTCCGTTTCTGATGTCATTATGGGCGGTAAACCATTCGGGATGCTCCTCAAAATACTTCTGCGGAGAGACCAGAGTGATAAAGGTATGGCACATGCCTCCGGTATATCCCTCCATGTAGCCAAGATAGTCGGGAGAACTAACTGTCATCCTATTGTTCTTCATTTTGGCGGCGTATTCGGGATGGTTGTTTATATTGTACCAATAGCTTGCCCGAATCTGGTATACCGGGTTCTGACGGTCGTTCAGGTCAATGGGTATCTGTATAAAGTCGCTCACCTTGACTACCTCGTAGTCGTAATCAAACCAACGCCAGCCGATATACTCCTCAAGGAAGGTGTATACGCCATAGAGGGTGCCTCGAGGTATGCTTCCCGAAATTATCAGGTCTCCGTCTACGACCTTGATGTCAAAGCCGTCGTCGATATGTGCCGCATCGGGATAGCCGCCAATATAAATGGCTTTGTCGGCAGACTCAGCGATCTCAAGGGTCTTGCCGGTGGCAAGCTTGATATACTTGATAAGCTCCTCTGCGGCGTACTGCTCCGCCTCGGCAGGATCTTCGGGCAATACTATTTTATACTCGGTTATACTGACGTCGCCGATGCGTATCTCGCCTACGTTGTAGGCAGGGTCTCTCGGCGGTATGGGGGTCGTTGTTGCCGCAGTAGTATCAGCGGCGGTGGTAGCCGAGGATGTTGCGGTTGGTGTCGAGGCGGTAGTTTCGGCAGGTGCTTTCTTTCCGCCGCAGCCTGCGAGCATTGCAAGGCACAGAACCAAACATAGCATTCTTCTCATAACACCATTCCCTTCCGAAGATGATTATGCTTTTTATTATACTTATACGGTTTCTTTTGTCAACCGTTTTTCGCAAAAAACCCCCGTCCAGAATCGGACGGGAGCTTTTTATATACTATCTGTATACTATGCCAAAAGCTGTTCCATTTCGTCAACGAGCTCCTCAAAGAGCTCAAGGGCCTTGTTTACGGGCTCGGGGGTATTCATATCGACACCTGCGATCTTGAGCAGGCTGATAGGATCTGCGGTGGAGCCGGAGGAAAGGAACTTAAGGTAGTCATCGACGGCAGGCTTGCCTTCGGCAAGGATGCGGTTTGCGATGGCGACGGCGGCGGAGAAGCCGGTTGCGTACTGGAAAACGTAGAAGTTATAGAAGAAGTGCGGTATTCTTGCCCACTCCATCTCGATCTGCTTGTCGACCTCCATGCCCTCTCCGAAGTAACGGCGGTTAAGCTCGTAGTACTCCTTGCACAGAGCGTCGGCGGTAAGGCTCTGACCGCTCTCGACCATACGGTTCATGGTCAGCTCAAACTCGGCAAACATAGTCTGGCGGTAGAGGGTGCCTCTGAACTGCTCAAGGAAGTGGTTGAGCAGATACGCCTTTTCACGCTTATCGGTGGTCTTTGCAAGCTTATGACGCATAAGCAGGACCTCGTTACAGGTGGAGGCGACCTCGGCGACAAAGATCACGTAGTGGGAATAGATGTTGGGCTGATTTTTGATGGAATAGTAGGAATGCAGGGCGTGACCCATCTCGTGAGCAAGGGTAAACTCGCTGTCGAGGGTGTCCTTATGGTTAAGCAGGACGTAGGGATGGGGACGGCCGCCGGAGGAATAGGCGCCGCTGCGCTTGCCTTCGTTCTCATAAACGTCGATCCAACGCTCGGAAAAGCCCTTCTTGAGCAGTCCGACATATTCCTCACCAAGCACCTCAAGGGCCTCGAGGACGTCGGTCTTTGCCTGCTCATAGGGGATCTCGCTGTCGGCATCGTCCACAACGGGTGTATAAACGTCGTACATATGCAGGGTATCAAGCTTCATCAGCTTCTTGCGGAGTTCGACGTAGCGGTGCATCTTGGGGAGGTTTGCGTTGACGGCCTCGATGAGATTATGGTAGACGTTTTCGGGAACCTCGGTACGGTCGAGGGCAGCCTCAAGGGTATTGGAGTACTTTCTGGCCTTTGCAAAGAAGGAGAGCTGACGTACCTGAGCGTCAAGCAGTGCCGCGGCTGTGTTGCGGAAGCCGCCGAAGGTAGCATAGAGGGTCTCAAAGGCGTTCTTGCGGAGAACTCTGTCGGAGCTTTCGAGCATGGGAACGTAGGAGCCCTGGGTCAGACGGTGGCTGTTGCCCTCACCGTCGATAACGTCGGGGAACTTAAGGTCGGCGTTGCGGAAGACCGAGCCGATGTGGTCGGGAGCGTTGGACATCTCGCCTGCGCCTGCAAGCAGCTTTTCCTCGGCATCCGAAAGGATGTGCTCCTTGCGGCGGACGAGCTTGGAGTACCAGCGTCTGTAGAGCTCGAGCTCGGGCTTTTCCTTGCAGAAATCTTCAAATCTGCTCTCGGGCATGGCAAGGATCTCGGGAACGTCAAAGCTGGAGGCGCTGTCTATCTCAACGTCAAGGCTCATAAGCTTTGCACGCATATCCTGATAGTAGCTGTTGGAGGTATCCTCGTCGCTCTTGCGCATGGCGTAGTTTGCAAGGAGGCTGATCTCAAGGCCCATCTTATCGACAAGCTGGAGATAGCTCCAGAAGGTATCTGCACTCTCGCAGAGTCTGCCGCGGAAGGATGCGAACTCGGCGGGATAGGCTTTTGCCGCTTCAAAAGCGTCAAACCAGGCCTGATCGCTTTCAAACATATCCTCGGTCGCCCAGGTGTACTGCTTTTCGACTTCGGAACGCTTTTTTATTTCTTTCTGTGCCATATTTCAAAACAGCCCTTTCTTTAAACCGTTACGTTTTCTAAATTGTACCATATTCCGCAAAAAATTACAAGGTGCAGACTTGACAAGAGTAAAAATATATTATATAAATATGTACGAATACAAAATGAAAGGATATCCGTTATGACAGATCTCGTTAAATACGTTGACACAAATATCGGCACCATCGGACACCTGCTCACCTCCACCGCCCCTACCGTGCTCATGCCTCACGGTATGATGAAGGCAGAGGCACAGTTCAATCCCGAAAGCAAGGATCGCTATCTTTCCGACAAGATATACTCCTTCTCCGCCGGATTTTGCTACATAATGCCCACCTACGCCTGCGGCAGTTACCGTGAGAATGCTTCCGCATTCGACCACGATTTTGAGACCGCCTCTCCCTGCGAGTACTCCGTGCTTCTTGAGGACAGCGGCATCAACGCCTCCTTCACCGCCGACCGTCACAGTGCGATATTCCGTTTTGACCTGCCCAAGGCAGTAAATCTTATGCTCTACGTCCAGGAGGAGGTCCGCTTTGACGGACGCCGTATCACCGTCGGACACGAGGCGCCCAGAGACGGCCGTGTAGGCGTTGATATCTGGGGCGATAAAAACATGGCCATCGGCGTGATCGAGCTTTCCGAGGACTTTAAGGCACAGAAGGTCGCAACCGATCTTCCCCGTCACGACTGCTGGATGCTCCGCATAGACAAGCCCGGCACACTTTACGTAAAGTGTGCAAGGTCGTATATCGACCTCGAGCAGGCAATAGACAACCTTGAGCGTGAGATCCCCGACTTTGACTACGATGCAGTCCTCAACCGCTGCCGTGCAGCATGGAACGAAAAGCTCGGACGTATCAAGGTCGAGGGCGGTTCCGAGGACGACAAGAAGTGCTTCTACACCGCCATCTACCGTGCCCTTTCCCGTATGGAGTGCATCTCGGAGTACGGCCGTTACTGGTCGGGCTATGACAACTCCGTTCACGACGACGAGGGACACGAGTTCTACACAAACGACGGACTTTGGGACACCTTCCGCTGTGCCCATCCCCTGCAGCAGATGATAGAGCCCGAGGTACACCGTGACATAATCGAGAGCTACATAAGAATGTACAAGCAGAGCGGCTGGATGCCTCTGTTCCCCCGTGTTACCGGTGAGCTGCCGATAATGCTCGGAAACCACACCGCGCCGCTGTTCCTTGACTCTGCGGTACGTGGCATGGATTTCGACCTCAAGACCGCATACGAGGGTGTCAAGCACAACGCTATGTGCCGCACCATGCTCCCCTGGTCCAACGCCGAGATAACCGAGCTTGACCGTTGCTATTTTGAAAAGGGCTTCTTCCCTGCCCTCGAAAGAGATCGCAAGGAGTACGTCCCCGAGGTACACCATTTTGAAAACCGTCAGTGTGTTGCCGTTACATTGGAGAACGCCTTTGACGATTGGTGCATTTCAAAGATGGCCGAAATGCTCGGATATACCGAAGATGCCGAGTATTTTGCCAAGCGTGCACAGAACTACCGCAACCTCTTTAACCCCGAGACCAAGTTTATGTCTCCCAAGACCATCGACGGCAACTGGCTGCCCGACTTTGATCCCTACTGCGACGGCGGTCAGGGCGGCAGAGCATTCTTTGCCGAAAACAACGCCTGGATATACACCCTCAACGTCATGCACGACAACGAGGGGCTTATCGAGCTTTTCGGCGGAGAGGACGAGTTCAACGCAAGACTTGATCAGCTCTACATCGAACAGCCCCGCCCCAGCAAGTTTACCTACCTCGGTCAGTTCCCCGACTCCACCGGTCTTGTCGGTCAGTTCCCCATGGGCAACGAGCCGAGCTTCCATATCCCCTATCTTTACAACTACTCCGGCCAGCCCCACAAGACCCAGCGCAGGGTCAGAGAGCTGATGAAGCTGTGGTTTACCGCAACTCCTCTGGGCATCTGCGGCGACGAGGACGGCGGCGCGATGAGCGCATGGTTCGTCTACTCGGCAATGGGCTTCTACCCCGTCTGCCCCGGCAGCGGAGTATACGACCTCGGCAGCCCGATATTTGACCGTATCGTCATCTCCGACGGTAAGACCGAGTTTGAGATCGTCGCCGAGGGCGCATCCGACAGGAGCAAGTACATTGTCTCTGCCGAGCTCAACGGCGAAAAGCTCGATGGAGTGCAGTTTGACGTCAACGCCGTTTCCAAGGGCGGCAAGCTACTGCTTAAGATGTCCGAGCGTCCCATGTAAGGCTATAAAGGGAGTCCCTGTTATTGCAGGGGCTCCCTTCGTTTTAAAATTTACCCTCCGAGGTGTTGACAAACCCGTAAAATATGTTATAATATTTTGGTAGATTCGCACGGGGGTGTAGCTCAGCTGGGAGAGCGTACGGTTCGCATCCGTAAGGTCGAGAGTTCGATCCTCTTCATCTCCACCAATAAACGGCAGGTCTGTACCTGCCGTTTTTGCTTATCGTGTTTTTGGAGGTGAGACGGTGGAAGGTACACTCAGTCAATGCAGGCTTTGTCCACGCAGGTGCGGAGTTGACAGACTGCAGGGCGGTATCGGGCGGTGCGGTGAGGACAGCCGCATACGCATAGGAAGAGCCTCTCTCCACCGTTGGGAGGAGCCCTGCATTTCGGGTGTTAACGGCTCGGGCACGGTGTTCTTCTCAGGTTGTGCGCTCGGATGCGTATTCTGCCAGAACTCTGTACTCAGCCGCCCTAAAGGGGCGGGCCGATACGTCGATATCGACGGACTGCAAAGGATATATGCATCCCTCAAGGACCAAGGGGCGCACAATATTAATCTCGTCACCCCAAGCCACTACACCCCACAGATTGCTCTTTCGCTTGATAAAGACCCCGGGCTTCCCGTGGTATGGAACAGTTCGGCCTACGAGCTTCCTTCAACCCTTGATATGCTCAAGGGTAAGGTCAGGATATTCCTGCCCGATCTTAAATATTTCGACCCCGACATTGCCGAAAAATACTCCTCGGCGGGCGACTATCCCGAAATAGCAAAGCGGGCAATAGAAAAGATGGTCGAGCTTGCGGGACCTCCGAGGTTTGACTGTGACGGAATGATGGTATCGGGAGTGATCGTACGTTACCTTGTCCTCCCCTCCCACTCTTCCGACTCAAAGCGCATCGTTGAATATCTCTATAAGACCTACGGCGATAGCATCTACATCAGCATTATGAGCCAGTACACACCCATGCCTTCGGTGAAATACCCGGAGCTTAAGCGCAAGCTTCGTCAGAGGGAGTACGAAGCGGTTACCGACTACGCCCTTGCGCTCGGACTCACAAACGGATTTTTCCAAGAGGGCGAGGCGGCAAGCGAAAGCTTTATACCCGAATTCAATGGCGAAGGGGTGGATATATGAGCGGACTTGAGTGGACGTTTGACACTGTAGCCCCAATCTATGAAAAGATGCGTCCGGGCTATCCCGATGAATTATACAGGACGTTGTTCGAATATGCCCCCATCAATGCAGACAGCAACGTTGCCGAGATAGGCATCGGCGGCGGTCAGGCTACCCTTCCCCTTCTCGAAACGGGCTGCAGGCTTACTGCAATTGAATACGGAGAGCAGTTTTCGAGGCTGGTTCGGGACAAATTCAGTTCATACGTCAATTTTTCGGTCATCACGGGACGTTTTGAGGAGACCGAGCTTGAGGAAAACTCATTTGACCTTGTCTTTTCGGCTTCGGCCTTTCACTGGATACCCGAAAAGGAAGGGTACGAAAGGGTGTATTCTATGCTCAAAAACGGCGGTGTCTTCGCGCGCTTTGCAAACCACCCCTACCGAGACAAGGGTAATCCCGAGCTGTCCCGTGAGATAGATAAGGCGTACAGAGACTTTTACAATAGGTTTTACAACAAGGAAAGTAAGGCTCCCTCGGAGTACACAGAGGCGCAAGCCCGTGAACGGGCGGAGATTGCGGAAAAGTACGGATTTCGTGAGGTAAAATACGCTTTGTTTTACCGTAAACGCACCTTTTCTGCCACCGAATATACCGCTTTGCTTGGCACCTACTCCGACCATATTGCCATAGAAGAGCCGATCAGAGCGGCGTTTTTTGCCCGTATCGAGGAGGCCATCGACCGTCACGGCGGCTTTATCACCCTCTACGACACGATCGATCTTGAGCTTGCCAGAAAGTAATATAAAAAGGACAGACCTTTCAGTCTGTCCTTTTTTCATCAAATATCAATAGCCAAAGAGCTTATCTATCTCGGCCTGCATCCTTTGGGCAAAGGTCTCGCAGACGGCATCTGCGGAGTCGGCTCTGAGTATCTCCGGGACCATATCCTTGATTACCTGACGGGTATCCACAGACAGTCTTGCGGTGTTGAAAGACGTATTGGGGAGGAGGTATTCAAGTATCATCTCGACCGACTCATCGTCCCGCATAAACCCTCTTGCAAAGGTCGCATACTCATCGGGGTCGTTGAGGACGGATGCAAGTCTGCCCATGATGTATGCAGAGGTATCAACGTTCCTGTTTGCCGTCTCAAGCGAGAAGCCGTAAAGGTCGGGGATAACGTGGCTGTACTCGGTGGCATTGGGTCCCATCGGGAAGGGAATATAGCCGTAATCTTGGGTCATAACTGTGTTGCATTTGCCATAAATATACCCAAAGTCACCGCACCAGAGGACCATGAAGCCCTGCTTCCCCGCATAGAAGTTATACCTCCTGTCTCCGCTGCCATATTCATAATCCACTCCGACGCTCACGTCCCGGTCGTTAGCTATTCTGTTGAACCATTCGACGGCCGTCTTAAATTCATCGGTGTCGGCATTAGTACGCCATTTGCCGTCGTTTCCGAGGGAATTTATGGGAATATTGGAGGTTATCTCAACGGTATCGTTAGTTAAGATCTGATACCCGTCTATCCCCGTACTCTCGTCGGAGACCGCTCGGCATATCTCCTCGAACCTGTCCCAGGTCCAGGCGCGGTCTCTGACCATTTGGTAGATGTCCTCGGCGGGATAGCCGGCTTCGGCGCAAAGACGTTTGTTAAAGGCAAGGGCATGACCCCAGGGAGCGCTGAAGTACCGTCCCGAGACCGAAAACGCCCAGACGTTTTCGCCGTCAAGCCCAAGGGAGGCGTTTGTCATATGGATATCGACCTGTTCGGGGTCGGATACGTCAAGCCCTGCCGCCTTTATCTTGTCGGTATTGAGGGGCTTGATATAACCCTTGACCGCAAGGGGTATCCAGTACTGGTGGCGCAGATGGACGAAATCAGCTGTTGCCTTGTTGGCTCTGCCGTTAGCCGCAATCGTCTCATAGGGAAAGCTATCAAGATTGACAAAGGTGATGACGATGTCGAGCTCGGCCTCAAGGGCTTCATAGGCTCGGATGAGCTGATTTGTCATAGCGTCGGTGGCAGAGGTGACAAAAAAGGTGTTCTCGCCATGTCCCCGCTCCCCTGCAATAATGAACTCATAGCCGCCAAAGGTAAGGTCGGTCGGGGGTGTTGTTGTTGCTTCGGTGGTCGCCGCAGTAGTCGTTGCTCTTGGCGTCGATTTAGTAGTGGCGCTCGTTTTGGCGGTGGTCTTCTGCCAAGGAATGTCTTCCTTGCCCCCACAGGAGGCAAGCAGTGTCATAAGCAAGACAAGGGGCAGCAGGATCTGCAGGACTTTTTTGGTTGTTTTCATTTGTTCTTACCTCCGTTTTGTTATATTTGCGGAACTTTCCGCACTTTTATTATAACAGAGGTCAATGTAATCTGTCAACACTTTATTGCAGGATTCCAACAAAAAAGGACCTTACGGTCCTTTTTATTATACCTGCCATACTTCCCGCAGCACCGACGCATAGTAAGAGATCTCCGACTCGGTAAGAGAGCCGTAGCCAAGCATCACGCAGGAGGTATACTGTTTAGGGATGCCCTGCATAAAATAGGGTGATATCGGATATACCTTTATCCGCTTTTGTGCGGCACGGTCAACAAGCTCGGCTTCGCTCAGTCCGGGGAGCTTTACGATGATATGGTGACCTGCATTTTCTCCGAATATCTCACAGTCCCTAAAGACGTCGGTCAGCAAAGCACGCTTCTTTGCATATACCGAGCGCATACGGTTGAGGTGGCGTTCAAAATATCCGCCGTTAATAAACAGTGCAAGGGTCTGCTGTTCAAGTCTTGACACCGCCGAAAGGTATACCGGTGAGAATGCCGCAAGAAGCTCTCCGGGAAGCACGGCGTAGCTTATCTTGAGGGACGGTGCGATGCACTTCGAGAAGGTGCCTATATAGACGACTCTGTCATACCTGTCAAGGCTCTTTATCGGCGGCAGAGGACGGCCTGAGTAGCGAAATTCGCTGTCGTAATCGTCCTCAATAATATACCTGCCGCTGTCGGATGCAGCCCAGTTGAGCAATGCCACACGCTCGGCAACGGGAAGGCTGTATCCAAGCGGAAACTGGTGGGACGGTGTAAGATATATTGCCGCAGCTTCGGAGTCTGACAGCTGTGAGAGATCGTAGAGGGGGTGTGTCTCCCTCCCCATTGCCCTGAAAACCGCTTCGGCACTTCTGTATACAGGCTCCTCGGTTGCTATGGTCCCCTTGGGAAGTATACCGCAGAGCATTCTGAGAAGGCTTCCCGTGCCACCGCCTACGATGACCGATTCGGGATCGCAGTCGATGCTTCTCGATTGCCGCAGGTAGGCACATATCGCCGTTTTTAAGGATGCATCGCCCTGCGGCGGAGGTGGCAGGAGCATATCCTCCCCCGTTTGCTCAACGCTCTGCCGCAAAAGCCTGCGCCAGATAGTGTACGGAAAATGCTCACGGTCTACTCTGTACGGTGAAAAATCGGCCTCGAACTCCTCTTCCCTCTCCGCCTTGGACTTTATCGGGTCGGCGGTAAAGTGTATCAGCTCGTCAATGGCCTTGACAAAGAAACCGCTTCTCTCCTTCGCCTCGATATACCCCTCGTCCTCAAGCCTTGCATAGGCCGCAGTAACGGTATTTATGCTCACGCCCAGGCGTGCCGCCATTTCCCGCTTGGATGGAAGCTTGGTTAAGGGAGCGTAGTCGCCACGCTGTATTTGGTCCTTGAGCTGACTGTAAAGCTGTTCCCACAGAAAACCCTTTTCAATTCCTACGTTCATCTCGCCGCCCCCAACTGGTACCATAAATTTATTATAATCTGGTCATTTTATTGGTATCAGATATATTATATAATATCGGCAACAAAAAGTAAAGAGGGCTTAAACAATGAAAGATCGCAAGGCACTGTACGTGACCGTCTACGTAGCTATTATGGCTGCAATAATATTTGTGGCAACCTATTTTATACGTATTGAGATACCCACTCCGACCGGTCCGACCAACATCAAGATGGGAAATATACTCTGTCTTGTGGCTGGTATGCTCTTTGGCGGGATATACGGCGGACTGGCTGCGGGAATAGGCAGCGTATTTTTTGACCTTCTCAATCCTGCATATATTTCAAGCGCACCCTTTACGCTGGTATTTTTCTTTACCATGGGTGCTGTATGCGGCTTTATCTCCCACTCGGGCGGTGCCAAGGGGCTTTCTACGACCCGTAACGCCATCGGCGCTATCTGCGGCGCGTTGAGCTATTTTGTCCTCCACATCGGCAAGAACATCGTTATGCTCGTCATTGCAGGAAGCGAATTTATCCCCGCCGTAACGGCTAACGTAGCAAAGATGATAACAAGCGGCATCAATGCAGGCATTGCAGTTGTCGTCTCGGTGCTGATCGCAAAACCGCTGAACAGCCTGCTTCGCAAGGCAGGAGTTCTTGCAAGGATCGGCAAATAACAGAAAAAAACAAACCGTCCGCAGTAAAAGCGGACGGTTATTTTTTATGTAGTCTGATTTAGTCGTTGGGCTCGGTGATGAGGCGTCTTGCACAAACGAAGGTGTTCTTGTAGTAACCGGAGGCCATATTGGTTATCTGGACAGGCTTTCCGACCTTGGGTGCGTGGATAAACTGACCGTCTCCGACATAGATACCGACGTGGCTTATACCGCCGTTGCCGTTGGTGGAGAAGAACACGAGGTCGCCCGGCATAAGGTCTTCATAATCTATGGCGACACCGTCGAGGTACTGCTGGACACGGTATCTGATGGTGTAACCGCATTCATTGTAGACCCACTGGGTAAGTCCGCTGCAGTCAAAGCCCTGGGTAGGAGTCGATCCGCCCCAAACGTACTTGATGCCGAGATACTTCTTTGCGGTCTCGACGATACGCATACCCTCTTTGAGCAGCCAGTCGCTGTTATCGTCTTCCTCGTTTACGCCTATGGGTTCAAGGTACTGACCGTACATATAACCCGTGACGTTGTTGCTTTCGACCTTATACCAGCCGTTTTCAATGCCGAGGACCTTGACGGTCATGCCCTGGGAAAGGACACGCATTGCAATGGAGGCGGTGGTAGGCTTACTGCGAAGGTTTACGAAGGATCCGGTAACGGTTGCATATCCGAGGTCAGCCTCGGTAGATACCATGGGCTCGACGTAGTCGGCACTCATATATCCGGTAAGACCGTTGTAGCTTATGTTGTACCAGTTGCCCGTCTTTCCGAGGATAACGAGCTTGGTTCCCTTGGGGAGAGTCTGCAGCCATTTCCCGCCGATGGATGCGGAAGCACGTACGTTGACGTACGATCCGGTGACAACACCGCCCATAACGTCCGCAAAAGCAGAAACAGTCAAAACAGACACAAGTATAATAATAAGAAGCAGGTACTTTATTCCCTTCCTGTTCATATTACACCCTCCAAATATATACTAATCATCAGTAGTAAACAGTCCTTATTAATCCCATACCTATGAGACTAAAGGTAGTATATCATTTTGTTACTCTTTTGTCAATCTTTTTTTCGACGGGAAAGTCGCAACAGCGATTTTTTGTGATTGTGCATAAAATGCGACAGCAAGATTTGTGCAGTTTCGCCAATATAATATCCTATTTTCTCCTGCTTTGTCTAATCCCGGGAAGCGTAACACCTGTAAAGGGAGGGTTGTCCCTTTGTCTTTTTATGCTCAGGACGAACTGAGCAATGCAGCCGAGGAAGAAGGTAAATATCACCGCAACCGCAAGTACGACAAGGTCTACCACCGCCTTTTCACGGATGATGAGTCCTGCATTTACATCAAACATAAACGCAACTACGGTATTGAGCATATCAAGCAAAAGGTAAAGAAAGCTTGCAGGTACCGTATAGAGAAGTGTGTTAAAGAAGTAGTACTTTTTATTTTTCATATTGTAGCCAAGGTGCAATATGAAAAGCAGCAGCGGGACGCCCACCGCCCCGACAAAGGAATTGCCGAGCATCAGCATGTCTCTTGCGGCGACTGCGAACTCAAGGGTCGACGGAAAGAAGGCAAGCACGCTCGCTCCGAACCAAAGAACGCAATACACCAGATAAAGCGCCATAACCGGCAGATAGGTAATAAAGGTCAGCGGAGAGGAGTCCCTCCAGATATGCAGCGTTGCACGGAGCAAGCCCATATCTGCATACTTCTCCCCCAGCTCCTCCTCGGTGGGAGGCGGTACGACCGGCTTTGGCGGTATGTATTTTTTCGGCTGATGGCCCGAACGGTTCCTGCCTGGATGTTTCTTATTTGCCATAATCAAGATCTCACTTTATAAGCTCACAGAGCGTATTTATAACGTCCGCCTTGACAAGGCGGTCTCTTTTGGGCAGCTGCAGGTCGATATCTCTACCCTCACAGATCCGCTCAAGTATCCCTGCGAATTCCGAGGGGGTCAGTGCCTTGTACTTCAAGCGTGTATCCCAACCGTTTGCGCAGGCGTAGAACAGCCCTGCTGTAGTTGCCCTGCAGGGCGGAGAGAAGAAGTCCTTCTCGCTTTGACGGTTGACTTCAAACTCGGGCTCTGTCTTAAATACCCTTGAGCGGAAGTAATCGAGCATTATCTCCCGAGGGGTAAGCATAGCATACACCTCTGCGGCAGATATTGCGGAGCCCGGTCTGAGGGTATTGTCACGGCAGAGAACGGCCCGTCCCTGCATAAGCATTTGGTATGTCGCTTCGAAGCAGGAATGCCCCTCCGATATATCGGAAAAGGGTGCCCTTGCAAGAAGCTCCGATGCCGACAGGGCCTTGTAGCCGTGTTTTTTTAGTACGGCAAGAAGTGCCTTAAGCGCGGAGCTTCCGCTTACGGCAATGACCCACCCCGTTATCATATTAGGTATTTTATCAAGCGACTCCGAAAGCTTCGCTATCTTATCCGGCTTGTCCTCCGAAAAGGTCTGACGCGGGCAGATATACTGCGCTCCGAGTGCCGAAAAAAGGTCGAATATGCTGTACTCGTCGGCAGTAAGCTCGGTGTTCCCGACGGCCGTAACAAATGGCAGGTCGCCTGCAAGGGTACAAAGCCTCCTGCGGTCAGCCGCCGCATCCTCAAGGGAGGAAAAGCCCTTTTTTCCAAAGAAAAGCTCTGATTTAAGGGGACTGTAGCTCCACCCCGCTCCCGCAAGGTCGTGTCCCTCGGAGACTATCCTTTGGGCGAGCTCGGGACACTCCGAAAGAGCACCGTTTTGCGGCGGAATGTGATGGTATCTTCTCCCCTGCGGATTTTCCGAGGTCGAACCGAACACCTCAAACACAGCCTTAGCGGAATACTCAGAGAGTATCCCAAGCTGTTCCTCTACCGTTGCGCCTGCGTACGAGGGCTTGATAAGCAGTATGACTTCCTTTTTATCCGTCCTCACCCGTTCGATACGGCGGCAGGCGGACAGTATGTGGGCTCCCGAGAGACGTTGGAAACGGTTCACTTTGCCATCAGGCCTTCCTTAGTTTAGAGTGTTTACGGCTATGTCGCCGTCCTGCACGGATACGGCTATACCGATCACCGGTGTGTCATAACCGGCAATTATTGCGCCGGCGGCAGGGTCTTCTATCTTCTTTTGGATGAGTCTGCGGAGATTTCTTGCACCGTACTTGACCGAGTAGGACTCTCTTGCAAGGTACTCCACCGCTTCGTCACTGCAGGTAAATGCGATCCCCCGCTCGGAGAGATTGTCCTTGAGCTCGCCAAGCATTATCCTTGCGATAGACTCAAAGTCCACCTGCGTGAGCTGGTTGAAGGTTATTATCTCGTCAACACGGTTGATAAATTCCGGACGGAGGAACTCCTCAAGAGCCTTGGAGGTCTTCTCTCCGGTCTTATCCGACACCGTTCCTCCAAAGCCGGCCGAGCCGCTGGAGCGGGTACTTCCCGCATTAGTGGTCATAACGAGGATGGCGTTTTCAAAGCTTACAAGCCTTCCGTGGGAGTCGGTGACTCTGCCCTCGTCAAGTATCTGAAGCAGGATATTCAGCACGTCGGGGTTTGCCTTTTCTATCTCGTCAAAGAGCACCACGCTGTAGGGCTTTCTTCTGATCTTTTCGGTCAGCTGTCCCGCTTCGTCGTAGCCTACGTATCCCGGAGGCGAGCCTATAAGACGGCTTACGCTGTGCTTTTCCATAAACTCCGACATATCCAGCTTTATAAGGGCCTCGGGAGCATCAAAGAGGTCCATGGCAAGACGGCGTACAAGCTCGGTCTTTCCCACGCCCGTCGGCCCCGCAAAGATAAAGGATACCGGCTTGCGCTTGGGCGAGATGCCCGCACGGCTGCGCTTTATGGCGGCGGCGACCGCCGAAACGGCGGTGTCCTGACCGACAATGTGCTCCTTTAGGCGTTGTTCAAGCTTATCTATCTTTCCGAATTCGGTCTGGGTGACCTTGGAGGCGGGTATCTTCGTCCAGAGCTCTATGACCCTGGCAAGGTCCTCTACGGTCATATTGGGGCGTGTACGGTCGATGCCGTCAAGCTCAAGCTGCAGCCTTATCTCGCTGCTTCTGAGGTCGGCAAGCTCCCTATAGCCCTCCTCGGAGGTATCGTTTATCTTCTCGTCACGCTTGGCACGTACCTCGGCAAGCTCTTTTTCAAGGCATACCGCCTTTGCAAGGGCGGCATTTCCGAGGTTGACCGAGCTTCCCGCCTCGTCTATAAGGTCGATGGCCTTATCGGGCAGGAATCTGTCGGTAATATACCTCTCGGAAAGCAGTACGGCGTAACGGGCGATCTCGGAGGAGATATTGACGCTGTGGAAGTCCTCATAGTAGCTTTTGATTCCGTTGAGTATCTTCACGCTGTCCTCTACCGACGGCTCGTTTACTGTCACCGGCTGGAATCTGCGCTCTAAGGCAGAGTCCTTTTCGATGTGCTTGCGGTATTCGTTAAAGGTCGTCGCACCGATGACCTGGACATCTCCCCTGGAAAGGGCGGGCTTGAGTATATTTGCGGCGTTCATCGAGCCCTCGGCGTCCCCCGCTCCGACAAGGTTGTGTACCTCGTCAATAACGAGAATGACGTTTCCAAGCTTCATTACCTCGTCAATAAGACCCTTCATACGGCTTTCGAACTGTCCGCGGAACTGAGTTCCTGCGACACAGGCGGTAAGGTCAAGAAGCCAGACCTCCTTGTCGGCAAGCTTGGAGGGGACGTCGCCCGACGTGATGCGAAGCGCAAGACCCTCTGCAATGGCGGTCTTACCGACACCCGGTTCGCCTATAAGGCAGGGGTTATTCTTCTGACGGCGGTTGAGTATCTGCACAACACGCTCGATCTCCTCTTCCCTGCCTATTATCCTGTCGATACGTCCTGCCGCCGCCTTTTGGTTGAGGCTGACGCAGTAGGTATCAAGGAATTTGTACTTTTTCTTTTCCTTGCCGTTTTTGGGCTCGGAGGGCTGTACGGGACGGGGACCAGACGACGGAGTCTGGGAGTCCTGGGGACGGCCGCCGAACAGACGGTCAAGGAAGGGAAACGTCGCCTTATTGCTGGCATCCTCTTCTCCGTCATCGGAGTCAACGGGCATTATTGCAGACATACCGCCCTCGCCGCCAAGAGCCTCCATCATCTCGTTTGACATTCTCTCGAGATCCTCGTCGGTGATGCCCATATGCTGCATAAGGTCTCCGACCTGCTTTATTCCGAGTTCCCTTGCGCACTTGAGGCAGAGCCCCTCGCTTTTGGGAACGTTATCTTCCATTCTGGTTATAAACACCGATGCAAAATTCTTTTTGCACCTTGCACAGAGCATTCTGTCCATTTGCTAAAAGCTCTCCTTCTCATCCGCAGAGGTTGGCTGGCCGGTCAGCAGGTCACGTTTTTTGAGCATTACCTTGACGTAAAGAACAAAGTAATTGACAAGCGCCGCTATCGCCAGTACCGTCACCACCGCAAAGATGTGGGGTATGGCAGGCTTGATAAATGCGCCGAAGATTATCGTAGATGCTATCGAAAAGCTGACTATAAAGGATACGATCTTTCCGAATTTGTTGGAGGGCATGACGTCCTCAAATTTACCTGCCATTCTGACGCCGCCGAGCATCATCATAAGCTCCTTGGTTATAAGTATGCAGAAAAGTATCCAGGGCATTATTCCGTCTACCGCAAGGCAGGCGAGTGCCGTAAGCTGTAAAAGCTTATCTGCCAGAGGGTCAAGCATTCTTCCGAGCTTTGTCACCTGGTTGTACTTTCTTGCAATGTATCCGTCCACTATGTCGGTAAGCGATGCAAGCACGAAAATAATACCTGCGATAAGGTAGCTCTGTTCAATGTTTGAAAGATACACTACCGCAAAGCAGGGTACCATTCCCAGTCTGATCATGGTAAGTATGTTGGGTATATTCATTTAAAAAGCATCTCCTTTACCCAAGCAGTCCGTTCAGCGGATTTACCGAATTGAACATTCGTATTAAAAATGATCTCTCTGCAAAGGACTTCGTAAGCTCAAGGTCGAGTCCCGCATCAAGAAGCGGAAACAGCCAGCTTACCGTATAGGTAGTCACGGCCAGCATAAGAGCACCTATGACTATACCTGCGGCAAGACCGCACGCCTTATCCACTGAGCTGATTATGGGGAACTCTATCGCACGGTCGAGAAGGGATGTTATAAGCGAGGCGCTTATGCAAAGCAGTATTACTAAGAACACAAACACTATCGCCTCTGCAAGCAGCTTGTCAAGCTCGGGAGTGAGCTGTCTTGAGACCGACTCACCCACGTTCTCGGCAGAACGTTCAAAATAGCGTTCTATCTTTTCAGCCGCCGCCTGAGGTATGCCCCAATCCGAAAGCACCTCGGCAAGGTCGGACTCTCCCGCCTTGAAGTTTATATTCAGATACGAGGCAAGCTTTGTGCCGATACCCGGCATGGGCAGAGCAGATGCAAGGGTCGGTGCAAGAGCCGTAGCGGTAAATTTAGAGACCAACACCGCTCCGACAAACAGCACCAGCCTTACGGCAGTTTTGAGTATCCCTCTTCTGTATCCGCTCCAAACGGTAAGCACAAAGAGTACCACGAGTATGATGTCAACGACTATTGCCAAAGGACTGTTTCTCCTTTCAGTAGGCTAAAAGCTCGTTATCCGTGCGAAGCAACAGCCTAAGGCCGTCAATGATCAGCACGGAATGCGGCTCGAGCTTGGTAGGTGTCAATATCTTTTCAAGCTTAAGATCTTTTCCGTAGAGATATACCGAGCCTGCCCTGAGCAGCGCCGTATGCTCCCCGTAGGCGGCTACATCGGTCACGTCGTCGTTTGCAACGGACATCGTCTCTGCCTCGCCCTTTTTGGATATGCGAAGCAGACGGAAGCGCTCTGCGCTTTCCTGCGGCGAAAGCAGAAGGGCTATGCCTCCATCACCGTCAAAATCAAACTCTGCAAGAGGTGCTCCAAAGGGGTGGTAGGTCTTTTCCTCCGCAGAGGTATCTATCATTGCAACGGCATTGTCAAAAAGCATTCCAAAGCCGTTTTGCACAGGCCAGAGGCTCATGCACAGCCCCTCATAGTCACTACTTTGGGCGATCACGCCCTCGGCATCCAGCGAAAAGAGCTTCACAGCCGAGCAAAGTCCGTCGTTTTTAATATACACCGTTGCGGCGGCGAGAAGCCCGCCGTCTTCGGATACGACTGCCGAGGTGACGTAGTGCTCCGGTGTCTGCCAACGGTAGATCAGCTTTAGGTTTTTATCGTAGACCGATACCTCCGAGCGGTATCCCGTCACCGACGATACCACCGCCACCCTTCCCGTAGGACTTATCGAGGCGGATACGATCTCTCCGGAGACCTCTGCGGATGCAAGCTTGCCGTTTTTATCGGCAGTCAGAAGGGTCCTTCCGCCGATGTCAAATGCAAGGCAGTATCCGCCCGACACGCTTACTCCGGGTACCGAGAACACGCCCTCAAGCGAAAAGCCCGAGTCACCATCGACCGTTTCATAACGCACCTCGGAGGTGCTCACGGCAATAACTCCCTCAAGGAAGGGCGCAAGACGCACCGTTCTGTCGTGTCCGAGGTCGGCCGCGCCGCCGATGGCGGTATAGGACGAGCTTCCCACAGTGGTTATGCGTCGGACGGTATCTCTGTTAAGTTTCTCCTGATTTACATATATAAATGCAATGATTGCGGCAACTACGATGATAAGAATTGCAGGCAGGATAAGGCTTCTGAGGAAAAGCAGGATCTTTCTGCGACGGTATCTTTTAAGCAGGGTATCATCGGTCTCCTGCTGCGGCTCGACCTTAAGGTTGGTATTGTTCTCACCGTCCACGCCTTTTCCTCCTTTTAAAAATCAAGTCCTTCCCTTTCGCCGTACCACACCCGTCTGAGATACAGACCCTGAGGCGGCATGGTTATACCGGCAGAGGTGCGCTGTCTTCCTTCGATTATATCGGTAATGCTTTCGGGCTCGATCTTCCCCGCCGAAACGTAGAGAAGTGTCCCTGCGATTATGCGCACCATGTTGTACAGGAAGCCGTCAGCGGAGATATATACCGCCGTCTGGTCCTCCTCCTGCTCTACCCTGCAGGAAAACACCGTTCTCACCGAGGTCTTTGCCGATCCGCCCGTAGCACGGAAGGCGGCAAAATCGTGTCTACCCTCCACAAGCCTTGCTGCGGCGTTCATCCTCTCTACGTCGAGAGGATAGGTCGTAAAGCAGGCACGGTCCCTCTTGAATGGGTCGGGAAAGGGTGCGGAATATATGCGGTAGCAGTACTCCTTTTTTATGCAGGAAAACCTTGCGTTAAAGTCATCGGGTACCTCCCTTGCCGCCTTGACAGATATATCGGGCGGCAAAAACGGCAAAAGCGCATAGGGCATACGCTCTGCGGGGACGGTGCTGTCATGGTGGAAGTTTGCAACGTAATTGAGTGCGTGAACTCCCGCATCCGTCCTTCCGCAACCCGTAAGCTCGGGGCTTGGCCAGCTGCCGGTAAGCTTTTTTATCGCTTCGGAGAGGGTCTGCTGTACCGTCGGCTCATCCTTTTGGATCTGCCAGCCGTGGTAAGCGGTGCCCTCGTATGACAAAAGAAGGGCGGTATTTCTCATATTCCAAACCTTCCAAGCAGTATGATACCGACCTGTATGGCAAGCATCACAAGTCCTGCCGCAAGGTCGACCCCGCCTGCCTTCATGGCACGGTACTTCGTTCTGCCCTCGCCGCCTCTGTAGCAACGGCATTCCATCGCAAGCGCAAGCTCGTCGGCACGTCTGAAGGCGCTGACAAACAACGGTACAAGCAGCGGCACAAGCGCCTTGGCCCTGCGCAGCAGGTTTCCGCTTTCAAAGTCGGCACCTCTTGCCCTTTGTGCAGACATTATCTTGTCGGTCTCCTCAATGAGGATGGGTATAAACCGAAGGGCAATGGTCATCATCATTGCAAGCTCGTGAACGGGAAAGCGCAGCTTTGCAAGGGGCTTGAAAAGCCGTTCGACACCGTCAGTCAGCATCGTGGGCGAGGTGGTGTAGGTAAGCATCGAGGTCCCTGCGACGAGGAACATTATCCTAAGCACCATATAAAGTGCTCTGAGGAGTCCCTCCTGCGTGATGGTGATAAACTTCCAGCTCCATAATACCGTCTCTCCTCTTGCGTAAAGCAGGTTGAGAACGGCGGTAAATATCATAAATATGAGTATGGGCTTCAGGCTTTTCAGAATGAGCTTTACCGATATTTTGGATATAAGGACGGTATAGAGCAGGAAAAGAAAGACAAGAGCGTATCCGCAGGGGGTGCTTGCGGTGAATACCATCACTATAAACCAAAGCGTATATACGATCTTAAAGCGAGGGTCTACACGGTGGACGGCGCTTTGTCCCGGAAAGAACTGGCCTAAAGTGATGTCCTTAAGCATTGCCGTCCCTCCTTTGCTTGAGAGACATAAGTGCTCTTGCAGCACCCTCGGAGGTATACTCTGCGGTGTCTACGTCTATTCCCATTGCGGCAAGACGTGAAAGTACTCTCGGCACAAAGGGAAGCTCAAGCCCCATTTTCTTAAGGCTCTCTCCCATGCGAAAGACCTCTTTCGGGGTCCCGTCGATGGTCATACGTCCCCCGTCAAGCACTAAAATGCGCTCTGCGACACGGGAAACATCCTCCATGCTGTGGGAAACTATCATAACGGTATTGCCACCCTCACGGTGGTATCTGCCGATATAGTCAAGTATAGCATCCTTGCCCTTGGGGTCAAGGCCTGCGGCAGGCTCGTCAAGGATGAGAACCTCGGGTGACATGGCGATAACGCCTGCGATGGCCACACGGCGCTTTTCGCCGCCGGAAAGCTCAAAGGGTGATTTTTTGAGCATAGCCGAGCTTATTCCGGTTATCTCGGAGGCGTGCTCAACGGCACGTCGGACACCGTCCTCATCAAGGCCCATATTTTTAGGGCCGAAGGCAATGTCCTTTTCGACGGTCTCCTCAAATATCTGGTACTCGGGAAACTGGAATACCAGACCTACCCGAGAGCGCACCGAGTGTATCTTCTTAGGCTCCTCCCAGATATCCTTTCCCTCAAGCAACACCCTTCCCGAGGTCGGCTTTAAAAGCCCGTTAAAGTGCTTTATAAGGGTGGACTTACCCGAGCCGGTATGTCCGATTATACCCGTAAAGCTTCCCTTTTCGACCGAGAGATCAAGGCCGTCAAGGGCCTTAAACTCGAAGGGGGTTCCCGGACTGTATATATGGGTTAATTTTTCACACTGAAGGATAACTGACATTACTTCTCATTCAACCAATCGTATATCGCATTTGCGCACCGCTCATCCCCAAACGCATCTAACGGGACGTCGGCACCGAGCTTTCGCAGATTATACAGCAGCAGTGTCGCATTCGGCACCGTCAGCCCTATCTGCGAGAGCCTTTCGGGGTCGGAAAAGACCTCCGAGGGGGTTCCGTCAAGGTAGATACTGCCCTTATCGAGCACTATCACCCTGTCGGCCTGTGCCGCCTCACTCATGTGGTGGGTTATCATAACGACGGTCAGGTCGTATTCCTCCCTGAGCCGCTTTACCGTCTCCATTACCTCCCGTCTGCCCGAAGGGTCAAGCATGGCGGTCGGTTCGTCAAGCACTATGCACTCCGGACGCATTGCAATAACGCCCGCAATGGCTATACGCTGCTTCTGTCCGCCCGAAAGGAGGTGTGGCGCATGGTTTTTAAATGCGGTCATTCCGACCGCCGCAAGGGCATCGTCCACCCTTTTGACTATCTCCTCACGCTCAAGGCCGAGGTTTTCGGGGGCAAATGCAACGTCCTCGTCCACGACCGAGGCAACTATCTGGTTGTCGGGATTCTGAAAGACCATACCGACCCTGCGGCGTATCTCATAAAGAAGCCCGTCATCTGCGGTATCCATACCCGAAACGTAGCAGCAGCCGCCCGAGGGCAGGTGTACGGCGTTAAAATGCTTGACAAGGGTCGACTTTCCCGAGCCGTTTCTGCCAAGCAGTGCAACGAAGCTTCCCTTGGCTATTTCAAGGTCAAGCCCGTCTATTATAACTCTGCCGGGTATACCCTCTTCTCTTGAGTCGTATACGAAGCTGAGCTTTTCTGTTTTAATAATGCTTTCCATAGTATTCTTCCGTTATTTTGCGCTCCAACGCACGCTTGCGCCGCAGGGAAGCGCAAGACCGCTCTCTCTTACGGGCAGTCCCAGCTCTCCCGAAACGCAAACTCCCCTGTCCTTGCCCAAAGAGCTTGCAACGATGTATTCCATAGTCGAGGGAGAAAGCCCCGTCGAGTAGGAGTTCACAAGGAAAAACAGCGGATCGTCCGAAAGTACGCCGACTGCCTTTTTGACGAAGGGTGCTATCTCGTCCTCAAGCTTCCAGACCTCGCCCGAGGGACCTCTGCCGTAGGACGGAGGATCCATTATTATGCCGTCGTAACGTCTGCCGCGGCGTATCTCACGGTCGATAAACGCTCCGCAATCATCGACTATCCACCTTATGGGTCTGTCTGCGACACCCGAGGAGGCGGCGTTTTCTCTGGCCATGGCGACCATACCCTTTGCGGCATCGACGTGGCAGACCCTTGCGCCTGCGGCGGATGCGGCAATGGTTGCACCGCCCGTATAGGCAAAGAGGTTTAAAACGTTTATCTCACGGCCCTCGTCGACGGCCTTCTTTATAAGCCCCGAAAACCAGTCCCAGTTGGTCGCCTGCTCGGGGAATATGCCCGTATGCTTAAAGTTCATAGCCTTGACGTTGAAGGTAAGCTCACGGTAGCCTATCTGCCAGGATGGAGGCAGACCGTTTTTGTCCCATGCGCCGCCGCCCGACGAGGAGCGGGAGTATCTGGCGTCGTATTTCCTCCAAAGCTCGGGGGATGTCTTGGGCCAGATCGCCTGCGGATCGGGTCTTACCAGTATATAGCTGCCCCAGCGTTCGAGCCTTTCGCCGCCGCCGCAATCCAGCAGTTGATAATCTTTCCATCCGTTACTGATCCACACCTATAAACACCCCATTTTTATTAGTATATTTTACCACATACAGCACTTTAAAGTCAAGTCTTGCAGCAGGGACAAAAATAGGTTAAAATGTAAACACGGAGGGGATATTTTATGAACGATATGCTCAAATACGACACTCCCGCAAAAAACTGGTTTTGCGGTCTTCCCATCGGTAACGGCCGCCTTGCGGCAATGGTGCAAAGCGGCGACGAAGGTGACCTTCTCACCCTCAACAACGAGTGGCTCTGGCGCGGTCGGTACCGTGAAAAACCCCTCGAGGACGTATCCGACCGTCTTGACGAGGTGCGCTCCCTTCTGTTAAACAAGCACTATCCCGAGGCCTCAAAGCTTGCAAACGACCTCTTCGGAGGCAACGGCGGCATAAGCGGCATACCCCAGAGGGTGGATGCCTATCAGGTCGCAGCCGATCTCCGCCTCACCCCACACCGCAGCTTCTGCACACGCAGTCTCGATATTACCCGCGGAGTTGCCTCGGTCTGCCGTGAAGGCGGTCTCAAGGGGGAATTCTTTGCCTCCTGCATCGGAAGCGGAATATATGCAAGATACTCCTCAGACGAGGTCTTCGACCTTGATGCCGAGCTTACACGTGTGGATGATCCCAACGTCGACCGTTTCATCATCGCACAAAACAGACTTTCTCTCTTTTGCGGATTTAAGGACGGAATCTCCTTTGAAGTATCGGCAGAGCTGATTACCGACGGGAAAAAGGAGTATTCAAACGGCGTCTGCAGAATTCGCTCGGCGACCTACGTTGAATGCCGCTGTGACGTGACTACCGATGTCCGTCCGCAGGCAAAGGCCGAATTTCTTCCCTGGTGCGAGGAATTCGCTTCCCACTGCGACAGGTTCTCTTCCGCAATGAACGCCTTCCGCCTCGAGCTCGATACCGCAGAGGACTCCCCTCTTTCGACCGACGAACGCGTCAGGGCAGTCAAAGCGGGAAACACCGATGTAGGTCTTAACCTTTTATACTTCAACTTCGGAAGATATCTCTTCCTTTCGTCCACGATCATAGGCGAGCTTCCGGCAAATCTGCAGGGAAAGTGGAACGATATGATCTCACCGCCCTGGGAAAGCGACTACCATTTCGACATAAACCTCGAAATGAACTACTGGGGCGCCGAGACCCTGGGAATGCCCCGCAGCGTTGAGCCGTTAGTCGACTACCTGCTCTCCTTTATCCCCTCTGCACGTATTGCGGCAAAAAAGCTTTACGGATGCAGAGGAATCTGTCTTCCCCTGCAGACCGATGCATGGGGCATTTCCACACCCGAGGCCTACGGTTGGGCGGTATGGATAGGCGCCGCACCCTGGATGGCGCAGCACCTTTGGCGGCACTACACCTATTCGGGCGACGTCGGATTTCTTCGTGACAAGGCCTACCTCTTCTTTAAGGAAGTTGCCGAGTTTTACGAGGATTACCTCGTCGACATCGACGGTAGGCTTGAGATACTCCCCTCCCAATCTCCCGAAAACCGCTTCATCGGTTGCGGCAACATGCCCGTAGCCATCTGCATTTCGGCGGCGATGGACGTCCAGCTTGCATACGATGCCCTGACCTACGCCGCAGATGCGGCAAATATACTCGGTATTGACCGTGAAAGGGCCGAAAAGTGGCTTGAAATGCGCTCAAAGCTACCGCCCTTCGGTATCGGCTCGGACGGCAGACTGCTTGAGTGGCGGGAGGAATTTGACGAAGACGAGCCCGGCCACAGACATCTTTCCCACCTCTACGGACTCTACCCCGGAGAGCTGTTCACCCCCGAAAAAAACTCCGCACAGTACCATGCCGCCATACGCTCCCTGCGTTACCGTCTTGCACAAGGCGGCGGCCACACCGGCTGGAGCCGTGCATGGGTAGCGGCACTTATGGCCCGTATCGGTGATGCCGAGGGCTTTGAGGAGCACTATACCGCCCTTGCGGTCGACTTTGCAACCGACAGTCTGCTCGACATCCACCCCTACGGCGACGGTAATTTTGTCTTCCAGATCGACGGAAACTTCGGCGGTATGGCGGCGGTATCCGAGGCTCTTGTTTCCAAGGCCGACGGCGTATTCCGTCTGCTCCACACCCTGCCAAAGTCCTGGCTCAAGGGAGGACGTATGAGCGGAATGCGCCTTGAAGGCGGACACACCCTCGCATTTGAGTGGAAGGACGGCCGTGTATGCAGGGGCGAATTAAGGCTTGGCTATAGCGGAGCTGCAGGTCTTTCCTTCAACGGAAAGGTTCACCTCTTTGAGGGAAAAGAGGGCGAAGTCCTGCCTTTTGAGGGCTGACGGTATTGATTTTGGGCGGGATCTGGTGTATAATATCCCCCAAAGCATCATCGAAAGGACCTTAAGCAATGCCCATCACAATACAAAACGGACTTCCCGCAAGGGAGATCCTTGAAAATGAAAATATATTCGTCATGGACGAGGCCAGAGCAAGCTCGCAGGACATCCGTCCCCTGGAGATCCTCGTGCTCAACCTTATGCCCACCAAGCAGGTTACCGAGTGCCAGCTCTTCAGGTCGCTCTCAAACACCCCCCTGCAGATAAAGGTCGACCTTTTGCAGACCTCTACCTACACCTCTAAAAACACCTCCCAGGAGCATCTTCTATCCTTTTATAAGACATTTTCGCAGGTAAAGCATAAAAAGTATGACGGCATGATAATCACCGGTGCGCCCGTTGAGCACCTTGAATTTGAAGATGTCGAGTACTGGGACGAGCTCTGCGAGATAATGGAGTGGTCAAAGGAGCACGTTCACTCCTGCTTCCACATCTGCTGGGGCGCACAGGCAGGTCTTTACTACCACTACGGCGTTCCCAAGCGTCCGCTTCCCGAGAAGATGTTCGGCATCTTCCATCACAGCATTCAGCGTCCCAAGATGCCCCTTGTCCGAGGATTTAATGACCGATTCCTCGCCCCCCATTCCAGGCACACCGAGACACCCGTTTCGGAGATACTTGCTCGCCCCGAGCTGGAGCTCGTCGCTCTGTCGGATATTGCGGGAGCCTACATAGTATCTGCCAAGAACGGGAGACAGATATTTGTGACGGGACACTCGGAGTACGATGCGCTCACCCTTGATGCCGAATATCGCCGTGACAAGGCAAAGGGGCTGGATATTGCCGTCCCCTATAACTACTATCCAAACGACGATCCCTCCCAGATCCCCCTCAACACCTGGCGTGCCCACGCAAACCTCCTCTATTCCAACTGGCTTAACTACTACGTATACCAGTCTACCCCCTACGACCTCTCGAAGGTGGACAAATAAAAGAATCAGGAGCTGTGATCCGACACGGAACACGGCTCCTTTGTTTTTCTTGACACGGCGGCCTTCGTGTAGTATAATCCTTTTGAAAGGAGGGCCCTGTGTTAAGAACGACATATTACATCATCAGTCCAAGAAACCGCTCAGTCTGCTTTACTTTGCAGGGGCTTGCGTGTGTTTTTCTTGGCGTTTTTTATTGTTCTTTGCACTTTTTGTAACCCTGTATTGTTTATTATATCAACTGTATGTAATGGAGGGTAATTAATGAACGGTACGGATTTTATTATTTGCAAAGCAGATCATGAACAACGAAATTATGTTTTGAAGCACTACACTATAAAAGAGGACAAAGAACGATTAAATGCAATCATCTATGTAGCAACCGATAAAGGCAACGAAATAATCGGAAGGATCATCGTCAAAGAAAGAGTCGTTCCAGAGCCCATAGGAGGAAAATATTGGTACATTGAAAATCTTTTCGTTCATCCAAAACACAGACGTAAAGGGGTCGCAACCGCCTTGGTCGACGAAATAAAAAAGAAAGCCTACCTGTCAGACATTGTATATCTTTACGGTTCTGCAAATGCGTCTGTTGAAGCAAGTATGTTTTGGTTTAATCAAGGTTTTTCGATGCATGCATACGGCAAAAAGGAGACAGATGAAGACAAGCCTCTGCTTTTCGGAAACTACAATCATCTTTTCAGCTATTGTATCCGTCGAAAAGTCTTGCTCGGAGATAACCCATCTGTCCGTATAAGAACAGCTTCAGAGGACGAGATCCCGCAATTGATAAGCAAATACTCAACCGATGAAAGGATAAATACCTTTTTACTGGATAAAATAGAGTCTCTTTTTGGATTCGTTGCAATTGGGGATGAGAATGTTATAAAAGGAGTAATACTTGCCTCACCCGACAGCATGAAAGCGCCCTTAGACTGTACTCGGTGGTGGATATTCTTATACGTTGATCCGCAATTCAGACATCACGGAATAGGGAGATCGCTTGTATCCGGGTTGTATTGTCGCGCAAAAGAAGAACGGACTGTGCAACTTACGAATTTCTCCGCTGCCGGGGACGATATCGGCTTTTGGTACGAGCTTGGTTTTGACATCTTTTATTTTGATGCAGATCCGACTACCGGAAAACGCCCCGTCGTGGCAATGATTAGGGTAAACTAAGCGCAAAATACCGCTCAGTCAGGTATTGAAACGGCGAAAAGCCGATCTGCGGATTACCGCAGGTCGGCTTTTTGCAATACGAGGTTACTTCAGTTGGTATTTCCATTTATCTGCATCTTTATAGTAAAAAAACTCGCTCAAGCTCTCTTCCGTAAAAACACGGAGCATATCCTTCATATCAAGAGCGAGGTTGAGCTTGGAGAGGTCGTCAAGACCCACCCAGCGTACCTCGCCTTCGGCGCTCGAGCGCAGTTGTCCCTCAAAAGATGTAGCCTTGTAAAACAGCACTACGTATCTGCAGTTGTCTTCATACCAATCCTTGACCCCGCAAAGCTGCGGAGAGCGGATATCGAGTCCCGTCTCCTCCCGAACCTCTCGGATGACCGCATCGGTAAAGGACTCTCCCTCCTCCACGTGTCCGCCGGGAAAGGTGATGCCGGGCCAGTCCTTCTTTTTTCTGTCAATAACGACGACCCGATTTTCATGGCATATCATGCACATATTTGTAAATTCGACCTTTTCAAACATAGTACCACCCCATACTCTGCCTATATAATACCACATTCGGCCGATTTATACAACAACGGGTACAGCAGTTTTGACCGCTGTACCCGTGGCATTTATTTGTTCGCAGACTATCCGATGACTCTGACTCTGAGGATGCCGTTGACCGACTTGATCTTTTCAAGGACGGACTCGGTGATCTCGTTCTCGGTCTCGATGATGGTGCAGGCATTGTCCTTTTTGGACTTATTGATCATGTGCTCGATGTTGACGCCTACCTCTGCAAGAGCAGTGGAGATCATACCGACCATGTTGGGGATGTTGCGGTGGATAACGCAGAGACGGTACTTGGACTCCTTGGGCAGATAGATGTCGGGAAGGTTGACCGAGTGGCTGATATTGCCGTTGAGCAGATACTCAGAGACCTCGTCGACGGCCATGACTGCACAGTTGTCCTCGCTCTCGGGGGTAGATGCTCCGAGGTGGGGTATACAAACTGTATTCTTCATTGCCAGAGTGGCGGCATTGGGGAAGTCGGTGACGTAGCCGCCGACCTTGCCCGATTCGAGAGCCTCGGCAATGTCGGCATCGTTAACGAGCTCGCCTCTTGCGAGGTTGATGATGCGCACACCGTCCTTCATGGTGGCAATGGTGGAGGCGTTTATCTTATTGCGGGTATCGGCGTTGAGCGGCACGTGGATGGAGATATAGTCGCAGTTTTCGTATATCTCCTTTTCGGAGGATACACGGTTGACAAGTCGGTTCATGGTCCATGCGTTCTCGACGGTGATGAAGGGGTCGTAGCCGTAGACCTCCATACCCAGGCGGTAGGCAATGTTTGCAAGGGTGGCACCTATTGCGCCAAGGCCGATAACGCCGAGCTTTTTGCCCTTGAGCTCGGGGCCGACAAACTTGCTCTTGCCCTTTTCGACAAGTGCGGGAACAGCGTCGCCCTCGCCTGCGAGGGTACGTACCCACTCTATGCCGCCCACGATGTTACGGGAGGCAAGCAGCAGAGCGCAGACGGCAAGCTCCTTGACGGCGTTGGCGTTTGCACCGGGGGTGTTGAAAACGACGATACCCGACTCGCTGCAACGGTCGATGGGTATATTGTTTACGCCTATGCCTGCACGTCCGATGCAGAGCAGCTCGGGGTTGAACTCTGCCGAGAGCATATCGGCAGAACGAACGAGGATAGCGTCGGGATTTTCGAGCGCATCGCCGTATTCGAACATTGCCTTGTCAAATCTGTCGGTGCCGATGGCGGCGATCTTATTAAACAGCTTTACCTGATATTTACCGTTTTTCATTTCGAACTTCCTTTACTTATTGTTTTTTTCGAATTCCTTCATAAACTCGATGAGCTTTTCAACACCCTCGACGGGCATGGCGTTATAGATGGAAGCACGCATACCGCCGACAGAGCGGTGACCCTTGATGCTGACAAAGCCTGCGGCACCCGCTTCCTTGCAGAAGCGATCGTCAAGCTCGGTATTGCCGGTGACGAAGGTAGCGTTCATGATGGAACGGCAGTCGGGGCGGACGGGGTTGGAAAAGAGGGACGAGGAGTCGATAAAGTCGTAGAGCATTGCGGCCTTGCGGCGGTTGATCTGGGCAATAGCGTCTACGCCGCCGATCTCTTCAAGGTACTCGCATACGAGACCCAGCATATAGATGCACCAGCAGGGAGGAGTATTGTACATCGAGGCGGCCTTGGCCATCTCGCCGTAGTTAAACATAGTGGGGGTGCAGGCCTGGGGATCTCCTATGAGGTCGTTTCTGATGATAACGACGGTAACGCCTGCGGGAGCCATATTCTTCTGTGCTCCGGCATAGATGACGCCGAACTTGGTCACGTCAAAGGGCTCCGAAAGGATGCAGGAGGAAAGGTCGGCCACCAGAGGGACGTTGCCGGTATCGGGAATATAGTTCCACTTGGAGCCGTAGATGGTATTGTTAAGGCAGATATGCACGTAGTCGGCCTCGGGGTCGAGGTCAAGCTCCGACTGTGCGGGAATGTAGGTAAAGTTCTTATCCTCGGATGAGCCGGCAAGTCGTACGGCACCGTACTTTTTGGCTTCCTTAAAGGCCTTGCCCGAGAACTGCCCGGTGACGATATAGTCAGCCTTGCCGTTCTTGGTCATAAGGTTGAGGGGAACCATGGCAAACTGAGAGGACGCTCCGCCCTGAAGGAAGAGAACGGTATAATTATCGGGGATACACATCAGTTTTCTGAGCTTTTCCTCGGTAGAATTGATGATCGCATCGAAAGCCTTGGTTCTGTGGCTCATTTCCATAACGGACATACCGCTGCCGTTAAAGTCCATGATCTCGGCGGCTGCCTTACGCAGTACGGCCTCGGGGAGCATGGAGGGACCTGCAGAAAAATTGTAAACTCTGTTCATTCGCAAAACCTCCAAAATTCAAGCGACCTACTTAAAATCGCCTATTTTACATAATTATACACTTGATTCGCAGGATTGTCAATTTCAACTCTTTCAAAATTGTATCGTATTTAGGTCACAATGTTATCTATATTGCCAAATTCGGCAAGTTGTGCTATACTACCTTTCAGAAAGGACTGATATTTATGGACCTTAAAAATACACTTGCCGAGCTTTCGGCCCTTCCCGGCGTGTCAGGCGGCGAGAGCGACGTGGCAAATTACCTTGCCTCTCGGCTTTCCGACTGTGATATATCCACGGATAGGCTCGGAAATCTTACCGCTTTGCGCCGTTGCGGAAGGGAAAACGCCCCTCTGCTCATGGTAGAAGCCCACATCGACGAGGTCGGCTTTATAATCACCTCGGTCACCGACGGCGGATTTTTAAAGTTTGCGCCCGTCGGCTCTCCCGATTTCCGCACCCTGCCCGACAGCGAGGTGCTGGTGCTTTCCGATCCTCCCCTGCCCGGTGTCGTTTCCTGCCTGCCGCCACACCTGCAGGATCAGTCGGCAATGAATAAATATGCAAAGACCGATTCTATGGCAATAGACGTCGGTCTTTCTCCCGAGACCGCCAAAAAGGCCGTAAAACCGGGTACATACGCTATAAGCAAGCCCCGCCACACCCTCGAGCTCATAAACGGACGTATCGGTTCAAAGGCACTTGACAACCGTCTTTCCGCGGCCGTCATAGTCGATGCGGCAGAGAGGGTCGGAGACGATCTTAACTGTGACCTTCTTCTTTCCTTCTGCGTTCAGGAGGAGGTCGGCTGCAGAGGCGCAGGCGCGACCGCCTTTGCAAACCGTCCCGATGCTGCGGTGGTGCTTGACGTTACCTTTGCCTCCGGCATTGACGGAGGAAACGGCTGTTTTGAGATGGGCAAGGGCGTCACGGTCTGCCTTGGTCCCTACACCGACCGCCACCTCTCCCAGAGCCTTATTGCCGCCTGCGAGCGTGCAGGTGTTGCCTGGTCTCCCGAGGTCTACGGCTCAAGCACGGGTACCGACGCCACCCCCATTCAGGTCTCGGCATCGGGCGTCCCCGTTGCGGTCCTCTCCACACCCATAAGGTATATGCACTCGCCCTGCGAGGTCGTCGACCCGTCTGACATCGAGTCGGCATCGGCGGCACTTGCGGAATTTATCAAAAGCTACGGGAGGGACTGAAAATGCTTAAACATCTTAAGGCGCTTTGCGCTCTTGACGGCGTATCGGGCAACGAGGATGCGGTAAGGGACTATCTTTACGAGGTCTGCGCCCCTCATGCCGACAGCATCCGCACCGATGCGCTCGGAAATCTCATAGTCTTCAAAAAGGGTAAGGACTCCTCCCCCTTTATGCTTGCGGCACACATGGACGAGGTCGGCTTCATAATCACCTCGGTAACATCCGACGGTTTTTTGAAGTTTGCCTCGGTAGGCGGCTTTGACCGCCGTGTTATCTTGGGCAAGCGTGTACGCATCAACGGAAGCATCCCCGGCTACATCGGCTTGGGAGCGATACATCTTGCCCACGACCGTGAAAACGCCCCCGCTCTTGATTCACTTTGTATCGACATCGGTGCAAAGAGCCGTGACGAGGCTCTCAAATACGTAAAGCCGGGCGATTATGCGGCATTTGATACCGAGCCCGAGGAGTTCGGTGAGAACCTCTTTAAGGCCAAGGCCATTGACGACCGTGTCGGATGCGCCGTTATGGCAGGTATAATCGAGGACGAGCTTCCCCTTAAGCGTGACACCTACTTTGTCTTTACGGTATGCGAGGAGGTCGGCGGGCGTGGTGCCGCCGCCGTATCAAACGCGATCCGTCCCGACTCGGCCGCAGTTCTCGAGGGAACTACCGCCGCCGACATTGACGGTGCGGTAGGACCCAAGCGTGTATGCGAGCTTACAAAGGGTGTCGTTATAAATCTTATGGACAACGGCACTATATATGACCGCAAAATGTTCTCCGAGCTTTCCGATCTTGCAGACTCGAACGGCGTCTCCCATCAGATAAAGCAGATCGTCGCAGGCGGAACCGACGCAGGAAAGATCCACGTCGCCGCCTCGGGAATACCCTGCGCAGGCCTTGCCGCTCCCGTAAGATATATCCACGCCCCTGCCTCGGTAGTCTCTCTTGACGACGTTGAGGGTATGGACCGTCTGACAAGGCTCTGGATAGGACAGTAAAAACGATATAACAAAAGCACCTCCTGCGAAAAGCCTCGCACGGAGGTGCTTTTTTATTATTCTCCCGCCTTAAATTTGCGTATTTCCTCGCACATAAGGTCGTAATAGAAGGTCCCGTGAGCTTTCGAGGGCTCCATATCCTTGGATATCTCCTCGCTTAACTGTTCGTTTACCGTCCATTCATTCCAGGAAACTATCAGGGCGACCCTTGCTCCCAGCGCCCTTGCACGTGCAAACTGGGTCTTGAAGGTAAGTCCGTTTTCACGTCCCGCAGGCGCAATGTAGTCGTTGACGTGATCCTTAAACTGCGCACGGTAGGATGCAACGCAGGTAATAGCCTCCACTACCCCGTCGTCATCGACGGTAAAGGTCTGTGTCCCCCGCTCCTCCCAGCTCCAATATCCCGAGGATTTAAGGGTCACTCGTGAGAACAGGTCTCTTTGTTGGCCGATAAAGCCCGTCACCCAACGAACGGTAAATCTGTCATCGGTCCACTCGGGATTTCTTCCTACCTGCGTGGGCGTAGAGCCGTAGCATATAAGCAGCGGCTTTTCCTTGTAACGGAAGTACATATCGGCGTATTTCCCGGTGACGTAGCTGTTATATATCTGATCTACCTTTTTTTGATGGTGACCCTCGTTTATAGCCATCATACCGTCAGGACCGGGTCCCGCAAAGATACATATTTTCGGTGCATTCGGTATCTCCGACCATATCTCAAAGAGCAGGTCGGTAGACTCCTCTATTATGCGGAAATCCTCTCTTGTCTCCCTCATGGTCTCGGGGTCGTACAGAGAGTTATTGGACCAGTCGACGAAGACAAAGTCCACTCCCGCCTGGGCAAGCTGAACTCCGTGGCGGTATATCGCATCACGGTCATCGGAGGTGTATGTGCCGTAGAGGGGAACGTCCCAGGTGTCGACACCCCAGGCAACCGAGGATCTGATAAAGGTGGAATATGCTATGCCGACCAGCCGCTCGGACGGGTCGGAAACTCCGTATTTGCCGACACCCTCGGTGCCAAAGGCCACCTCGGTATCGGAGTATATGACGCTTTCGTACAGCTCATATCTATCCGAAATGGCTTGCTTTTGCTCATCGGAGACCTCGCCACTGCCGCTTAAGTAGGCAGTGCCCTCCGAAACGGAGGTCGTATACCCGAGCATACGTCCGAAATAATCGGCGCTTATAAACAGACTTCCCTCCCGCATAAGTACGGTCGGAAAGGCTTTTGCCTTGCCGTTGATAACGACCTTATTTTTGCCCGAAACGAACTCAAGCTCGGCGCCGTCCCTCTTTAAAACGGCCCTGCCGTCTGCAATATTGCAGGAAAATCCGAAGATGTCGGCCAAAAGTCCTGCCTCGCAGTAGACCGTACCTCCCTCTTCAAAGGCGGGGGTATCGCCCTTGAACGCTTCAAGCTCGGCAAATGCGTAGGTATACCCCGAGCGTACTGCCACCCTATCGTATTCGGGCTCATACGGGGGAGCCTCTGCAGAAAGGCTCATAGATCCCACCGTACCGTTTGCAAAGTGGGAAAAAATCCGCACGTGTCCCATATTATCACCCATTGCGATGTTATCGTAGGGAACGGTACCAAGTACAGTCCCCTCCCCATCGGTAAGAGTTGTTCCGTCTTCGACGAAATCAACTCTGCCGACCTCCTCTCCGTTGACGTAGAGAACAGCCGTCTCTCGGTTGTCCTCCACCATTACCTCGAGGCCGTCGGCGGCATCAAAAGGCATATTTTTTCCGAGGTAGGCGGTAAGCCCCGGTTTAACGTAGGCCATTACGCTGTTTTCACGGAAAACAAACCACAGTCCGCCATCTATATGCAGATCCGCCGCAGAGGGGCATCTGATACCGATCATAATGCCCTGATCGGCTCCGCCCTTTTCGTTCTCCCCTGCATACAGCTTAGCCTTTGCCGTATACGGCAGGTCGATAAGCTCGGTAAATCCTACCGAGTCCCACACGCCGTTGTTAACGCTTATACCGTCACTTCCGGATGTAAACTCCCTGCCGTGAACAAAGCGCAGGCGACTGTCGGCCTTGAGTTCATTCATATCCGCATTTTTAAGATCGTAGATGTATTCAAAGCCCTTTTTCTCGGACTTCAGAAGCTCTGCCACCGAAGCATCAAACTCCTTTGGCAGCTTTACGGTATCCCCATCCGAGGGACTTCCGCAGGAGGTAAGTAACATTGAAAGTATAAAAAAAACGGCGAACAGCCTCTTTGTCATACTTCACCCCACCTGTTTCTACATCTTAAAGCTTTTCCAGGGGATATTCACCCTTTGACCGTCGAGTATCTCTCCGACGTGGAGAAGCAACGGGAAGTCCTCGGGAGCTACCTTTCCTGCGGCAATGAGCCGTTTTACGGCGGCGTTGGTGCGCTTTGCGATGACGAGGGATTCGAGGGTGACCCCGTTTAGTCTTTCGAGCGCCTCGTCAAGAGGCATACCCGTTCCGAGCAGAGTGCCTATCTTTCTTGTCCGTCCGCCGAATACGGTGACGTAAAGGTCCCCCGCTCCGAGGGCGATATTGTCCTCACCGCCGCCGCAGAGCTTAAGAAGTCTGCGCATCTCGGTGACGCTCTGGTAAAAGAGGGCCGCCTGGGAGTTGTAGTGCTCAAGCTCACGCCCCTCACGCTTATAGGACATACCTATTGCAAGGCTGACGGCAAGGGCGTAGGCGTTTTTCATAGCAACGGCGCATTCGACGCCGCGAACGTCGACAGACACCCCGACGTTGTAGTAATCGGTGGCAAAGAGAGCACGTATCTGCTCAAGCTCCTCAATATCACGGCCGCAAAAGCTTACGCAGGTATAGTCTCTGTCGGCAAGCTCATAGCTTGTGCAGGGACCGCCGATGGCGTTAAAGGATATCCTTTTATCGGTGGAGCCTTCATATACCTCGGGATAGGACACAAGCGAGCCGTCCTCAAGGTCTACCATGCCCTTTGTTACCGAAAGCACGGGAACTCCCTGGGGGAGTCTCGGAATTATATCGTCCTTGAACCAATCCAGTCCGAAGCTTGAGACCCCTCCGACGATGAGCTCTGCTCCCTCAAGGGCGACCTCAAGCATCGAAAGGTCGTATGCCTCCACACCCTGAGGAAGGGTACGCTTTAAGGTAGGATGATATGTGTCAAGGGCGATACGCTTGATTATCTCGCCGTCAAGGGGTGAGCCAACAAGGCGCACGGTGTGCCCGTTATCGCACAGCGGAAACGCCAGTGCCGAGCCCATCTGACCCGAGCCGATCACGGTAATAATACTCATATCCTACCTCCGTTTAAGCAAAAAAGGCAATAACTGCCCAGACCGCCGCAAATGCAAGCATTGAAAGCCAGCCTATCGCAGCGGTGAGCAGTTTTTGCCTTGTAGGTCGTTTTTTTGCAACGGCCGTCAAAACGGCGGTTGCCGCCTCAAGTACAACAAGTACGGCCAATGCAATTAAACTGTCCAAAGTTTTAGTCTTCTACTTCCTCGAAGTCGTCCTTACCGGCTCCGCAAAGGGGGCACTCGTAATCGTCGGGAAGCTCCTCAAAGGGGGTCTCACCGTCATATTCGTATCCGCATATTCTGCAAACGTACTTTTTCATTTTTTCAAATCTCCTTTTAATAGGTTTGGAAATATTATACAACAGACAAAAAATTTTTTCAATAGCAAAGCAGGAGCTTTATATAAGTATTTCTTTGAGCTCCGATGCCGAGGATATTACCTTGATACCCGTTTTTTCAAGCTTTGCTCGGGACTGATGTCCGCTTGCTATAAGCAGACATTCCCCGCCTGCGGCGGCGGCCGCATCGGCATCGTGTTCGGTGTCGCCGATAAAAAGCAGGCGCTCCGGCTTTACCCTTTCGGCCCAGGAAGCGGCAAGGTCGGTCTTTGAAAGAGCCTTGATATTGTCAAGACCGAGGATCTCATCAAAATACTCCGTAATGCCAAGTCCCTCTATCTGCCCTCTGAGCATACCGACCTCGGTCGCCGATATGACGTTTTGGGAGATGCCCATCCCTTGGATAAGCTTAAGCATCTCTGACACGCCCTCGCACAGTCCCGCTTTGGGGACCTCCGAAAGGTACTCCCTTACCCACTCTATTGCAAGGTCGTCATAGCTTTCCTTTTCGAAATCAAAGCCCATCCTGCGGTAGTAGTCTATAACGGGAAACCCGAATACTGCGTGGTAAGCTTCTACGGATGCAAGCCTTTTAAGACCTCTGCGCTCAAGCAACCGATTTGCACAGGTAATACATACCTCCAGGTCGTCAAGCAGTGTCCCGTTAAAATCCCAGACGATGTGAGTAAACTTCATCTTACTTTCTCTCCGAGTCACAGTAACGGCAACGGTAGACGGGCTTATCCTCACCCGAAAGGTAGAATATCTGGGGTATCTGAGGCTCGGTGGTGGTTATGCAACGGGGATTTTTGCAGGAGATGACGTTTACAAGCTCCTCCGGAGGCGAAAGCTTGAGCTTTTGGATGCGGACGCCGTTTCTGATGATGTTTACGGTTATGTCGGGATCAAGGTATCCAAGCACGTCAAGATTTACGTCTATGGCCTCGTCTATCTTGATTATATCCTTGCGTCCCATCTTACTGCTTTTTACGTTTTTTATGATGGCAACACTGCAATCAAGGCGGTCAAGGTTGAGAAGCTTGTATATCTGCATACTTTTTCCGGCGGTGATATGGTCGAGCACGATACCGTTGTTTATGCTGTCTATATTCATCTCTCAGATCTCCTTTCCAAGAAGCATCAAAATAAGTGCCATTCTGATGTACTTGCCGTATTTTGCCTGTCTGAAATAGGCGGCACGGGGGTCGGCGTCGACGGCGGTGTCGATCTCGTTGACCCTGGGAAGAGGATGCATTACGCTGAGGTCGGGCTTTCCGAGCGCCATCTTGTCGGTATCGAGGATATAGGTGTCCTTGAGACGGAGATAGTCGGCCTCGTTAAAGAATCTCTCGCGCTGGATACGGGTCATGTAAAGTATGTCAAGCTTTTCCATGCTGCTATCAAGCGACTCTGCTACCTCGTACTCACAGCCGCGGCGCTTAAGCACCGTCTGGGTGATGTAATCGGGCACACGGAGCTCGGGCGGCGAAATGAGTATGAACTTTACGTTCTCATATCTGGACATGGCAGAGATAAGGGAGTGTACCGTTCTTCCGAACATGAGGTCGCCGCAAAGACCGACGGTCATATCCGAGAGTCTCCCCTTTTCACGGTGGATCGTCAGCAGGTCGGTAAGGGTCTGGGTGGGGTGATTGTGTCCGCCGTCTCCTGCGTTGATGACGGGAACGTCCGACACCGCCGATGCGACCCTCGGTGCGCCCTCCTTGGGATGGCGCATTGCGATAACGTCGGCGTAGTAGCTGACGACACGGATGGTATCCGAAACGCTCTCGCCCTTGGCAGACGAGCTTGAGTCGGCAGAGGAAAAGCCCAAAACGTTGCCGCCGAGCTCCATCATCGCCGCTTCAAAGCTCAGGCGGGTACGGGTACTCGGCTCAAAAAAGAGGGTCGCAAGCTTTTTGCCGTGGCATACCTCGGCGTATTTCTGCGGATCGGCAATTATATCGTCGGCCACGGCTATGAGGCGGTCTATCTCCTCTATCGAAAGGTCGTTAATGTCGATAAGATGTCTCATCAGGCATTCCTCCAGCCCTCATCGGAGGGGTTGTCACGGAAGCGCTTGAGTCTCTCGACGTCGGCAGGGGCAATGTATCCTTCCTCTGCGGCGGCGGCAATGAGAACGTCAAAGTTGGAAAGGCTGACGTTTTTGACATTAGCCTCGGCAAGTCTCTCGACCGATTTTTTCATGTTGTAGGTAAATATCGATGCAATGCCCAGCACCTCGGCACCTGCCTCACGCAGAGCCTCGACTACCTCGATGGAGCTTCCGCCGGTAGAGATAAGGTCCTCGATGACGACTACCTTCTGTCCCTTTTCAAGCTTGCCCTCGATACGGTTATTTCTGCCGTGATCCTTGGCGCCCGAACGGACGTATCCCATCGGCAGACCCATTATGTATGCTGTGATAGCCGCATGGGCAATGCCTGCGGTGGAGGTACCCATAAGCACCTCTGCATCGGGATATTCCCTTGCAACGAGCTCGGCAAAGCCGTGCTCAACGTCGTGTCTGACCTCGGGATCGGAAAGGGTGAGGCGGTTGTCGCAGTAGATGGGACTTTTGATTCCGCTTGCCCAGGTAAAGGGCTCGTCGGGACGGAGAAATACCGCCTTTATCTTGAGAAGGTCAAGAGCTATGGTTCTTTCGTTCATTGCTTATATCCCCTTTACAAATTCATTTACACAGCGTTCGTATGCCGCAACCGGGTCGGCGGCGGCAGTAATGGGACGGCCTACGACGATATAGTCGGAGCCTATCTCTCTTGCCTTTGCGGGAGTGGTCACTCGGGACTGGTCTCCTATGTCGCCGTCGGCAAAGCGTATGCCGGGAGTGACGGTCAGGAATCCCTCACCGCAGACACCGTGTACCTTGCCTGCCTCCAGAGGCGAGCAGACGACACCGTCAAGGCCGCTTTCGGCGGCATTTTTGGCGTAGCTCATAACGACCTCGTCGATGGGACGGTCGATAAGGAGCTCGTTGCGCATACGCTCCTCGCTGGTGCTTGTAAGCTGGGTAACGGCTATGAGCAGAGGACGGCTTCCGTCGGGACGGGTCAGCCCCTCGAGAGCCCCCTTCATCATCTCGGAGGCACCCGAGGCGTGGAGGTTTGTCATATCGACGTCGAGGCGGGAAAGCACCGCCATGGCCGACTTTACGGTGTTTGGTATATCGCAGAGCTTAAGATCGAGGAATATCTTATGTCCTCTCTTTTTTATCTCACGGACGATATCGGGTCCCTCGGCGTAGAAAAGCTCCATGCCGATCTTTACGAAGGGCTTTACGTTCTCAAACCTGTCAAGAAATCCCAGCGCCTCGGCACGGTTTTTGAAATCAAGTGCGATGATTACGTCTTTTCCCATTTTATTTATCCTCCCTATGTGCCGCACCGATAATATCGGACAGGCGGTCTATCTTATACTTCTTCATTACCGAAGGCAGGGCTTCGATGATATCCTTGCATGCCGCAGGATTTACAAGGTTTGCCGCACCCACCTCAACGGCGGTAGCACCCGCCATCATCATCTCGATGACGTCTGATGCGGTAGTGACGCCTCCGCAGCCGATTATCGGTATAGAGCAGGTCTTATATACGCTCCATATCATTGCAAGTGCTACGGGAAATACCGCGGGGCCCGACAGTCCGCCCGTCACGTTTCCAAGCAGAGGACGGCGGCGGTTCATATCTATGCGGACACCCTTGAGGGTATTGATAAGGCAGATACCGTCAGCTCCTGCATTCTCACAGGCCTTGGCTATGGCGGCAATGTCGGTTACGTTGGGCGAAAGCTTCATGACTACGGGCTTTTTGACGGCTTTTTTGACCGCCTCGGTCACCGTTGCGGCGGCAGAGGGGTCGGTGCCGAAGGCGATACCGCCCGAGTGGACGTTGGGACAGCTGACGTTTATCTCGAGTATACCTATCTCATCGCAGGCATCAAACTTCTCTGCCACGGCGACGTATTCTTCGACCGAAAAACCGCTGATGTTTGCAACGGCCGGTTTTTTGAATACCTCACGCATTCTGGGGAATTCCTTCTCGATGACGTAGTCTACACCGTGGTTTTGCAGTCCGACGGAGTTGAGCATTCCCGAGGCCGTCTCGGCTACCCTTATCCCCTCGTTTCCGTATCGATCGTTGAGGGTAGTGCCCTTTATGGAAAGGCTTCCGAGGATATTGATGTCGTAAAAGTCGGAATACTCATATCCGTACCCAAAGGTACCCGAAGCGGGTATCAGGGGATTGTCGAGCGTAAGTCCGCACAGGCTTACCTTTGTGTCCATATTATATCCTCCCTTTCAAAGACGGGGCCGTCCGAGCAGATGCGCCTTGCACCCGAGGTGGTGTGGCAGGTGCAGGTAAGGCAGGCGCCCATACCGCAGGCCATACGGCTCTCAAAACTGAGCTCGGCAGGAAGCTCGCTTGCCGAAAGTATCGCCTTGAGCATCGGCTCGGGTCCACAGGCGTAGATGTAATCCCCGCCTGCTTCTCCCAGAAGTCCCGTAACAAAGCCCTTATGTCCAAACGAGCCATCCTCTGTGGCAACGTAAACGTCGCAGTATTTCCCAAGCTCGTCTGTCAGTATCACGTCGGATGCGTTTCTGAAGCCGAGAAGGGCTTTGGGACGGAGTCCTTTTTTGTAAAGCGCTTTTGCAAGCAGTACAAGCGGAGGTACTCCTACCCCTCCGCCGATAAGAAGCGGCGAGGAAATATTACGTTCTGTATTAAAACCGTTTCCAAGGCCGCTGACAACCGAGACGGTATCCCCCGGGAGGTAGTTTGAAAGGCGCTCGGTACCGCCACCGACGGTGCGGTATACCACGGTAAGCTCGTCCCCTTCCACGTCGCAGACCGATATGGGGCGGCGAAGATAGAAGCCATCAACGGCAATATTTACGAACTGACCGGGTGCGGTCACGGCCGAGGTGTCGCCGGAAAGCAGGGTCTTATATATATCCGAAGTCAGCTTTTCGACACTTTTTACGGTAAAATTATCTATTCTTTTCATAAACTACCTCTTTTCCGTACACTGTGAGGATGGTCTCGCCCTTTAGCTCCAGCCCTGCAAAGGGTGTGCTTCTTCCCTTTGAAAGGAAGCATTCGGGGTCGACCGTAAAGGTATTGACGGTGTCAAACGCGGTGAAATTCGTCTTTTCACCGACCTTTATTTGGGCGGGCTCAAGGCCGAATATCCTTCTCGGCAGACGGCTCATACGCTCTGCGAGCATTTCCGGGGAATAACCGTTTGTATAAAGCAGGGCAAACGCCGTCTCAAGGCCGACGATACCGTTTACGCTTGCGGCATATCCGCCCGATTTTTCCTTGGCGGAATGAGGAGCGTGGTCGGTTGCGATGATATCGAGGGTACCGTCCTCAAAGCCCCTTTTCACCGCCTCCATATCCTCGGGTGTACCAAGGGGGGGATTCATTTTGTAATCACCCGAATCCTTCCTGTCCTCGGTCGAAAGCAGGATATAGTGGGGTGCGGTCTCGGCGGTCACGGGAAGGCCTTCCGCCTTCGCTGCTCTTATCAGTTCAACGCTTTTTTTGCAGGAGATGTGGCAGGCGTGGTAGGGAGTGCGGTATTTCCTTACAAGCTCAAGGTCCCTTTCAAGGTACCGCCATTCGGCCTCGGGATGGGGATAGGCTTTATCCTCGCAATGGGATGCAACGAGCATACCGCTTTGCAATGCCGCCTCCATAAGCTCGGCGTTTACCCCGTCGCCGTCGTCGGAGATCGCACATACCCGTCCCTTTAAATACCCGTAATCGGCAGGAAGGACTCCCTTCCTCCCCTTCGATATCGTACCTATGGGATAGATCTTTATCCTGCCCTCCCTTTCGATGGGGGCAAGGACCTCCTTGAGGGTATCCTCGCCGTCGGGGGCGGGAGAAAGGTTTGGCATGGTGCATACGGCGGTATAGCCGCCCTTTGCCGCAGCAAGAGAGCCGGTAGAGACGGTCTCCTTATAAGAATACCCGGGCTCACGGAAATGAACGTGCACATCCGCCAGACCGGGTAACAATATACAGTTTCTCAAATCGTAAACGGCGTCATATCCTTCGGAAGAAATATTACTCCCTATTTCGGTAATGACTCCGTCGGCATCGGCAATATCGCAATACTCGGTATATCCCTCAAAGCATACCGTCGCACCCTTGAAAAGTCGCTTTTTCATACTATCACCTCAGCCTGTGTATCTAAGTCATTATACCAATTTTACCGCTCTTTGTCAAGGCGGCAGGGACGTAGAAAAAGACCTGCCCAAGGGGCAGGTCTTTTGGATGTTATGCTTTGTGTACGTCCTCGGGAACACCCGTGACAAGCTCGGAGGTGTCCTTATAAAACAGCTCACGGCGCTTGTAAAAGTAGTAGACGTTAAATGCGGCAAAGCCGACCGCAAGCGGATATATCCAACGGTAGACGTCGCTGTAGCTTTCGGGGATACTTCCCGTTGCGGCAAATGTGACCAGTCCCACCGTCAATGCGCCCAAAACGAGGGTCGCACAGTGGACCATGACCGACCAATATCCGACCTTTCCGAGCATCGGCGTTGCTGACGAACAAACTACGGCAGCGGCTATCTGGACGACGTTTACCACCGTATACACCCCTGCATAGGTCACGCCCTTGCCCGAAAACATCGTAACGATGCCCTCCCACATGCTCTCGCCAAGCAGTGCGGATATGGCGGCGTAGGCCTTTGCAACTATATAGAGGTTGATATACACGACGATAAAGATCCGAAGCCAGCCGGTCTTACGGCGGTCGTAGGCCTGCAGCTTATAAAAGCGATGCTGTCTGTCCCCCATCTGATCAATAGGCGATGGTGCTCATCATCGACATCTCGCTCTGTGCGGTGACGAGGCGGCTGTACTGGACAACGATATCGACGTCGCTTTCAATGAGGATGGCGTAGGGAACGTCCATGGGGACGCTCTTGCCCTCGGTATTCTTAAGCTTGTCCATGCGGATATGATGGGTGCGCTCGGCGCCGCACTTGGCAACGAATCCCGTCATCTTTTCGCGGTCCTCAAAGTAGAGGGTCATGGTTATGGTCGCGTCGGTATCGGTGGTGTTGAGAACACAGACCGATTCGTGGCTGGGATAAAGGCCGTTGGAATGGGAATCCCAAAATCCGTCGCCTATAAACCAAACTTTTTTACCGTGTGTCATATCGGTATCCTCCTTATACACGCTTGGAGGTGACCTCTTTTTCGTAGGCCTTTACCTCTTTTATCCATGCGGCACCGTCGGGAACATTCTTGCTCTCGCAGTACCAATCCCATACGTCGCCCCAAGGCAGGCTCTTGAGCTCCTCGGTAAGTGCAAGCACGGAGGTGTTGTCACCTGCGTTTTCGAGGTCCTTGAGAAGCTTGACCGGCTCAAGGTAGGCTCTTAAGAGGGCCTTGCGTGCATTGCGTGCGCCGATGGTCCAGGCAGCGATACGGTTGATGGAAGCGTCAAAATAGTCAAGACCGATGTTTACTCTGTCCTCTATGCCGCCTCTGACGACCTCGTTCATGATGGCCATCAGCTCATCGTCCATGATAACGACGTGGTCGCTGTCCCAGCGTACGGGACGGGAGACGTGGAGCAGGAGCTCGGGAACGAAGAGGAGCATGGCGCTGATCTTGCCCGAGATGGTCTCGGTGGGATGGAAGTGACCGACGTCGAGGGTGGCAAGGATGCCTCTGGAGGCGGCGTAGCCCATATAGAACTCGTGGCTGCCGGTGACGTAGGCTTCGCTTCCGATACCGAAGAGCTTGCACTCTACGGTGTCCTTGTTGTACTTCTTGTCTATCTTTTCGGCAAATATCTTGTCAAGGGAGTCGACAAGTCTCTCACGGGGAGCGAACTTATCTATGGGAGCTTCCTTGCAGCCGTCGTGGATCCAGAGGTTGGTAACGCAGGTCTTGCCGGTCTCCTTGCCGAAGTACTCACCGATCTTACGGCAGCGCTTGGCGTGCTCGATCCAGAAGTTTCTGACGTTTTCGTCAGCGGAGGAAAGGGAGAAATCTCCCGAAAGAGGATGGGAGAAGAAGGTCTGGTTGAAGTCAAGACCGAAGCCGCCCTGCTTTGCCCATTCTACCCACGAAGCAAAATGCTTGGGCTCTATGGCGTCACGGTCGACCTTTTCGGGGGTGTCAAGGTAGGATGCATGGAGGGATACCTTGTGCTCACCGGGAAGGAGGCTCAGTACCTTTTCGATGTCGGCACGGAGCTCATCGGGAGTGCGGGCCTTGCCGGGATAGTTACCGGTAGCCTGGATACCGCCGGTAAGCTCGGCGCCGGGATTTTCAAATCCGCCGACGTCGTCGCCCTGCCAGCAGTGCAGGGATATGGGCTTTTTGTCTGCAAGGGCTATTGCGGCGTCGGTATCAACACCGTAGGCGGCAAAGCGTTCCTTTGCGATCTCGTAGGCTTTCTGTTTCGTGCTCATTCTCTATTGCTCCTTAATTTGATTTTGTATTATTTGGCCATGCAGACCTTGAGGAATCTTTCGTATGCCGCAGTAAACTCGGTGTCGGTTATCTCGTATACGTCTGTATCGAAGGAGTCGGCAATAAGCTCTCTTGCCTGATCAACACCCGAGATATCACCCATAGTGATCATCTGTGCGGCAACATTTCCTATCGCGGTAGCCTCGACAGGTCCTGCAATAACGGGACGGGCAATGGCTGCGGCGGTGTACTTCATCAGCAGCCTGTCTTTACATCCGCCGCCGACGGCACGGAGGGTATCCATACGGTAGCCGAGTGTCTTTTCAAGGGCCTCAAGCTGGAATCTGTACTTCATTGCAAGGCTCTCAAGCACACATCTGAGGGTCTCTCCCCTGCTTTGAGGGGGTGTCTGACCGGTACGGGTGCAGTAATCTGCGATCTTTTGGGTCATATGTCCGGGTGACATAAACTCGGGAGCGTCGGGGTCGATAAAGCGGACAAGTCGGTCTGCCGCCTCTATCTCGGCGTCGAGGGTACGGTAGTCGGCGTTGCCGGTCTCACGTCTTACCTCGCCGTATATCCACAGTCCCATTATGTTCTTTAAGAAGCGAATATTGCCGCCCCAGCCGCCTTCGTTGGTATAATCGGCAGCAAATGCCGCATCGCTTGTGTTGGGAGAATCGGTCTCGGTGCCAAGCAGGCTCCAGGTGCCGCAGGAAAGGTATGCCGAGCGCTCACCAGGCTTTTTGGGTACTGCAAGGTAGGCGCTTCCCGTATCGTGGCCGCAGACCGAGACCACGGGCAGATCAAGACCCGTCTCGTCGGCGACCTTGCTTTCAAGTCTGCCTAAAACCCGTCCGGGCATGGTGATGGGCTGAAGCATGGCGGTGTTTATGCCGAGCTTTTCAAGAAGCTCAAAATCGTAATTGCGGGTACGCACGTCAAGCATCTCGGAGGTGGAGGCCATGGTAAACTCGGCCGAAGGAACGCCCGTGAGCATATAGTTAAACAGATCGGGCATGAACAGCAGCGTTTTTGCCGAATCCATCAGCTTGGGATAGCGTCTGTAAAGTGCGGTAAGCTGAAACAGTGTGTTGAACTTAAGATACTGGATACCCGTACGCTCGTAAAGCTCACGCTTTGAAACGCTCTCAAAGACCCTTTCGGCTTCGCCGTCGGTGATGGCGTCACGGTAAAAAAGCGGATTTCCGATAAGCCTTCCGTCGCTGTCAAGCAGACCGAAGTCGACACCCCAGGTGTCAACGCCCATCGACACGACGTCCTTGGCTCCGGTGGCGGAGAGCTTCTTCATTCCCTGCTTCATTTCGTGGAAAAGTCGGAGTATATCCCAGGAATAATGCCCGAATGCATAGACGGGGTCGTTAGAGAAGCGGTGAAGCTCGTCAAGCTCGATACGTCTTCCGTTAAACGAGGCAACTATTCCGCGTCCGCTCGAGGCACCGTAGTCAAATGTAAGGTATTTCTTAGTCATAGCGTTCCCTTCTCTCTGCGGTATTCCGCAGTCACAAGATGCTTGGAATTAATTATATCACAAACAGTCTGCTTTGTACAATCATTAAAATAAATTTTTGACAAATATATCCCCTCGCAGGCAAAAAATCATGCCGCCGAGCCTGCCTTGGAGGCAGACTTCGACGGCATAGGTTGCCTTGACGATATCTTAAAGCACCTTCGAAAGGAAATCCTTAAGTCTGGGAGACTGCGGATTTGCAAAGAATTCATCGGGCGTATTCTGCTCGACGATGACACCCTCGTCCATAAACATTACTCTCGTGCCGACCTCTCTTGCAAAGCCCATCTCGTGGGTAACGACGACCATGGTCATGCCGTCGTCGGCAAGCTTTTTCATTACCTCAAGCACCTCTCCGACCATTTCGGGGTCAAGGGCGCTCGTAGGCTCGTCAAAGAGCATAACGTCGGGGTTCATGGCAAGAGCACGGACGATGGCGATGCGCTGCTTCTGTCCGCCCGAAAGCTGTGCGGGATAGCTCTGTGCCTTGTCGGCAAGATGGACCATCTCAAGCAGCCGCATGGCGTTTTCTTCTGCTTCCTTCTTACCGGCAACACCCAGCTTTACGGGAGCAAGGGTGATGTTTTTAAGGATGGTCAGGTGGGGAAAGAGGTTAAAGTGCTGAAAGACCATACCCATTCTCATACGCATACGGTTTATATTGGTCTTTCTGTCAAGCATATCCACGCCGTCAAAGACTATCTCTCCGCCGGTAGGTGTCTCAAGGAGGTTTAGGCAGCGAAGGAAGGTGCTCTTACCAGAACCCGAAGGTCCGACGATGACGACCTTTTCACCCTTATGGATGGTCTCGGTTATTCCCTTGAGCACGAGGTGATCTCCGAAGGCTTTTTCAAGATTTCTAACGTCTATCACTCTTGCGAAGCCTCCTTTCAAGCTTGCCTACGAGGTAGGTAAGAAGCATAACTATCACCAGGTATATTGCCGCAACGGCAAGAAGCGGCAGGAAGGGCTCGTAGGTAAGGCTCTGGATGATATCGCCGCCCTTTGCAAGGTCGGGCAGGGCTATGTATCCGGCAATGGAGGTCTCCTTCAAAAGGGTTATAAACTCGTTTGCAAGGGCCGGCAGTACGTTTTTGAAGGCCTGGGGCATAACTATCCTCGCCATGGTGGAGGTATAGCTCAAGCCAAGGCTTCGGCCTGCCTCGGTCTGTCCCTTTTCTACCGACATTATGCCCGAGCGCACTATCTCTGCGACGTAGGCACCCGAGTTTACTCCGAAGGCAATGATGGCGACCAAGAGCTTACTGATATCCACCGAGGCAAAGATGACGTAGTAGGTGATCATAAGCTGTATGACCGCAGGCGTGCCGCGGATGACGGTGAGGTAGACCCTGCAGATGGCGTTGAGTATCTTGAGTCTGCCCGTCTGCTCGTAGGTAGAGCGTATGATGGCAACGATAAAGCCCAGCACAATACCCAGCAATGCCGCAAAAACGGTTATCTTAAGGGTATTCATAAGACCGTCGGTGAGGTATCTCCAACGGTTGTCCTTTATGAAGTTGAGGACAAAATCGGCCTTAAGTCCGTTAAACCAATTTCCTATGCTTTGAAAAAATTCAGCCATTATTTTCTCCGTATCTGATTAAAAACAGGCGGAACCAAGCAGATCCCGCCTGTTTTAATTATTGGATCCGATTACTTCTTGCGAACAATTATGACCTGGGTGGAGGTGGTGTAGGAATCGGAGAAGTTGACGTTCTCAAGGCGGTCGGGTCTGACGGTCATACCGGCAACACCGATGTCAGCCTTGCCGCTCTGAACGGCGCCGATGATGGCGTTGAAGTCCATGCTCTCAACGACAAGCTCCATGCCGAGGATGTCGGCGATGGCCTGGGCGAGGTCGACGTCAATACCGATTATGTTCTGATCGGCATCGTAGTACTCATAGGGCTCAAACTCGGCGTTGGTAGCCATCTTGAGGGTGCCGTTGGGTCTTTCAAGACCCTCGGGAGAGGTGTACTGATAGGTGCCCTGGGTCTCGTCTCCGATGTAGTTGGAGATGATCTTGTCGATGGTGCCGTTTTCCTTAAGCTGGGCAATGGCGGCGTTGATGTTGGCAAGCAGCTCGGTGTTTTCCTTGGCGACGGCGATGGCGTACTCTTCAATGGCGAAGGGGTCGTCAAGGATCTTGAGGTCGTCGTTCTTCTCGACGAACTTCTTGGCAGGCTCGGCGTCGATTATAACGCAGTCGATCTTACCCTGCTTGAGTGCCAGAACGGCGTCTGCGCCCTTCTTGTAGCCCTCAATGACAGAACCCTCTTCCTCGTAGTCAAGAGCAAACGTCCAACCGGTGGTACCGAGCTGGGTGCCTATCTTCTTACCGGGAAGGTCGTCGATCGAAAACACCTTGTTTGCGGGAACGCTGTTGCAGGCGCACAGAGTGGTGCAGAGAATTGCAGCTGCGAAAAGCAGTGCAAGAAGCTTAACTGTTCTTTTCATGGTATGTATTTTCCCTCCTAATTTATATCACTGCATATTATACACTCTTCCCCGCCAAAATCAAGGGGTAGATTTAATTTTATTCACTTTTTTTGCAAATATTTTTCTCTTCGACAAAAATATTTCCTTGATAATTCAACAATTTGTGCCTTTACCCTATTGCAATCGGAGGAAGGATGTGGTATACTATTATTCAATGAACAATAGTGTTTTTTCGACAGGAGATAATGCCAATGAACGATTTTGTAATACTTACCGACTCCTGCTGCGATCTGCCCGCAGAGCTTGCAGGCAAGGAAGGCATCAGCGTCATCCCCCTCACCGTTACACTCGAGGGCAAGGAGTACCGCAATATGCTTGACGGCAGCGATATAGCCTCCGAGGATTTCTATGCAAGACTGAGAAACGGAGCTCTTGCCACCACCTCTGCGGCAAGCGTTGGAATGTTCCAGGACGCTATGGAGCCCATACTCAAGGAGGGCAAGGACATCCTCTGCATTGCATTTTCATCAGGACTCAGCAGTACCTGCTCCTCGGCGCAGATCGCCGCAGGCGAGCTTTCGGAGCGTTATCCAGAGCAGAAGGTATACGTCGTAGACTCCCTTTGTGCCTCTCTGGGCCAGGGTCTGCTTGTATATCACGCCTGCCGTAAAAAGGAGTCGGGCGCATCTATAGAGGAGGTTAGAGACTGGCTCGAGGAAAACAAGCTCAGTCTCTGCCATTGGTTTACCGTTGACAGTCTCTCCCATCTGCGCAGAGGCGGGCGTCTCAGCTCGGCAAAGGCACTTCTGGGAAGCCTGCTCCACGTAAAGCCGGTGCTTCACATGGACAATGACGGACACCTTATAAATATGGAAACGGTACGCGGAAGAAATACCGCCCTCAAAAGACTCACCGAAAAGATGGCAGAGCTTGCCACAGACCCCCAAACCCAGACGGTATTTATCAGCCATGCGGACGATATCGAAGCCGCAGAGCTCGTCGCATCCGACGTAAGGGAGAGGTTTGGAATAAAGGACATACTCATAAGCTCCATCGGACCGGTCATCGGCGCACACTGCGGTCCGGGCACGGTTGCGCTGTTTTTCCTCGGAAAAGAGCGTTAAGGTATTGACATTTCTTCCAAAAGATGCTAATATAGCATCATTAAAATTACAAAGAAAGGAGGCCGCCCAAAAATGATCATAGTAAACGTTAAACTTTTTGCAAGCGATATGGGATCGGTCTGCCTTTCTGCAGACCGTCATACACGTTTGCCCATGGAGCGTTGACTGTCGGCTTTTTCTGTTTCTTCGACGGGACACCTTCATGGTGTCCCGTTATTTTTTTGCTGTAAAGAAAGGAAATCCAATGAACAAAAAAGGACAGCTCTCTCCGGCACTGCTTGAGCTGCTTGGCAGTGCCGGACTGGATACCTCCGAGCTTATCTGGTCGGTTACGTCGGATATGGACGATGAAGGATGTTACTGTACCGCCTGGATAACCTTCGACAAAAAAGGGCTCTACATTGCATTCGGAAGCGAGGAGACCGTCCCCGGCAGGCAGGGAAAAAAGGCGACAACAAAATACACTCTGCGCCAACTTCGCAGCTTCCCTGCCGACGAGGTCGGCAAGCTCAAGACCGAAAGCTACCTCACAACCGCCCGTCTCATCGGAGAAAAGGACGGAAACGAGGTCGCCTATACCTATTTTTCGGTAGGTCTTACCGAAAAGATAAACGACCTCATCAAGGTATGGGAAACCGTCCGCGAGGGCAAGGACCCCTCCGACGTTATAAAGAGCTTCCGCAAAAGCGACGTATGCCCCACCTGCGGGATGCGCTACCCCGACCCCGATCGGGCGGTATGCCCCAAATGTGTCGACAAAAGCTCGACGGTAAAGCGGCTGTTTTCGTTTTTTAACGGCTACTGGGGCAAGGTCGCCATTATCATTGCCACAATGCTGCTTGGCACGGCGGTCACCCTTCTTATGCCCCAGATCTCAACAAAAACGCTTTATGATAACGTCCTCAACGCAGGCAATCCAACGCCCGTCGATCAACTGATAGTATCCTTGGGATACCTCGTACTTGCCATAATCGGAGTAAAGCTCGCCTCCCAGCTTCTGCAGGTGTTTTATTCCTACGTTACCGGTGCGATACTGCCCTGGGTCATCTACGACATAAAGCTTAAGATCTTCAACGCAATGCAGCGTATGTCGGTAGGCTTTTACACCGCAAAGCAGACCGGCTCCCTTATGGAGCGGGTCACGAGCGACGCCAACAACATCTATTGGTTTATGCTTGACGGTATGTCCAGCCTCATAGTCCACGCCGCAACGATAATCGGCATCCTCGTTATAATGTTTATAATGAGCTGGCAGCTGACCGTTATCGCACTTGTCAGCCTGCCGATAATACTGGGAGTATACGTTGCCCTTGAAAACGTCTTTCACCGTCTCTACCATAAAAACTGGGCACGAAGCGCCTCCCTTTCGTCGATGGTCAGCGACAACGTCAACGGTCAGCGTGTTATCAAGGCATTCTCCAAGGAGGACGAGGAAAGCGGAAGGTTTGCCGATATAAGCGGAAAGCTCCGTGACTCCGACATAGAATGCTCCAACACAGAGGCCACCGCCTACCCTCTTATCTCACTGTTTGTATACATAGCCTCGACGGTCATTCTCGCCGTGGGCGGTATCATGGTGGTAAAGGGTCGGATGACCATCGGCACCCTGCTTACCTTCGTTATCTATCTCAATATGCTCCAAATGCCCCTCGATACCATTTCCTGGGTCTCAAGCTGGTGGGCAAGATGCTTTGACTCGGCACACAGAGTATTCGAGGTCATAGACACCGAGCCCGACGTCACCGAGCGTGAGGATCCCGTCATTCTTGAGAACTTCCGCGGAAGCATAGACATATCCGAGCTGGAGTTTGAGTACGAGCCTGCCCGCCCCGTAATAAAGAAGCTTGATCTTCATGTCAAGGCCGGTCAGATGCTCGGTATCGTCGGAAAGACCGGTGCGGGCAAATCGACCATCGCAAACCTCATTGCAAGGCTTTACGACCCCAAGGCGGGGGTGATAAAGATAGACGGTGTGGACGTTCGTGACCTTTCGCTCTCACAGTTAAGGGAGAACATCGGCCTCGTTTCGCAGGAGATATACCTCTTTATGGGTACCATTGCCGACAATATCCGTTACGCAAAGCCCGATGCGACTATGGAGGAGGTCATTGCCGCGGCAAAGGCGGCAAGCGCCCACGACTTTATAATGAAGCTTCCCGACACCTACGAGACAAGGGTCGGTGCAGGCGGGCAGGACCTTTCGGGCGGTGAGCGTCAGCGCATCTCCATTGCCCGTACCATCATACAAAACCCCCGCATCCTCATCCTCGACGAGGCAACTGCGGCCATGGATACCGAGACCGAGCGAAACATCCAGGAGTCTCTGACCGCCCTCAAGAGCGGCCGCACCACCCTCGCCATCGCCCACCGTCTGTCCACCCTCCGTGACGCCGACACCCTTGCGGTCATTGAGGACGGCAAGGTAGTGGAGTTTGGCACCTACACCGAGCTGATGTACAAAAAGGGCGAGTATTACAAGCTCTACCAGATGCAGGCCGAGGCGTTGAAATACGTCGGCATCGGCGAGGACTGAGCGAAAGGAGTATAAACTTATGGAAAACAGCTTAAACACCGCAAGTATAGGTCTTCTTGACCCTGCAAAGATAGAATTTTATACAAACCCCAACGGTTTTATTGCCATGAAAAACGGTAACGAGGACTTCAAGCGTGTCCGCCTTACCCGTGTTCTCCCCTTTTCGGAGCCCTTTTGCTATATCGCAGTGAGCGATACCGAGGGCAAGGAGATAGGCATCATAGCCGACCTGAGCGAGCTTTCCCAGGCACAGGCCGAGCTTGTAAAAAAGGAGCTTGACTCCAGATACTACTGCCCCACCGTTTCCTCCATTTCCGAGATAAAGGAAAAGATGGGATATTTCTACTTTGACGTTATGATCGGCTCCTACAGAAAGATATTTGCCGTGCGTGACATCTCCCGCAACATCAAGCAGCTTCAAAACGGTGCCATCATCATAACCGACGTAGACGGTAACCGCTTTCTCATCCCCGACATCCATGCGATAGGCTCAAAGAGCCGCCGCAAGATCGAGCCCTATCTGTATTGAGGAGGTATATAGCATTGGAAACTCCCTCAAGCACGATCTCATACGATCTTAACGCTGCGGGCGAATTGATACAGGGTACTTTACGCTTTGAAAACGGCCGTATCTCCGTCTTTGAAGACGGAACGGAGGTCTTTTCCAGAGGAATTGAGGACGTAAGCGAGCTCTGTCAGTATTCCGATATCGGATGCGGACGGCTTGAGCTTTCGCTCAAGGACCCCTCCGACCCCGAAAAGGCTCTGCCGCAAAGCGAAAATATATCCCTCTGCCGCTTCAGTATGAGTCATACCGAGGAGGCGGGCGAGATGTGCAAGGTGGTAAACTACTACCTCCGCAACGGCACCCACAGCGTTATCGACTCCTCTGTCAGACTCTGCTGTGAAAAATGCGGCAGACCGCTGATGAAGGGTACCGACGTCTGTCTTTTCTGCCTTGACAAGGGCTACATACTCAAAAGAAGTCTCCAGCTTATGAAGCCCTTTCTTCCGAAAGTAGCACTCGTAGCAGCCTTTGCGCTGATATCAAATCTTCTTTTTGCCCTCAGACCGGTGATAAACGCCCGTCTGACCGACGGCTATCTCTCCCCTGCCCAGGGTGTCACCCCCGCATTTTCCCCGATAACGGGCGTTCTTGTGCTGACGGGGCTTATGATAGCGGTATACGCCTTAGGGCAGACTATCGGAATAATCGGCCAGCGGATGGCAAACCGTGTGGGCTCGCATTTTTCCGACCAACTGCGGCGGACCGTCTACGACAAGATCCAGCGTCTGTCGTTGGCGTCGATGGCGAAGCGTCCCGGAGGAGACCTTATAAAGCGTATCACCCGTGACACCCAGACCGTCCGCTCCTTTTTGACCGACCAGGGCGTATACGCCCTTGAAAGTCTTTTTATGTTCACCGTTATCTTCGTGATACTTCTCTTTACCAGTCCCTTCCTTACCCTGCTGGTATTCATCCCTGTACCGCTGGTATTACTGATAATGAGCAGGTTCTGGAAGCACATTCGCCTCCGCTACGACAAGCAATGGCGTCAGGAATCAAGGTCTACCTCGATACTTCACGACATCATCAAGGGCATACGTGTGGTAAAGACCTTCGGAAACGAGGCCCGTGAGATAAAGAAGTTCGCCTCCGCAAACGAAAGTCTCGCCAAAGTATCGGCCTCCAACGAAAAGCTGTGGGCCGTGACCTTCCCCTTCCTCGGATTTTTCATCGGCATCGGTGAATTTTTGGTGCTCTTCTTTGGCGGACGGATGGTCCTTGAGGGTACCATCACGCTCGGACAGCTGATGCAGTTTGTGCTGTTTTTGGGGTATATCTACACCCCCCTGCGCTGGCTGACGTCGGTTCCCCGCTGGCTTGCAAACTTCATGACCAGTATGGTCAAGATCCTCGAGATCATCGACGAAAAGCCCGACATAGCCGACGCCTCCGAGCCCGTCGAGCCCGAGATAAAGGGTGGGGTCAGCTTTGAAAACGTCACCTTCGGGTATAAATCCTATGAGCCGGTCCTGCGTGATGTATCCCTTGACATCCGCCCCGGCGAGATGATAGGTCTTGTGGGACACTCGGGTGCGGGAAAGTCGACCATGATAAACCTTATCATGCGTCTTTACGACCCCGGTGCGGGGCGGGTCTGTCTTGACGGCACCGACCTTCGCAAGCTCACCCAAAAGCATCTTCACGACAGCATAGGCGTCGTTTTCCAGGACACCTTCCTCTTTACCGGTTCTATCTACGACAACATCACCTACGCCCGTACCGATGCGACCTCTGCAGAGGTCATAGCTGCGGCAAAGGCGGCAAACGCACATGAATTTATCATGCGCCTGCCCGACTCCTACAACACCCTCATCGGCGAGAACGGCCACGATCTCTCGGGCGGTGAGCGTCAGCGCATAGCCATTGCAAGGGCGATACTGAAGGACCCCAAGCTCCTCATCCTCGACGAGGCGACAAGCTCGCTTGACCCCGAGACCGAGATAAAGATCCAGGAGGCGCTTGCACGTCTTACCAAGGATCGCACTACCATCGCCATTGCCCACCGTCTGTCCACCCTCCGCAATGCCGACAGACTCGTCGTGCTTGACAAGGGTCGCATTGCAGAGGTAGGCACCCACCGTGAGCTTTTGGAGAAAAAGGGCATCTACTACCGCCTTGTTATGGCACAAAAGCAGACCAACAAGCTCCGTGGCGAGGCCGCAAAGGCTTATGCCGAGGCAAATGGCTAAAAATCCCGACAAATATCGCTTTTGCACTTGACTTTTCGGAAAAAATGCGGTATACTTTTATCCGTTCTTTGACGAAGGTTAACTGTGTCGCAGGAAAACCAAAGAGAGCCGGGATGGGTGCGAGCCGGTGTTTTCCGATGCAGAAGCCGCCTTTTGAGAATTCCGTGAGAGCGGACGTTGCTTTGCGTTAAAAAGCGTAAAAGGTGCGGTATCCTACCGCATAAATCAGGGTGGTACAGCGGTCGATTCGCCCCTGCAACGGGTGAGTCGACCGCAATTTTTATCGAAAGAGGTTATTATTATGCACAGCATGGGTCTTAACGAACTGCGCGAAAAATACCTTGCGTTTTTTGAGAGCAAGGAGCATCTGCGCCTTAAGAGCTTCTCCCTTATCCCCCAGAACGAAAAATCCCTTCTGCTTATCAACGCCGGCATGGCGCCCCTCAAGCCCTACTTCACCGGTGAGATAGTCCCTCCCCGCAAGAGGATAACCACCTGCCAGAAGTGCATCCGCACGCTGGACATCGAAAACGTCGGCAAGACCGCACGCCACGGCACCTTCTTTGAGATGCTGGGCAACTTCTCCTTCGGCGACTACTTCAAGGAGGAGGCAATACCCTGGGCATGGGAGTTCCTTACCAAGGTTCTTGAGATACCCGAGGACCGCCTCTACGTGACCATATACGAGGAAGACGACGAGGCAGAGCAGATCTGGCTCAAGAACGGCGTACCCATCGAGCGCATCTTCAGGATGGGCAAGGAGGACAACTTCTGGGAGATCGGTGCAGGTCCCTGCGGACCCGACAGCGAGATCCACTTCGACCGTGGCCCCGAGTACGGCTGCGGCAAGCCCGGCTGTACCGTCGGATGCAGCTGCGACCGTTTCATAGAGATATGGAACCTCGTTTTCACCCAGTTCAACAACGACGGCAACGGCAACTACACCGTTCTGCCCAAGAAGAACATCGACACCGGTATGGGTCTTGAAAGACTTGCCTGCGTTATGCAGAACGTCGGCAACCTCTTCGAGGTCGACACCATCCGCAACATAATGAAGCACATCTCCGAGATCGCCGGCAAGGAATACCACGCCAACGAAAAGGACGATATATCCCTGCGTGTCATCACCGACCACATCCGTTCCACCACCATGATGGTAAGCGACGGCGTTCTTCCCTCCAACGAGGGCAGAGGCTACGTTCTCCGCCGTCTGCTCCGCCGTGCCGCAAGACACGGACGTCTGCTTGGCATAACCAAGCCCTTCCTCTGCGACGTCTGCCGCACCGTCATCACCGAGAGCTGCGAGGCCTATCCCGAGCTCAAGGAGAAGGAGGACTACATCGTCAAGGTCATCTCCATGGAAGAGGACAGATTTGCCGCGACCCTCGACGCAGGTCTGGGTATCCTCAACGATATGACTGCCGCTCTCAAGGCAGAGGGCAGGAACGAGCTTTCGGGCGACGACGCCTTCAAGCTTTACGACACCTTCGGCTTCCCCATCGACCTTACCCTCGAGCTTCTTGAGGAACAGGGTCTCACCCTTGACCGTGAGGGCTTTGATGCCAACATGAACGCTCAGCGTGAGCGTGCCCGTACCGCCCGTGCCGCCGCAGGCGACTTCGGCTGGGCAGGCAGCGAGCTTGCAGGCATCGAGGACGTAACCGTTTTCGAGGGCTACAGTGAGAATTCACTCAATGCAACTATCACCCACATCTTCGCCGACGGCGAGGAGCGAGGCAGCATAACCGCAGGCGACAGCGCAGTTATGCTTCTTGACCGTACCCCCTTCTACGCCGAGAGCGGCGGTCAGGTCTGCGACCTGGGCGTTATCACCTCTGACAAGGGCGTATTCGAGATAACCGACGTCAAAAAGACCGCAGACGGCAAGTTTCTCCACTGCGGCAGGGTCGTTTCGGGCGACTTTGCACAGGGCAACACCGTTTCTGCCAAGATAGACACCGACCGCCGTGCCGCCGTTGCACGTGCCCACTCGGCCACCCACCTTCTCCAGAAGGCTCTGCGTGAGACCCTTGGCTCACACGTCGAGCAGGCCGGCTCCCTTGTCGAGCCCGACAAGCTCCGCTTTGACTTTACCCACTTCTCGGCAATGACCTCCGAGGAGCTTGCCGCCGTTGAGGCCACCGTCAACGAAAAGATCCTCGCCTCCCTGCCCGTTACCGTCACCGAGATGAGCCTTGAGGACGCCAAGAAGACCGGAGCCATGGCACTCTTCGGTGAAAAGTACGGCGATACCGTACGTGTAGTTCGCATGGGCGACTTCTCCACCGAGCTCTGCGGCGGTACCCACCTCAAAAACACCTCGGGTGCAGGACTTTTCAAGCTTGTAAGCGAGTCCTCGGTCGCCGCAGGTGTCCGCAGGATCGAAGCCGTCACCGCAGACGGTGTTCTTGAGCTTCTCGAATCCGACCGCAGCCTCATAAACCAGACCTGCGAAGCCCTCCGCTCCACCCCCACCGAGCTTGTAAAGTCTGCTCTCAAGCTTTCAAATGAGCTCCGTGAGCTTCGCCGTGAAAACGAAAAGCTCAAGGCGGCCGCCGCCGCATCCAAGGTCACCGACGCCCTTGCAAATGCAACCGATCTCGGCGGCGTTAAGCTTGCCGTTATAACCTACGAGGATGCCGAGGCCGATCTGCTGCGCAAGGTCGGAGACGATCTTAAGTCCCGTGACGAAGCTCTCGCCGCATTGCTCGTATCCACCGCAGGCGGCAAGCTCACCTTCGTATCGGTCTGCACCAAGGCCGCAAACGCCGCAGGTCTCCACGCAGGCAACCTCGTGCGTGAGGTCGCAAAGGCCACCGGCGGTAACGGCGGCGGCAGACCCGACAGCGCCTCGGCAGGCGGTAAGGACGTCTCGCTCCTGCCCGCAGCTCTCTCCGAGCTTCCCAAGATAGCCTCATCCATGCTCAAATAAGGAGATCTTCCGAAAATGATAAAGCTTATAAACCAACCCGTAAGCTTCCGCAACGGCACTCTCTCGGTCGGCAACGGCGACAAAAAGGGGACTATGGCCTATTCCATACTCTCTGCCCACAACGTCGGGTCCGACAGCGAACACCTCAAAATAAAGTTTGATGCCATGGCATCTCACGACATCACCTACGTCGGCATTATACAGACGGTCCGTGCAGGACTTGAGAGATTCCCCATCCCCTACGTCCTTACCAACTGTCACAACTCTCTGTGCGCCGTCGGCGGTACGATAAACGAGGACGACCACGTATTCGGTCTCTCTGCGGCCAAGAAGTACGGCGGTATATTCGTCCCTCCCCACCTTGCGGTCATCCACCAGTATATGCGTGAGATGTTTGCCGCCCCCGGACGTATGCTCATAGGCTCCGACAGCCACACCCGTTACGGCGCACTCGGCGCACTCTCCATCGGTGAAGGCGGTCCCGAGCTTGCAAAGCAGCTCGTCGGCAAGACCTACGACATCGATATGCCCGACGTGGTAGCCGTCTACCTCACCGGTTCTCCCAAAAAGGGTGTCGGTCCGCAGGACGTCGCCCTTGCGATCATCGGTGCAGTATACAAAAATGACTTTGTAAAGAACAAGGTCATGGAGTTCTTCGGCCCCGGTCTTGCCTCTCTTTCGGCAGACTACCGTCTTGGCATAGACGTTATGACCACCGAGACGGCCTGTCTGTCCTCGGTCTGGGCAACCGACGGCGCTGTCAAGGACTACCTTACCGTCCACGGCAGAGGCGATCAGTACGCCGAGCAGTCCCCGGCAGAGGGTGCCGAGTACGCCTGCGCCATCGAGGTCGACCTTTCCAAGGTCGAGCCGATGATAGCCCTCCCCTTCCATCCCAGCAACACCTACACTCTGCGTGAGCTCCTCGAAAACCCCGAGGATATCCTCCACAAGGCAGAGGTAGATGCTCTGAATCTTGGTATGAAGGGACTTGACCTCGTTTCCAAGGTCAAAAACGGCAAGATATACGTCGACCAGGGCGTTATCGCAGGATGTGCGGGCGGTATTTTTGAAAACCTGACCGCCGCCGCAGACATTCTCGACTCCGCCTCGACAGGTTGTGACGCCTTCTCGCTGTCGGTCTACCCCGCCAGCCAGCCGGTATATATGGAGCTGCTTGCAAACGGCGCCGCCGCAAAGCTCGCCGCCGCAGGCGCAGTAATAAAGACCGCCTTCTGCGGTCCCTGCTTCGGCGCAGGAGACGTTCCCTGCAACAACGGCCTCTCCATCCGCCACTCCACCCGTAACTTCGAAAACCGTGAGGGCTCCAAGCCCGCAAACGGCCAGTGCGCCGCAGTTGCGCTTATGGACGCACGCTCCATCGCCGCCACCGCCGCAAACGGCGGATGCCTTACCGCCGCTACCGATCTTGACGTAGACTACACCGCCCACAGCTACAGCTTCAACGGCGGTATCTACCAAAAGCGGGTCTACAACGGTTACTCCAAGCCCGACGCCTCTGCCGAGCTTCACTTTGCCCCGAGCATAGTTGACTGGCCGGTCATGCCCGAGCTGAAAAACAGCCTCGCTCTGCGTGTTGCGGCATACATCACCGACCCCGTCACCACCACCGACGAGCTCATTCCTTCGGGTGAGACCTCGTCCTACCGTTCAAACCCCCTCTATCTTGCCGAGTTTGCACTTTCGAGAAAGGATCCTGCCTACGTCGGCCGTGCCAAGGCGATCGCAAAGGAGGGCTCCGAGTCGATAAAGGCAGAGCTTGAGCTCTGCGGTGTAAAGTCCGAGGACACCCTGCTTAAGAGTGCGGTATGCGCCTTCAACCCCGGCGACGGCTCGGCCCGTGAGCAGGCGGCATCCTGCCAGAGGGTACTCGGCGGCGGCGCCAACCTCACCGTCCGCTACGCTACCAAGCGTTACCGCTCCAACCTCATCAACTGGGGCATGCTTCCCCTGCGTTTCAAAAACCCCGACGATATGAAGTCGGTCTCGGTCGGCTCACTTATAGTCCTGCCCGAGGTCAGGTCGGTCATCGAAAACGGCGGAAGCGACGTAAGCGGCTTTATCGTTGAAAACGGTGTCAAGACCCCCATCGAGTTTACCCTTGACAAGCTTACCGATGAGGAGCGCAGAATAATCCTCAGCGGCTCTCTTGCAAACTACTGCACCAAGTAAAGGAGCAAGAATATGAACGACTGTCTTTTTTGCAAGATCATTGCAGGCGATATTCCTTCAAAGAAGGTCTGGTCCGACGAGCTGTGCTACGCCTTTTACGACATAGCTCCTCAGGCTCCGACGCACGTTCTCATCGTTCCCAAGACCCATATCCCCTCTGCCGCAGGCATAAACGCCGAAAACAGCGGCCTTGTCGGTCACATCTTTGAGGTGGCCGCCAAGCTTGCAGTTGAACTGGGACTTGAAAACGGCTGGCGTGTTGTCACCAACGTCGGCGAGGACGGCGGTCAGAGCGTAAAGCATCTGCACTTCCACCTTCTCGGCGGAAAAAAATTAAGCCTCGAAATGGCCTAAAGTTAAAAGAGCTCTCCGACTTGGAGAGCTCTTTTGTTTTATGTTCATATTTTCGGAAGCTCGGTCATTCTCAGCTTTGCACAGCCGTAGGGCCAAAGTGTCAGCTCCTTTTCATCCGAGATGGGCTCGGTCGACTCGGGTATCTTTGCACAGACGGTCTCAAAGCCGTCCTCATATCCCCAGTTTATCTTTTTGCCGACGGTCTTTATCACCACGGGCGGAAGCTCGCTTGAAAACGGAACGTCAGATACCTCACGTTCCTCAAGGACGAGCAGATCTCCGCAGTAGGCGTAGTTCCAATCCGAAAGAGGAATATACTCATAGTCGCAATAGGGGAACCTGCGCTCCACCCCGTCACGCTCGTACTCGATCTTTTCAGCCGCATACTTTATCGGCAGAGAGAATACAAGGGAGCCGCACTTTACGGTATTGAGGCCGTTGGGGCGTGACTCAAGGTATGCTTCGGCTTCAAATTCCACCGTTATTTCGCGTCTGCTTCCCGCCTTGACCTCAAATACGAGCTCGCCGCAGTCCACACCTTCACCGTTGACCCTCAGCCTCTTTGCAAAGGAGGGAATTCTGACAACGAAGGTAAAGTCGGTCTTTGCTTCTATGGTATAGCACAGTGAGTTTTTAAAGGGATAATCGGTCTTGAGGGTAATGTGCTTGTCTACGGTACAAAGCTCGGATGGTATGGGCAGACTGCTGATGACGGTATTTCCGTCCTTCATAAAGACACTCAGGGCGAGCTTTGGCCAGCCCTGGTTGAAGTTGGCGGTGCAACAGCCGAAGTTCGGCTCAAGCCCGAAAAGATGCGCCTCGGAGTTGTTCGTTCTGAACATCGACCTGCCGGGGAACCTTTGGCAGGCTATCTGGTTGCTCATCTGGACATACTGATGGGTCCACATATCGTCGCTTATGGTTGCGGGAAGGGCGTTAAAGGCAAGCACCTCAAGTCTCTCTGCCCATTTATTATCACCCGTATGGGCATAGAGCAGCTCGTAGGAATACATCTGCTCGACCACCGAGCAGAGCTCTGTACCCTGGATTGGGCTGAGACCCGAGAGACACTCGTCGCCTGTAAAGGTCTCAACGGGAGTTCCGTTATACTGTTTGAGCAGACCGTAGAGCCGCTCGGCACTGTCGGTATATTCCTCTCCCAGAAGCTCACAGCTGACAGCCTCGTACTTAAGCATCATAGCAAGGTTTACTATATGCGTATCGAATCTCCAACGGTTGAGCGGTCTCTTCCAGAGCTCGGTAAAGTCATTGTAATCGGCACCCTGCTCCTTTAGTATGACCGCAAGCTCTTTGAGCCAGTCCTCCTTGTATCTTTGATAGGTGAAGTTGACGGCGATAAAGCCCTCGTACCAACGGAAACGGCCCCAATCAAACAGCTTTATCTCCCCCGAGCTTAACAGCTCGTAGTAGTTTTTAAGTACCTTATAGATTATTTCGGGGATGCGCTCATCGCCCGAGCAATCGTAATATACCGTAAGTATCTTGCTTATAAGCAGGACGGCCCAGCTGTCGTAGCCCTTTCGCTCCCCGTCGCTGCAGGGGCATATCCAGCCGTCGGGCTTTTGTGCCGAGATTATTGCATCTATGTACCTTTCGGCTCTTTTGATCATATCGGCGTCCTCGAGCAGGTAGGCAAGCGGAATAAAGCCGTCAAGCCAATAGGGTACCCTCTCCCAGCCGTCTCTGTTTCCGCCTATCCAGGCACTGTCTTTGACGTCGGGCCACATCTTGTCGAGATTTCCGCTGAGGCCCTTGGCCTGCAGTTCGAGCTGACGGCGAAGCCAGCCCTGCGGCTTTATCTCTTTAGAAGTATAAAAGCTCCATCTGCTCATAATATCATCCCTTGCGTTGCAAATATATAAAAACTATATCACAATTCGGTCGTATAATCAAGTCCGCAAAATAAAGATGTCATCATGCAAAAAAATGCACTTGCGGCTTGCGTATAACACCTGGCGTATGATATAATAATGAAGGATAAAAAGGAAAGGAGGATCAGGCAATGAAGAACACTCCCGCTGTTGCCGCAACAAATATACCCGACTACCGTGCGGAGATATCTGCTCTGTTAAAAAGCAGGCTTACTCCCGGGCTTATCCGCAATCGCTTGGACGAATACCACGGTAACGACATTGCCTCGGTCCTCTCCGAGCTTACCGAGGAGGACCGCAAGAGACTTTACGGCATCCTCGATACAGCGGCTCTGGCACAGATATTTGAGTACTGCGACGATCCAAACGACTATATGTCCGAGCTTCCCATGCGCAAGAGGGCCGACGTTTTGTCGCTGTTTGAAGCGTCCCAGGCCGCCGACATACTGCGTAATACCGAGAAAAACTGCCGCAATATGCTCCTTGAGCTTATGGACGGCGAGATACGCAAGGAGATCACCCTCCTTGACTCCTTTGACCAGGACGAGATCGGCAGCCGAATGAGCACCAACTACGTCTCGGTCACCGACGGCTGCGGTATACGTGAGGCGATGAAGGAGCTCATACGTCAGGCCGCAGACAACGATAACATCTCAACGATATACGTCACCGACACCGACGGACGGTTCGTCGGCGCAATAGACCTCAAGGATCTCATAATCGCAAGAGACAGCAGCCCCATAGACTCCATCATACAGACGACCTTCCCCTTTGTTTACGCAAACGAGCAGACCGATTACTGTCTTGAGCGTATCAGAGGTTATTCGGAGGATTCCATCCCCGTTCTCGACCAGGAAAACCGTCTTATCGGCGTGCTCACCTCCCAAAACCTCACCGAGCTTGTCGGTGACGCTCTTGAAGAGGACTACGCAATGCTTGCAGGTCTTTCATCGGAGGAGGACATCAACGAGCCGTTAAGGCACAGTGTAGGCAAGCGTCTGCCCTGGCTGACTATACTTCTCGGCCTCAGCCTTGCGGTATCTGCCGTTGCCGGTATATTTGAGGGCATCGTCTCCGAGCTTGCGGTAATAGTCGGCTTCCAGTCTCTGGTGCTTGGCATGTCGGGTAACGTCGGCACACAGTCGCTGGCCGTGACCATACGTGTGCTTACCGACGAGCAGGTGGGATTGCGGCAAAAGCTTTACCTTATCGGTAAGGAATGCAGGGTCGGTCTTGTAAACGGACTTATCCTCGGTTCTCTCTCCTTTGCCGTTATCGGAGGTTACCTAACGCTTGTAAAGAGTCTTTTGCCGAGCTTTGCGTTTACGGTATCCTTCTGCATAGGCGCAGCTCTGCTGTTGTCAATGGTGCTTTCAAGCATATCGGGTACGGTAATACCCATACTCTTTAAAAAGCTCAAGCTCGACCCCGCAGTTGCCTCCGGACCGCTGATCACGACGGTAAACGACCTTGTTGCGGTCATATCCTACTACGGTCTTGCATGGCTGATGCTTGCGGGAACGGTAGCTTAGTAGAAATTAACAACGGATGGAATTATGTGTTGAAATATCCCTTCCGTTGTTTTATAATTTAAATATATTCTGTGAAAAGAAGGTGCGAACATGAAGATCATTCCCCTCGGAGAGCCCAAAATAATAATGAGCAATCCTCACAGCAAGCACAACTACTTTGCCTGGCCTACGGTAACACGTCTTCAAAACGGCAAAATAGCGGCAGTCGCATCCGGATTCAGACTGTCACACGTCTGTCCGTTCGGAAAGGCGGTAATATCCTACAGTGACGACAACGGAGAGAGCTATACCCTCCCCGCTCCCGTGATAGATACCGTTCTTGACGACCGTGACTGCGGCATCACGCCCTTCGGAAAGAGCGGTGTCATCGTTACCTCCTTTAACAACACCCGAGCCTTTCAACGTCAACATTCACGCACCTACGGACATGCCTATCTCGACACGATCTCCGACGCCGAGGAGGCAGCAGTGCTCGGCTCGACCTTCCGCATAAGCCACGACTGCGGCGTGACCTTCGGTCCGATATACAAAAGCCCCGTCACCTCCCCTCACGGTCCTCTGGAGCTTGCAGACGGCAGTCTGCTCTGGGTGGGTCAGGTATTCGACTCGTGGAGTCAGCCCGACTACAATGACAGCTACATAAAGGCTTACAGAATATTCCCCGACGGCACAAACGAGTACGTCGGCAGTATCCCAAACGTCGAGATAGAGGGACAGATCGTACAGCCCTGCGAGCCTCACACGGCTCTGCTTGAAAACGGCGACCTACTGACACATATCCGCATCGAGGGAAGCGGCTTTTTCAGCGTTTTCCAGTCCCGTTCGACCGACTGCGGACGCACCTGGTCCCGCCCCGAGGCCCTTCTTGAAAAGCGCGGCGGCTCTCCCCCGCACATCCTCCGTCACTCCTCGGGTATGCTGATCTCCACCTACGGCTACCGCAACGAGCCCTACGGCGTCAAGGCGATGTTCAGCCGTGACAACGGCGAAAGCTGGGATGTCGGGCATGACGTATACGTCAACGGCATCAGCGGCGACCTTGGCTACCCTGCATCGATCGAGCTTGAGGATCACAGCATCCTTACCGTTTTCTACGCCATTCCCAAGAAGGGCGAGCCTGCAGTCATAATGCAACAGATATGGCGCTTTGAGGAATAAACCACCAAAAAAAGACCCGACCCACCCTGCAAAGGTGAGTCGGGTTTTATTATACCTCATTCAATGATGACTGAGGCATCGGGGGCGTTCTTTGCTATCGACTTGATACCGTTTAGGCACCCTGCCTTGGACACGTAGCTTTCGCCCGTTGCTATGATGCGGCCGTTAGAGGATTTCAGTCTGAATCTGAACTCCTCGGCACGGTCCTTATATACCTCGTACTTTGGATGCTGCAGCACCTCATGTCCCGGCACGGTCGTATCCTCTATTGCCGCCGAAGCGTTACGGCGGACGCTTCCTATGCCGTTTTCACAGCTTTCAAGGGAGGAATACACCTCTCCCGTTGCCACTATCTCTCCGTTTGCGGCCTTTAAGTTAAATTTATATCCGTCATTTTTTGTTTTTATTATAACGAATTTTCCCGCCATACTGTCCTTCCTCATCCTCTGTTTTTTTACATTATACCAACAAACAGCCTGTTTTGCAATATTTCAATTAAAATTTTTGCATTTTCGACAAAAACAAAAGTTAATTTACATTTCACAAAAATATGCTATAATGTAATATCTTGCACAAGGAGAAAGAGCCATGAAAAAACGTAACGAAAGCATCCCATCCCTCAAGGAGCAATATCGTGCCAACAAGTGGCTGTTTTTTATCTATGCCTTTCTTCGCCTTTCGGTCGTAGGTATACTTATCGCACAGGTGCTTAACAGGGACTATCTCAACGTCGCACTTTGCGCATTGACTCTTGTTTTGTTCTTTATTCCGTCATTTATCGAACGAAGAATAAAGGTAGACATTCCCGACGTTCTTGAGGTGACCGTTTTATTGTTCATCTACGCCGCCGAGATACTCGGTGAGATACGGGAATACTACGTCAACGTCCCACACTGGGACACCATGCTGCATACCGTCACCGGCTTCCTTTGTGCCGCCATCGGCATTGCCCTTATCGATCTGTTGAACCGAAGCGACAAGGTCTCACTGTCGCTCTCTCCCCTCTTTGTGGCGATATTTGCCTTCTGTTTTTCGATGACTATCGGCATCGTTTGGGAGTTTTTTGAGTTCGGTATGGACAAATATGCCGGAATGGATATGCAAAAGGACACTTATATAACCCGGATAACCTCCGTCTCTCTCCACCCCGACGGGCGTAATATTCCTGTTGAGTTAGATATAGACTCGGTGGTGATAAACGGCGAGGAATGGCCCGGATACCTTGACGTCGGTCTTCGTGATACGATGAAGGATCTGTTTGTAAACTTTATCGGTGCGACCGTGTTTTCCGTCATCGGCTACTTTTACATAAAAAACAGAGGACAGGGCAGATTTGCAAAGCTCTTTATTCCCCGTAAAAAGGAATAATCTTTTGATCGCAAACAGAGGTGTTACATATGAAAAAAACCGCATTTATTCCCATCCTGATACTCTCCCTCCTTCTTTCCGCATGCGGAGGAGGAAAACCTGCCGCAACGCCGTCAGAGACCACCGCGGCTACGACTGCTCAGCAGACAACTGCGCCGTCCGAGGACGGAACGTCCTCGAGCAGTTCCGTGACAACGGAACCTGCAACCACCGTACCGCAGACCACTGCGCCGTCCGAGGACGGAACGTCCTCGAGCAGTTCCGTGACAACGGAACCTGCAACCACCGCACCGCAGACGACCGCAGCTATTACCACCGCACCGCAGACGACTGTGGCTACTACGACTGTTCCCGAAACCACCGCAACTACTACCACGGTACCCGAAACTACTGTAACTACTACCACGGTACCCGAAACCACCGCAACTACTACCACGGTACCCGAAACCACCGCAACTACCACCGAACAATATTTCCCCGATCTTCCCGAGTACGGAAGGTACGTCTACCAAGGTGTCATATATTACATATCAAGATATGACGTTGCGGTAACGGGATATATTGAGTCGGAGCTTCCCTCCGAGTTGGTCATACCCGCCCACTTCAACGGAAAACCGGTCTTGGTGATAGAAGAAAATGCATTTTTGGGTTGCACCGTGCTTGTATCTCTTGTCATCCCCGAGGGTGTATTTGTTATCGGCGACTGTGCCTTCAACGATTGCACCTCTCTTAAGTCGCTTACCCTTCCAGCCTCTCTTGAGGACATCGGCAGATGGCCCTTTGCCGGATGCGACAGACTCGTAATAACCGCCCCCGAAGGCTCCCTCGCAGAGAGCCATGCAATAGAAGGCGGTATTCCTCTTGCATCCGATGACAACAGCGGCAGTGAGCCCGACGAGCCCGACGGACCTATCAGTAATCTTTACGTCTTGGACGGTGTCACCTACGACATTTCCGGCGACTTTGCCGTTATTGTTTGGTTTGACGGCTCTTTGGGCATCTCCGAGCTGGTCATACCCTCGAGCGTATACGGTCTTGATGTGCTCATTATCAACGATTCCGCATTTTCGAATGCCACGACCCTTACGTCCATCGTCCTTCCCGACACCCTCACGGCCATAGGCCACATGGCATTTATGGGCTGCACAGGCCTTATCTCCATCTCCATTCCCGACAGCGTCACCTCACTTGGCCAGTCGGTATTTGAAACCTGCCTCTCCCTGGTCTCGGTCTACATCGGTGACGGCGTCACCGCCATTCCCGAGGCTGCCTTCAGATGGTGTAATGCGCTCAGCGAGGTAAAGATGACCGACAGCGTGACCTCCCTCAAGGAGGCCGCATTTGAAGGCTGTTCCGCCCTCGAGATGATATTCATACCCGAAAGCGTTACCGAATTGGGACACAGAGTATTTGACGGCTGTTCTCTGCTGACCATCGACACCCCCGTAGGCTCTGCCGCCGAGGAATATGCCAAGGAGGCAAACATAGAGCTCCTTAACAAGGAGGAGGACAAGGTCGACACAGTTCCCTCCGAGGGAGAGTACACCGCCGACGGTATCGTCTACCGCATTGAAAACGGTACCGCCACGATCATCGGATACGATCCAAGCTACAACTTCGGCAGCGGTCAGTACGGGCTTTACACCCTACCCTCCACCGTTGGCGATTACCCCGTAACTACGATCGGTGCATCGGCCTTCTACGACTGCAGGACCCTTATACGGCTTGTCATACCGGAGGGAGTTACCTCGATAGGCCCCTCGGCATTTCAGCACTGCGCAAGCCTCCGCTACGTCACCATCCCAAACAGTACGACCTTCATTGGAAGCATGGCATTCTGGAGCACCGGAGTCGGCCTGCTGATAATAGGCTCTCCCGGCTCGTTTGCCCAACAGTATGCAAGGTCAAACAGCTACAGCTTCTCGGCAACATACAATCCACCCGCATAAAAAAAAGCCCCACCGCTTGAGCGGTGGGGTATTTTTTATTTGCTTCTGCGCCAGACCGACGGCACAAACAGGAGTATCATCGGGAATATCTCAAGTCTGCCGATGATCATATTCACGATCAATACCAGCTTTGAAACCACCGAAAAGCTCCCGTAGTTTCCAAACGATCCCACAAGGCCCATCGAAGGTCCTATATTATTCAGCGCCGATAGGACCGATGTAAACGTCGTTTCAAAGCCAAATCCGTCCAGCGAGATCAAAAGCACCGACACTACGGCAACAATGACGTACACCACCATATATCCGCAGACGTTTTTTGCCATGCCGTCTTCGACGGGGTGTCCGTCTATCATCATAAGCTTTACGCTGCGAGGGTGTATCGCCTGATGGATCTGGTTTTTAACGAATTTGAGTAAAATAAGCAATCTTGATATCTTGATACCGCCGCCGGTAGACCCTGCACATCCGCCGAAGATCATCAAAAGTATCAAAAGACTTCTCGACAGCTCCGGATAGGTGTTAACCTCAGAGGTTGCAAAGCCGGTGGTCGATATTATCGAGCTGACCTGGAAAAAGCTGTATCGGAGGGCAACACCGAAGCTTTCAAACAGCGAAATAGTGTTGAGTGATACAACTACGGTGGATACTATCACAATGCCCAAGAACAGTCTGAGTTCTTCGTTTTTGTATACGGCTCTGAACTGCCGAAGCAGAATGAAATGATAAATATTGAAGCTTACCGAGAAAAGCACCATAAATACGGCAACGACCATCTGCAGATACACACTGTCATAGGCCGCAATACTGGCGTTGCGCACCGAAAAGCCGCCTGTGCCGGCAGTGCCGAGCGCAGTAGTTACGCTGTCAAACAGCGGCATACCGCCCACAAGCAGCAGCACAAGCTCCGAAAGGGTCATAACGATGTATATACCGTAAAGTATTCTTGCGGTATACCTGAGCTTGGGAACCAATTTGCCGACGGTAGGACCGGTGCTTTCTGCTCTGAGAAGATGCACCAGCGTGCCGCCGCCGCGGCTTATGGGGGCAATAGCAAGGAAAAACACAAGTACCCCCATGCCGCCAAGCCAATGGGTAAAGCTTCTCCAATAGAGATCGCTTTTCGGAAGCGACTCAACGTCGGAAAGGATCGTTGCGCCCGTGGTAGTAAATCCCGATACGCTTTCAAAAAAGGCATCGATGGGATTTGCTATTGCTCCACTGATACAAAAAGGAAGCGCACCGACCAGCGACATCATTATCCAGGAAAGGGCGACGGTGACAAAGCCCTCACGGGCAAAAAACGACCGGTCTTTGGTCTTCATAAGGGTAAGTACGGTGCCGACGGCAAGACAGATACCTGCCGATACGACAAAGCCGACTACCGAGCCCGTCTCACCCAAGGCTATGGCAATAACGAGTGCGGGAAGCATAAATACCCCTTCGATACGGAGTATCTGCCCCATATAGTTCAATACAAGACGTCCGTTCATTTCGTGCCTTCTTCAAATATCTCGTTGAGGTCGGATACTCCGGCATCGCTCGTAGTCACTACAACGACCGAATCTCCGAGCATTATCTTATCCGAGCCCGAGGGAATTATGATCTGACCTCTGCGGAGGATACAGCTTATGAGCATATTTTTCTTGAGCTTGTAGCTCGAAAGGGGCATATCAAGGTATTTCGTGCCCGCAGCGGCGGTAAACTCAAGCGCCTCTGCCCTGCCGTCAACTATCCTGTGGAGGGTGTGGACGGTGCCGCCCGAGGTGTTCTGCATCGCTCTGACGTAGCGGATTATGCCGTTGGCGGTAAGGTTCTTCGGACAGACGACGCTCCCTATGCCCAGATCGTCAAAGAGCGGATAATACTCCGTACGGTTGACCTTGGTCACCGTTTTGGGTACACCGATACTGTTTGCAAACATCGACACGATGAGATTTTCCTCATCCATATTCATAAGGGTGACCACGGCATCCGTCTGGCGAAGGCCCTCGGCAATGAGCACGTCTTGCTTGGTGCCGTCGGCATTTACTATTACCGCACCCGGAAGCTGTTGGGCCAATTCAACGCACTTTTCACGGTCGTTATCGATTATTTTGACCGAAATGCCGCTCTTGACAAGCTCCTCGGTAAGATAGCGTGCAATACGGCTTCCGCCGATGATTATAACGCTCTTTACCCTCGGAGCCTTGATCCCAAGCTTCTTTGTAAGCTTTACAAGCTCACTGCTGGGAGCGGTGACGTTTATCTTGTCGCCCTTTTCAAGCACAAATCGGCCGTTGGGTATAACGACCTCGCCGTCACGGTCGACGGCACAGACGAGTATCTTCATTCCGATAAGCTTCGGAAGCTCTATAAGGCTCTTGCCTACAAGGATACTGTCCTCGTCCACCACAAATTCAACTATCTCCACCCTGCCGCGTGAAAAGGCGTCACGTCTGAGGAAGGACGGAAACTGGAGTATGCGGTATATCTCCTTTGCCGCAGTCCGCTCGGGGTTTACGGTCATGGCAAGGCCGAGCTCTTCCTTCATGAACTCTATCTGCTCGGTATAATCGGGATTTCTGACCCTCGATATGGCGTTTTTACAGCCAAGCTTCTTTGCAAGCACACAGCAAAGAAGGTTGACCTCATCCGACGAGGTTGCGGCAATTATCAGGTCGCTGTTTTGAACGTCAGCCTGACGCTGTATTTCAAGGCTGGCTCCGTTGCCGTTTACTACCATAACGTCAAGAGCGTCGAGGGATTCTTCAAGCACCATTATGTTATTGTCTATCACGGTAACGTCGTGATCCTCGTGTGCAAGCTGTTCCGCAAGCGCAAAGCCGACCTTTCCGTCACCGACTATTACTATCTTCATTTCCGTTCCTCCGAAGAATCATAGTTACACCTATATTTTACACCCAAAAACGTAAAATGCAATACCCTTTACCCTCTTTTTGTCGGCTTTAAGGCCCGCATTGAGTTTAATACCGCAAGCAGTGCCACTCCGACGTCGGCAAACACCGCCGCCCACATTCCAAGTAGCCCTGCCGCACCGAGCGCAAGGGCCAAGACCTTGAGGGCAATTATAAAGGAGATGTTTTGCTTTGCGATCGCAACTGCCCGCCTTGCATCGGCGATCGACTGAGGCAGCTTAAGGGGGGAATCGTTCATAATAACGGCATCCGCCGCCTCGATCGCAGCGTCTGCGCCGAGGCCGCCCATGGCTACTCCTACATCTGCGCCCGCAAGCACCGGTGCATCGTTTATTCCGTCCCCTACAAATACCACTTCACCGTCGCTTTCCGACCTTATCTGCTCCACTATATTAAGCTTATCCTCCGGCATAAGCTCGGCACGGAAGCTGTCGATACCGAGCCTTTGGGCCACGGCGGCCGCAACCTCTGCGTTGTCGCCCGTCAGCATCACCGTTTTCACGCCAAGCTCCTTAAGCTTTGATACCGCCTCTGCGGCATCGGTTTTGATGCCGTCAGCGGTTACTATGTATCCGACATAACCTCCCTCCAGCGCCACGTGGACCGCAGTAGCTCCAACGTTTTCGCAGTCGAGACCGAGCTTTGACATCATGGCGGCATTTCCGACACACACCTGCCGTCCCTCGACCTCGGCGCTCACACCCATACCGGGGTATTCCTTTATATTCACGGCAGGCGGTACATCGCCCTTTTGTGCCCTTGCTATCGCACGGGCGATAGGATGGCTCGATCTGCTCTCGGCAGATGCGGCAAGGCGCAGGAGCTCAACCTCCGAAATGCCAAAAGCGACCGTTTTGACTATCTCAAAGCTGCCCTTTGTAAGAGTACCCGTTTTGTCGAGTACTGCCGTTTTGACCCCTGCAAGGCTCTCCACATAGCTTCCGCCCTTGATAAGCACGCCGTTTCTCGACTGTCCTCCGATAGCCGCAAAGAAGGTAAGCGGTATCGATATAACAAGGGCGCAGGGGCAGGATATTACAAGGAAGGTAAGCGCACGGTATATCCATTTTACAAGGCCACCTCCCCCGAATACAGTCGGAAGAAGGGCTATAAGCAGGGCAAGTATGACGACCGTCGGGGTGTATACCCTTGCAAAGCGGGATATAAATTTCTCCTTTGCGGACCTGCGCTCGGCGGCGTACTTAGTGAGCTCCAGCACCCTCGCCGCAGCCGAGAGTGCATAGGGCTTTTCGACACGGACGGTAATGACCCCTTCAAGGTTTATGCATCCCGCATATACGGGTGTCCCCTCAAAGCATTCCGCCGGCAGGCTCTCCCCGGTGAGCATGGAGGTATCGACAGTTGAGTGCCCCTCTACAACCCTGCCGTCAAGCGGCAGGCGTTCTCCGGGAAGTACCTCTATGAGAGCACCCACCTCGACCGTCTCGGCCTCCACCGAGATCCTGCCGTCGTCGGTGATGACGTTTGCCCTATCGGGCCGCAGATCCATAAGCGAGCGTACCGAACGCTCGGAACGGTCGTGTGCAATGTCGGTAAGCATCTCTCCGACGGTGTAAAACAGCATTACTCCCACCGCTTCGGCGTATTCGCCTATCACGAATGCGCCCACGGATGCGATAAGCATAAGAAGATTTTCGTCAAACACCCTGCCGCGGGCAATATTGCCGCCTGCATTTTGGATGACCTCGCTTCCGAGTATCAGGTAGGCGACCGCAAAGAGTGCAAGCCCGAGCTCGTAAATATATACGGAGGCTGTAAGCCCCGAAACAAAGACCGCCGCACCGACGGAAAGTCTTACGATCTCCTTTTTCATTGATGTACGTGCTCCAATCCCGACTCTATCATCCCTCTTACGTGGCCGTCCGAGAGTGAATAAAAGACGTTTTTGCCCTCTCTGCGGAATGCAACCAGATCAGCCCGTCTGAGCATACCAAGCTGATGCGACACAGCAGATTTGGTCATTCCAAGCACGTTTGCAATGTCGCAAACGCACATTTCGCCCTCGAGAAGGGTGCAAATTATCTTGGTCCTGGTCGGGTCTCCGAGTATCTTAAAAAACTCCGCCACACGGGCAAGGACCTCGTCTGCAGGTAGGCACTTTATTACCTGCTCAACCGCTTCCCTGTGGACGATGTTGCAGTCACAGGAGTATTTATTATGAGACATATCAAAACCTCCGCACATAACAGTTGAGTATTCATTCAACCGTTATATTATAGTTGAGCCGACACTCAACTGTCAAGCAGGTGTCGGCTTATTTTTCAAAAAATCTTTCAATTTTCTCTTTAGTGGCGTTAAGACTGCCCGAAGCCAGCCCTGCACGTCCGCCCCCTCTGCCCTCAAGCTCGGCATTGAGCTGCTTTGAAAAGGCACGCATATCCTCTTTTTCCGAGGCGACGGCGTATGTCCTGCCCGAGACTACCGCCGCAATGCGGCATTTTTTTGCAAGAAGGGATGCAAGCTCGCAGGCTGATGGCATATCAAGAAGCTCGTCAAAGATAAGGATGTTGCCCTCGGTCTGCTCCTTGGATCGTGCAAGGAGGTCTATATATCCTTTTTTAAGCTTCGATGCGGAAAGCTTTGCCTCCGAAAGCTCCGCACGGAGTCGGTCGATCCCGACACCTATCTCCGTGGGCTTTACCGAAAGCCCCGCTGCGGCAGTCGACAGAGCGTCGCACCGAGCTCCTATCTCCCTTGTGGCAAGCTCGCCGCAGGCGGCGTACAAACGAACTCCGCCCTTCCATCGCTCGGAGGAAAGTATTTTTATCGTGCCGACCTCACCGGTGTTTGCAACGTGGGGCGCACAGCAGGCACAGACGTCTACGCCCTCTATCCGCACTATGCGTATCGCTCCTTCAAGCTCGGATTTACTGCGGTAGACAATGTCTCCAAGCTCGTCCTCGCTCGGAAAGAAGGTCTCAACGTCAACGCATCGCCTTACGACTCTGTTTGCAAGCATCTCAAGCTCCGAAAGCTGCTCCGGAGTAAGGTATTTATCGAAATCGAGGGTCATGGCCGTGTCGGTCAGATGAAAGCCTACGTTTTCACAGCCGTGAAGGCGGTGTGCTATCCCCGACATTATATGCTCCCCCGTATGATTTTGCATACGTCCGTAACGCTTTTCAAAGTCGATAACACCGTGAACAGGCCCAAGCGGTAAAGGGCGGTCGGTGATATGCACTACGTCCTCCCCCACTATCCGCACGTCGGTCACTACCGCATCGCCGAGCATTCCGCTGTCAGACGGCTGTCCGCCGCTTTCGGGAAAAAACACCGTTTTATCAAGCAGCACCTCAAAGCCGCCCTTTACCTCACGGCATGATATTACCTTTGAATCGAGCTCTGCAAGGTATGCGTCACGGTAGTATTCCTTTACGGTCATCCAAAACACCTCTTTGACGTTATTATACCACAACCGTCGTTATAAGTAAATCTCAGGGTTCGAGTCCCTACTAATATCTTCAAAAAAATGAACAGACACCCAAACGGGTGTCTGTTCATTTTGGTGGACCTTCAGGGACTCGACCTTGCCTGCGGGCAAGGCCTGGGGCGGCTCTGACAGCCATTCAGGCTGTCATTCACTCCCGCCCCGTTCTGAGTCCCTACACATCGATACCAAATAAAAGAAGCGCCCCTCGTGGGACGCTTCTTTTATTTGGTGGACCTTCAGGGACTCGAACCCCGGACCGACCGGTTATGAGCCGGGAGCTCTAACCAACTGAGCTAAAGGTCCAAATTTTGACCGCCCGATTAGTATATCACAGGCGGTCGGGTTTGTCAATATGCTAAATTAATTTTTCTGTGTTTTTTATCATTGCAAGGGCGGTCTCGGGGCTGTCCGCACCCGCGAGGTTCTTTACGGGCGCAAACTCCTCCTCACGCTTTACACGCATGATCGCCATCCCGTTTAGCATGGAGAATGCGTCAAATATAAACGACTCCAGCTTGCAGGCGTTGGGAGCATCCGGCTCCACGGTCTTTTCCCCGTCGAAATAGGGCACCTTCTTGGTCGCCAAATGGAGCGGCAGACCCTGTCCGCATATCCTGCGGAGTGCATCGGCGGTGATGATATGGGCAACGATATTTGCATCGCCGTAGAGCAAACTGCCGTCGTCTGCCTTTGCATACCGCATTTCGGGCGAGAGCTCATAATACTCGATTATGCCGGGCTTGCCGTCACGCCTGCAAAAAGCCCCTGCCTTTTCTTCGGGGTCGGTCTTGAGCACCGATTTGCTTGCCCCCTCCAGACCCGAGCCTGCTGCAAAGCCGACAAACAGCGGCTCGCACATTCTCGCAAGGGCGTTGTCTATACCGCAAAATACGACGTATTTTACACCCCTGCGGTCGATATCGGCAAGCACGCCCTTTTTAAGCAGCGCCGCAAAAACTCCGCCGTTACCGTCGGGGTTGAGAGCAAGGGTATCCTTTGCTGCGAGCAGAGGCTCACCCTCAAGAGAGAGCGTAGGAAGCATACCCTGGGTAAAGAGTGTGACGTTTGTAAGGCCGAAATTGTCCTTTTGGGCAAAAAACTCCGCCGTTGCGGCGTTATTTTCCTCGCTGGTCATTATGTACCAGGGAATATCGGGCGAAAGTGCCGCGATCCGCCGAGCCTGAAGCTCAAAAAGGCTCATACCGATACCTATATCGTAGCATCCCTTGGGGCCCGAATAACCGAGTCTCGTGCCCTGTCCGCCCGCCATGGTGACAACGGCGACCTCGCCCTTTTCAATAAGCGACAGTCCCAGGTCGTACACGTCCCTGCCAAGATAATCGGCGTCAACAGCAGAGCATGGCTCGACCATTCCACCGCCGCCCTGCAGCGACGAAGCCTCCTTGAGCATCGTTTTAAGCCTCTCGGGGGTCAGGTCGGTGCCGTAGCGGATATTGTACTTTTCAAGAGCAGAGCTCACAGTTATCCTCTCCCTTCTCAAAACAATTATATTGTACCACAAATTCCGCCTTGACGGAAGAGCCTTTTTGGTTTAAAATATTATAAAAACGGAGGTGTGTAACTTGGCGGGAGCAGTCAAAATAATAGCACAGAACAAAAAAGCATACCACGACTATTTCGTCGAGGACAGGTTTGAGGCGGGCGTCGAGCTTGCAGGCACCGAGGTAAAATCGGTACGTGCCGGAAACGTCAACCTAAAGGACAGCTTTTGCACCGTCACCGACGGGGAGCTGTTTGCCAGAGGCCTGCACATCAGCCCTTACGAGCAGGGAAACATCTTTAACCGTGATCCGCTCCGTCCCAAAAAGCTTCTCATGCACAAAAAGGAGATCCTAAAGCTCTACAATGCGGTAAAGCAGGACGGTATGGCCATTGTGCCGCTGTCGTTGTACTTTAAAAACTCACGCATCAAGATGGAGATAGGTCTGTGCAAGGGTAAAAAGCTTTACGACAAGCGTGAAACTGCCGCAAAGAAGGAAATCGCAAGAGACATTGAAAGAACTCTTAAAGAAAGGCGCTGAACACAATGACAGTCGAAAAAATCAACCTCAAGGAACACTTCCCCATGCTTCCCAACGACGTGGAGCTCCACTTCTACAACATCTCCTATTCCCGTGAGTACGCCGGCAAGGTCCATCCTGCGATGATAATCTGTCCCGGCGGCGGTTACGTGATGACCTCCGACCGTGAGGCCGAGCCCATAGCCTTCGGTTACCTTGCCCACGGCATAAGCTGCTTTATCCTGCGCTATTCGGTCGCTCCAAGCACCTACCCCACCGCTCATACCGAGCTTGCCGCAGCGGTCGCATACGTCCGTGCCCACGCCAAGGAGCTCCTTGTCAACCCCGATGCCATCGGTCTCACCGGCTTCTCTGCAGGCGGACACCTCATAGGCAGCTACAGCGCAGGGCTTTGGCATGACGGTGGCTTTGCCGAAAAGCTCGGCGTTGACGTTGAGATGCTTCGCCCCAACGCCATGGTCCCCTGCTACGGTCTGCTTCTCTCAAGCGGCGAATTTACCCACGACGGCTGCATCCACACCTTCCTTGGCGACAACGACACCCCCGAAATGCGTGAGAGCATCGACACCGTAAAGCTCATAGGTGAGAACACGCCCCCTGCATTTCTCTTCCACACCGCTCCCGACAAGGTCGTACCGGTCGAGAACAGCCTTCTCGTCGCCTGCGCGCTTTCTGCCCACAAGATCCCCTTTGCCATGCGTATCTACCACGAGTGCGGTCACGGAATTGCACGTGCAAACAGAATGACAAACAACGAGGACAACCTGCCTCCCGCCTATATATCCCGTTGGATAGACGACTGCTCGGATTGGTTCCTGCGCATCACCGGATACAGAAAGTAATCCAATGGAAAAGAAGGACTCTTTGGAGCTCGTATTCGTCCGCCATGCCCAAAGAGATTACGAAAACTGCGGAGACCGTGACCCCGCAGACAGCGACCTGACCGAAAAGGGCGAGTATCAATGCATTGCGCTTGGGCAGAAGCTTAAGGACATTCCCATCGATGCTTTCCTTACAAGCTCACTGCTTCGAAGCTTCAAGACCGCCGCCGGAGTCTGCAGCGCAAAGCCGGACAAGCCTCGGCTCGAGATATGCCCCGAGCTTATCGAGTGCGGCTGTACCCCCGGCTACTACGGTTGCAGTGAGGAATACCTACGTCAGTATTATTCAAATGCACGGATGTGCGACACAAAGCTTTACAGCGGAGATCGCTACGACTTTGCATGTCAGACCACCGAGGAAAACCTCATCCGTGCACAAAAGATACTTGATTATCTGCGAGGCCGGTTTACCTTCGGCCAAAGGGTGGCGGTGTTTACCCACCACGGTACCATCGAACACCTTATCCCTGTCGCCCTCGGGATCGACAAGGAACGTCTCGATCTCGTCTTTGACGACACCTCACTCTCTGTAATTGAGTACCGTCGTGACGGACGGACTATACTGCGGTGCCTCAACAGATAGAATAAAATTTACCCTTGGCGTGTATACTTTCACCGAGCCCGATTTGACATCGGGCTCGGTGGATGATATAATATCCCGTACCCACAATACGGGGGCGTACCGGTTTCGACGGGGATGTTGACTGCCGGTAAGCGGGCAGCGGTGCGGTGCCGCTTAAAAAGCCGCAAATTGTTATAAATTAAATAACAACGATTACGCTTACGCTGCCTAATTAATGGCGGCCGTCCTTACCGGAAGTGCCACGGTCCGGATAAGGGCGTGACTTAGTGGCCAACGCAGTGCGCTAAGCTTTGCCCGTACTGTGTATTATGAAGCTACCGAAGGAAAAAGGCTGTTCGCCGCCGTTTTTCGGAGGGAATCTTAAAAGACGGACTGCGCCCGGAGAAAGCTTGTACGATACGTTTTCGGACAGGGGTTCGACTCCCCTCGCCTCCACCAAAAATCGTCAATCTTCGCAAGAAGGTTGGCGATTTTTACTTCTTAACTATTACCTCTTCACTCTTCACTGAAATCAAGGTTGATTTTTGGAAAGTAAGAAGTAATAGTGAATAGTGAAGAAGTAAAGGTATCCGCTTCGCAGATGATTTGAATTATATTGTACTCATACGCAAAAATATCTTTTTCGTAGCCCACAGACAAAAAGAACGACTCATTGAGTCGTTCTTTTTTCCGTCCCTTTGCAATGAGGATATGTACTGTTTCACCGTGGGTGCTATCGGTTATCCTCCGAAATGTCTGTCGTAATAAGCGATGACCGTATTTTTACAGCACAGACCGTTTTCATCTTTTATCAGGAAAAGATATTCGTTCAAGGCGGTATCGTCCTCGCTCCAGTAGGTTTTCACCAAAAACCCTCCGGATATGGTTTTCGGGATCTCCCATTTGACCTCTCCGGCTTTGCAGGCAAGCGATGCGGTCACGGCATATTCGCTACGGTAAAGAATGGTACCTGCCCTGTCGGTTATCTCTGTTACCACGGTACCCGAGCGGGTGCCTATCTCGTTAAAAGCAAACACCTCCGCCGCAAATATCTCGCCGTGATCCCAACACAGGCGATCGTACCTGAGAGATGCATAGCAGGAAGAAAAAGCGTCCTTTGTGAAATAATAGGCCAGTTTCGGACGCAGCGGATAGGATGTCAGAGAGGTGCAGGCGACGTTAGGCCACGGTTCATTGAACTGCCAAATGATACTGCCGCAGTTTTTCATGGCACGGCGCAGATTGGCCTGCAAGGCATACCGAATGCCCTCGGCCTGAATAAACTGACTGCACTTCACAAGGGTCTCCGTCTCGTTTTCGGCAAAAGGACCGAAAAGGCCGCTGTCACGCTCCACCGAATCCCACCAGTCTCCGCCGTGCATATTCCAGATATAATCGCCAAAGGGAGACGGAACACGTAGGCTTTCGGGGGGCAAGCAGTCTTTGAGGGTTTCCATATCGCTCATACCGTTGCAGCCAAACTCGCTGTGAAGAATGCTGTCGGAACGGTTAAACTCCGCATAATGTGCACGTTCCCCGTAGTACATCCACGGACCGTGAACGTCGTGATTTGCTCCTTTTGTTTCGTGGTTGATCGCTATATTCGGCCCCGACGGAGAAGAAGGCAGCATAAATGTATCGGGGTCCAGCTCTTGCACAAGCTCTTTGAGCATGGCGATGTTTGGGTTGGTATAATCAACCGGATGCTCGTTACAAGGCACGCCGTCTACTATGTCTTTCACATACAGCTCATTTCCTCCGCTCCAGAAGGCAAGGCAGGCGTGGTTGCGACGCTGTTTTATCATAGCCTCTGCCGTACACCCCAACAGCCTTAAAAACGACGGGTCGGTGCAGGGTGCGTTATCGATACCGGAGCTGGACTGAATGAACTCCTGCCATACCATAATGCCGTAACGGTCGCAAAGGGTGTAGAAATAGTCGGATTCCAGAATACCGCCGCCCCAGACACGCACCAGATTGACGTTAGCGTCGGCAAGCATCTTGATCGCTTGGTCGTATCTTTCGGCAGAGGGGAATTTCTGTGTCAGGTCAAACGGGACAAGGTTTACCCCTTTTATATATACGGGCTCACCGTTTACCACGGGCAGGTAGGGCAGGCTGTCTTCCCTGCTGTTATCCGCCTGACGATACTCAAGGGTGCGGAAGGCTATGGTATATTCTTTTGTGTGGGAAACGCTGTTGCCCATCAGCAGGGTCAGCCTAAGGCGGTACAGCGGCTGCGCCCCACGTTTGTTTGGCCACCACAGCAGCGGCGACTCCACCTCCAACGGGCAGGAAACGGCATTCTCACAAGGCGAAAGTGTGACATCGGTCTGCCCTGCAGCTACGGGTTTTTCACCGAAAAACAGCTCGGACTTCAGCGTGGCGTTACAACCTTCGTAGGCCTGTATCCGTGCGTCGGCGGGTATCTGCCACAAATCTCCTTCCGTCAAGCGAGGTTTTACGTAGGCATCCTCTATCACCCCGTCACCTACCTGCTCGATCCACACCGGCCCGTAGATGCCAATACCTACAAGGCGGGTGGAAAAGTCCCATTTGTAGTCATAGCGGCTTCGCTGGGTAGAGGTACGGCCGGTATACCCTATCTGGGCAAATTCATCGGGCGTGTTATAGACCGTAATTGAAAGGCGGTTTGTCTCGTTGTATTTTACGTATCTGTCCAGTTCTATGGTGAGGGGAACAAACGGCCCTTGGTGGTGGCAGACAAACCTTCCGTTAACGTGGATATCACCCTCGTAGTCCAGTCCCTCTATGACCAGCCGCCAACGCTTTCCGTCCTCTTTTTCGGAAATGAAAAACTCTTTTTCGAACAGCCACCAGCGGGACGATACCCATTCGCAGGAAACGGCATTTTTGCCGTAGTACATAGGAGGGATCTCGCCGTTGGCGCAAAGGATCGTATACACGTCGCCGGGGTATTCAGTTTTAAACGTAGGGGTAACACCGCGCAGGGGAACGCCCGTTTCAACACTGCGGTTTAATATGGGAGTATAGGGCCAGTAGCCCGTAAGCTGCCAGTTTTTTAAGATTTCTTTCATAACGGCCCTTCTTTCCGACACTTGTTGTCTGCTCTGACTCAAGTATAACATAAGGGAGTCGATCTCGCAGAGCTCTGCGGTGATGATACCGCCGTCGAGACTGCTGCGTTATAGGATGTCCTTTTCGTGGAGGCGGACACCGTTTGCCTGCAGGACCTTTTGAAGCTTGGAAACTTCAAGCGTCGAAAAATCGCTGCTCATTGCCGCCGCAGTTCCTGCGGCCTGACCCGTCACCGCACAGTAGGGTATTACCCTCATAACGTCCCACAGCGTTTGGTCTACCGAGGTACACCTGCCTGCACAGATGAGGTTTTTGACTGCAGAATTATAAAGTGTTCCGAATGGCACCTCGTATATCGGCCCGCGTTTTTTCCAGTTTGAGACCATACCTACGGAATCCTCAAAGTAGGTATGCATCTCGCTGTCGGAAAGCTCGTACTCGCCCACGATCTTCCGTGTCATACGTATCTGCGGAATCGTTGCAACCGTTACGGGGAGAAGCTCGGGGTCATTCTCACGGCGCTTTACAAAATCGTTATATGTCACGGCGTGAGACAGACAGACCTGCTCCGAGAGCTCCTCGCCGTCAATACCGCCAAAGCGGCGGTCAGATAGGGTCTTTACACCGTTTTTATCCGTTTTTTCGGCTTCGGGAATGTCCGACGCTCCAAGCATGTTGAGCTTATAGCCCTCTTTTCCGATTGAATAGTACCAGCCCGCAAGGAGGTTTCCCTGCTTAAAAGTATCGGTGGGTGCGCCTGCAAGGACGGCAATATCACAGTCCCCCGTTGCATCGACGACCGAGCCTACGCCGTAGGCACGTCTGCCCGATTTGTTTTCGGTGACGATATGGTCTATCCTTCCATTTTCGAGCTTTACTCCGACGGCGTAGGTGCCGTACAGAATATCCACTCCCTCACTTAAAAGGAGCTTCTCGGCAAGGATTGCAAAGATGTGAGGATTGTACTGCACCTCAAAGCGTCTGTCCTTCTCTCCCCTTGTACCTTTGCCGTCAAGCCAGTTTTCGGGGTAGCGTGCCTCGGCGCCGTGGGTGATCGACAGCCGCAAAAGCTCCTCGGCAATGCCGAAGGAGACCTGGTGTCCGTATCCGTCGCAAAGCGGCAGGTATATGGTGATAAGTCCCGCCGTGCCGAGCCCGCCGAGGATATATTCCTTTTCAAACAGGACGGTTTTCTTTCCCTGCCTTGCGGAGGCAAGTGCGGCGGATATACCTGCAATTCCACCTCCGCAGACGGCAACGTCGTAGGAGCGTACTATCTCGGTCTTTATCTTCTCTTCAATGAACACAAGTCCACCCCGTTTCTGTACCTAGTGTAAAGCAACATAAATTATGGCAAACCCTCTTATTACTCTTCCTTGCCAAATATTTCCCGACACAATCCATCTATGCTTCTTATATATGGAGGAGTGGTCCCATCCATTTGAACTTTATAGTCAAAAGGCAAGAGTGCAATGCTTCGTGTTTGCATTCCTGGATGTGTCTTATAAAGTTTTATCTCTTGTGGAGCCATGCTCGAAATGGCTTCATTTATCTCGCCGCTCATTCTATGACCTAAGATTATTGCCACAAGTTCATTCTGTTTGTTTCGTTTAATTTATCTCCACAACATTATCATTTTCAATATTATACATCGATTTATTTGAACATTCAAGATATATATTACTATGTGTTACACTATAGTTACGCTTTGTAGGAAGGCTGTCCGGTGTTAATAAAAATAAGTCCCGCACGAGGCGGGACAAATAAATTATTTCTTTTCGATAGGAATCCAAATTTCGATTGTTCTGCCAGCGTAACCACCAACGATTCCCCAATGGTATACCGCAAGTTCCGGGGCGTTGATCATCTGATATTCTCCCCCGGACAGCCACCCTGCAGCGATCTGTTTGCGAATATCAAAGTATTCCGGAATAGGCATTTTCTGTTTCTCGGTTTCAAAAACAGCATAGGTTCTTTCTGGAATGATGATTTCTTCAAACTGGAATTTTTCCATAAAATCAATGCCTGTAACATTGCTATTATACAAGTTGTCAAACTCATACTTGTCTGCTGTTACAGAGATGTAGAAGTCATAGCCGTTGTCATCCATATTGGTAAGCACACAATAATCGGACAGTTTATCGTTCGCCATTCCTTTCA
>JAFXIT010000042.1 GCA_017532825.1 Clostridia bacterium
AAACTCATCTGCGGCGTAGGCAACGCTTTCCGAGGGGTTTTCGGGAAGCACGACCTTATATTCGCTCAGGCTGACGTCACCGATGCGTATCTCGCCTACGTTGTAGGCAGGATCTCTGGGCGGTATGGGGGTCGTTGCCGCAGTAGTTTCGGCGGTGGTGGTAGCAGCAGTGGGCTCGGTTGTTTGGGCGGGTGTCTTTCCTCCGCCGCAGCCCGCAAGCATCGCAAGGCAGAGAACCAAGCATAAAAGCTTTTTCATTTTACAAACCTCACTTAACTCAGCCGATCGACCAGGCGTAGTCGACCTCGGCGTGGGGAGCACCGAGCGCCTTTGCGATCTCGGCGATCTCGTTTAAAAGGTCCCTAGCCTTTTGGGGATAGGTCCTGTCATACATCTGGTTGTAGAAGTAGTAGGCTCTCTCGGCCATAAGTATTGCAAGATAGCTTCTGTCAAAATGCAGTCTCTGCGCATCGTCGGAGGCAAGCTCTCTGGCTGCGGCCCAGTCGGCCTTCATCTTTTCTATATCCTCAAGCTCAAATCCGTAGTAAGGGTTCTCACCGAAGGAATCCACGTGTCCGCCCATCTCGTGGGCACCCTTTTGGACGTTGTCTATGATCTCACGGACCGTCGTCCAGCCCGCTCCGTAGTAGCACTCGAGGAAGTCGTTGATGTGGTACTGGTATTCCTCCTCGGTCATTTCGGGATTCCAAAGCAGCTTGGCAAGGAGGTAGGCCTTGAGAGGTCCGAACTCACCGCTGACGCCCAGATAGCTGCCCTGCTCCATGATGTTCTTTGCGCCGTGGTCAACGTATACCTTTACGTTCTTACCAATGGCGTAGAGGTTGGGATGGAAGGAGCAGAAGTTACTAAAATCGGTAGTGTAGTCCCAGATGGCGAGGTTGTCGCATATCTTCGACCAGCCCTCAAGGTCTTCCATAAAGGCTCTGTTTTTCTTGCAATCGGGATCGTTGATAGCGTGCAGGAAGCAGCACTCTATGGAGCACAGACGTACCTGTACGTTCTCACGGGGTACGGTCAGCTTGGGCGGCTTGCGGGTGTAGGTGTATGCAAAGGTATCTATCATAACATTCGGATAGTCCTCCGCAATATCCTCGGCAATGGCGTTGACGAAGCGAAGCATGGTACCCGCAGGGCTTCCCTCCTCTGCATCTACCGCCGCGCAGTTGTCGCATTTGCAGTAATCGGTGTTATCGTTTTGGGTGACCGAAATTATCCTTGCATCGGGATTCTGCTCAAGCAGCTTTCTCACGTTGCCAAGCACTATCTCAAAGACGTCCGGGTTTGTAAGACAGGGCTGTACCCTGGGCTGTCCCCAGCCGTCCATGGAATGTCCGTTCCATTCGCAATAGTATTCGGGGTGCTCCTCAAAATACTCGCTCATGGGCAGCAGGGTGGCAAAGGTGTGTCCCAGTCCGCCGGTGTACTCTATGGCTCCGCCGAGCTTATCCGAGGTCCAGGACGTCAGCTGGTTACACTTCATCTTGACGGCGTATTCGGGGTAGTTGTTTATATTGTACCAAAAGCTCTGCCGCACCCAAAGTGCGGGTATCTGGCGGTCGTTAGTATCGAGCGGTATCTGTATAAAGTCGCTTACCTTGACTATCTCGTAATCGTGGTCAAGCCACCGCCAGCCGATGTACTCCTCAAGGAAGGTATATACACCGTAAAGGGTGCCTCTGGA
>JAFXIT010000043.1 GCA_017532825.1 Clostridia bacterium
ATTACTTTTGCATCACTTGTGGCAAGCTCAGTACCGGCAAGCGACAATCTACGGTTGCGGATGTATTCACCAATCGTAAAACCGCAAAGAATACTGAACACACGTTGAAAGTGATAGCTCGATGAATAACTTTGTGCTGCAACTGTCTCGTAATCAATCGTGTCTGTCAAATTGTTCTCGATGTAGTCGATAGCTTTTTGCAATCCAATAATCCAGTCCATATTATCCCTCCTTGTCTGCCAATATTTTATCAGAAGGCGGATTAAAAATCCCGATATTCTGTGCGAAGATGTATCTGATATGTTATCTCTCAAAAAGCATTTACTTTTCAAACCAAAACAGCATGACTGTATTTCTACAATCGTGCTGTTTTTACTTACTTCATCGCAGGTATACCAAAAGGAGGTTTTCTATTAATCGATTTCTTCGGATACAAGCAGTCTTACTGCGGCCAGGGCTTTCGGCGAGGGGTTTGAGCCGTTGAGAATGAGATCGGCCTTCCATTTCGTGGGTGCGACGAACTCATCGTGGCGGTAGCGCACGAGGTCAAGGTATACGTCGGTTATCTGCTCAAGGGTCTGACCCCAGCGCATATTGCGTTTTATGCGGCGGGCGATGCGCTCGTCATCACGGCAGTCGACAAACAGCCGCAGGTCAAGCTGTGAATCAATGCTCTCTTCCCAAAGCGTGAGAAGCCCTTCCACGACGATGACGTCGTACTCACCCGAGCCTTTCCACCCACGCAGATCATCGGCAAGCCGCGGCAGGTCCATGGTCAAGGGGTGGTTATCGTCCATATATACCTTCCCCGTTATGGGTGCCGTTGAGCAAGGTCTGTCGGCTTCCGCTTTAAAATAAGAATCCATGTGTACAAGCTTCAGAGAGTATCCCTCAAGCTCGCCCTGCAGAGCCTTTGCAAAGGTAGTCTTACCGCTTGCACTGCCTCCAGCAACACCGATGACAAACGTTTTTCCCATATCCACCCTCCGTAAAGTCAGCGTTTAAGGTTTGCGGTGATGATGTCTCCGCATTCGGTGCATCCGACGAGCCTACAACCCTCGCTCATTATATCGGCGGTGCGGCAGCCTTCGTCGAGGTAGGCAGAGACGGCGTTTTCGATGCAGTCGGCCTCGGCTGACATATCAAAGCTGTAGCGCAGCATCATAGCCGCAGAGAGTATAGTACCGATGGGGTTTGCAACGTCCTTGCCTGCGATGTCGGGTGCAGAGCCGTGGATAGGCTCATAAAGACCGCAGGACCCCGCTCCGAGGCTGGAGGAGGGTATCATACCGATGGATCCTGTTATCATCGAGGCTTCGTCAGAGAGTATATCACCGAACATATTCTCGGTCACGATGACGTCAAACTGTGAGGGGTCCTTGACAAGCTGCATGGCGCAGTTGTCCACCAGCATATCGTTGAGTTCGACGTCGGGATACTCCTCTGCAAGGCGGTGGAGCACTTTTTTCCAAAGTCGACTTGAGTCAAGAACATTACTTTTTTCGACCGAACAGAGCTTTTTTCTGCGTTTTCTTGCCGTTTCAAAGCCTATTCTTCCTATACGCTCTATCTCTGCTTCGGTGTAGGTCAGCAGGTCGGTGGCACGATCACCCTCGGTCTTGTGCTCACCGAAGTAGATACCGCCTATAAGCTCACGAACGATTATAAGGTCTATTCCCTTTTGAACTATCTCTGCCTTGAGCGGTGACGCCGAGGCAAGCTGAGGCCATATTTTCGCAGGGCGGTTGTTTGAATAGACCCCCATCCCCGCACGTATGCGGAGAAGCCCCTTTTCGGGACGTAGATGCCCCGGCAGGGTATCCCACTTATTTCCGCCCACCGCGCCCAGAAGCACGCTGTCGGAGGCAAGGCATTTTTCGAGCATCTCCGAGGGAAGCGGATCTCCGTACTTATCGATCGCACATCCGCCCATATCGACGTCGGTATAGGTAAAGGTGTGTCCGTACATCTCCCCTATCCGATCAAGCACTTTAAGTGCCTGGGCAATTATCTCGGGGCCTATGCCGTCGCCGCGTATAACTGCGATATTCTTGGTCATTTTTGTTCCTCCTTAAGGGATGCAAGGAGACCGCCGCATCTGATTATATTCTGTATAAAGGGCGGAAATGGCTGTGCACGGTAGCTTTTGCCCGTGGTAACGTCGGTGATGACGCCGGTATCGAAGTCGACATAGACCTCGTCCCCGTGCTCTATCTCCTCGGCTGCCTCTTTACATTCGAGGATAGGAAGCCCGATATTGATGGCATTGCGGTAAAATATACGTGCAAAGCTCTTTGCGATTATGCACCCCGTACCGCAGGTCTTGATGACCAACGGAGCGTGCTCTCTTGACGAGCCGCAGCCGAAGTTCCAGCCTGCGACCATTATATCGCCCTTGCTTACCTTCTTTACAAACTCGGTATCGATGTCCTCCATACAGTGTGCGGCAAGCTCATTGGCGTCGGAGGAGTTGAGGTAACGGGCAGGGATTATAACGTCGGTATCGACGTTGTCGGGGTATTTAAAGGTCTTTCCCTGTGTATTCATACTTCAGTCCTCCTTAAACTCGGTGATGTAGCCTGCTACGGCGCGTGCGGCGGCAGTATGGGGTGAAGCCAGATAGACCTCGCTTGCGGTGTGTCCCATCCTGCCGACGAAATTTCGGTTGGTGGTGGCAACACATCTCTCACCCTCGGCAAGTATGCCCATGTATCCCCCAAGGCAGGGGCCGCAGGTGGGTGTGGAAACGACCGCTCCCGCATCTATAAATGCGGTGTACCAGCCCCGCTCGACGCACTCTCTGAGTATCTGCATGGTTGCGGGAATGATGATGCAACGCACCCCCTGCGCAACGGTCCTGACCTTGAGTACGTTATAGGCAGTCTCCATATCCTCCAGGCGGCCGTTTGTGCAGCTGCCGATGACGACCTGATCTATCTTTATCCCGTGAAGCTCGGAGGCGGGACGGGTATTTTCGGGAAGATGGGGGCAGGCGACGGTCGGAACTATCTTTGAAAGGTCTATTCTGATAGTCTTTTCGTACTCTGCATCCGCATCGGCCTCGAATATTTTCGGTGTGCGCTCGCTTCTTCCCTGCATATACTCCACCGTCTTTTGGTCGACGGGGAAAATACCGTTCTTTGCTCCCGCTTCAACGGCCATATTGCAGATGCAGAAGCGATCGTCCATTGAAAGCGAGGATACTCCCTCACCCGTAAACTCCATACTTTTATAGAGTGCGCCGTCGACGCCTATCTCACCGATTATCGAGAGGATGACGTCCTTTCCGCTGCAGTTAGACGGCAGCGCTCCGACAAGCTCAAATCTTATTGCCGAGGGTACCTTGAACCAGGCCATTCCCGTTGCCATACCTGCAGCCATATCGGTGCTTCCGACACCCGTGGAAAACGCACCCAATGCGCCGTAGGTACAGGTGTGGCTGTCTGCACCGATGATACAGTCGCCCGCAGTGACGACCCCCTGCTCGGGAAGCAGGGCATGCTCGATGCCCATCTTACCGACGTCGTAGAAGTGGCTTATGCAATGCTCGCAGGCAAACTCACGGCAGACTTTGGACTGGGTGGCCGACTTGATGTCCTTATTGGGAACGAAGTGGTCAAGCACTATTGCGACCTTGTCACGGTCAAAGACCCTTTCGACACCGGCCTTTTTAAATTCGTTTATGGCTACGGGCGTGGTTATGTCGTTTCCGAGCACTATATCAAGCCTTGCGTTTATAAGCTGTCCCGCTGATACCTCCTCAAGACCTGCGTGTTCGGCAAGTATCTTTTGAGTCATCGTCATTGCCATATAGTTACTCTCCTTTGGTCATATTGTGGAAGGCACTCAGCAGAGCGTTGGTGCTCGCCTTTAAAACGTCGGTATGTGTCCCGGCACCCCAGTACATCTCTCCGTTATCTCCCTCAAGCCCGATATAGGATGCCGCAACGCTTTCCGAGCCCTGCCCCTGCATGCTGTGCTGGATAAACACCTGCAGGACGTACTCCCTGCCGGTGTAGGCCTTAAGGGCATTACTGACGGCGTTGAGCGAACCGTTGCCCTCAGCCTCCAGCTCGGTCTCGATCCCGTCACGCATAAAGGTTATATTTATCCTTACGGTATCGTTTTCACGCATAAAGTCAAAGTCGGTCACCGATATATCCGACTTGATGTTGAGGTAATTCCTGCCGAATATATCCAATACCTCTTCGGGCTTGAGCTCCTTGTGCTCACGGTCGGATATACCCTTGCAAAGATAGCTCAGATGCTCACGCATCTTACTCGGCAGACTGTAGCCGTAGGTCTTTTCAAGCAGATATCCTATGCCGCCCTTCCCGCTTTGGGAGTTAACACGTATAACGTCTGCATCGTAGGTCCGTCCGATGTCTCTTGGGTCGATGGGAATATAGGGAACGGTCCAGCTGTGAAGCTTGTTTTTCTCCCTATACTTCAAGCCCTTTGCGATAGCATCCTGATGGCTGCCCGAAAAGGCCGCAAACACCAGCGCACCTGCATAGGGCGCCCTGTCGTGGATCTGCATACGGGTGCATTTTTCGTAGACCTCGACAAGAGCGGGCATGTCCGAAAAGTTGAGGCCGGGGTCTACGCCGTGGGAGTACATATTCAGCGCAAGGGTCACGATGTCGACGTTGCCCGTACGCTCGCCGTTTCCAAAGAGGGTACCCTCCACCCTGTCCGCCCCTGCAAGCAGAGCAAGCTCGGTGTCGGCAACGCCCGTGCCTCTGTCGTTGTGGGGATGGAGCGAAAGGGTAACGTGCTCACGGTATTTGAGGTTTCTGCTTATATATTCCACCTGACTTGCGTAAACGTGAGGCAGGCTCATCTCGACGGTAACGGGGAGATTGATGATAACGTTATTGTCCTTTGAAGGCTCAAGCAGGTCAAGCACGGCGTTGCAGACCTCAAGGGCGTATTCGGGCTCGGTACCGGTAAAGGACTCGGGTGAATACTCAAAGCGGAAGTTGCCCTCGTACTCGCTTGCCAGCTTTTTTACCAGCTTTGCTCCGTCAACGGCTATCTGCTTTATCTCTTCCTTGGACTTCTTAAACACCTGCTCACGCTGTGCAACGCTTACGGAGTTATAGAAATGTATTATCGCATTGGGCGCACCCTTGCAAGCCTCGAAGGTCTTGCGGATGATGTGCTCACGGCACTGTGTCAGCACCTGCACGGTAACGTCGGAGGGGATCATGCCTTTGTCGATAATGGTACGCAAAAATTCGTACTCGGTCTCACTTGCCGCAGGGAAGCCTACCTCGATCTCCTTAAATCCTACTTTGAGCAGAAGCTTGTAAAATTCAAGCTTTTCTTCAAGGTCCATAGGTATAACAAGGCTCTGGTTCCCGTCACGCATATCGACACTGCACCACACGGGCGGCTTGTCTATATGATCCTTTTCGACCCATTTACTGTACTCCCCCGATACGGGAAAGTATCCGACACGGTACTTACTTGCATCCATCACAGTCATACTCCTTTTGCCGCCTTGAAACAAAAAACCGTCCCAAAGCAATAATAGCTTTGAGACGGGTGAAAATTCATCATTCGCACTCGCGGTACCACTCAAATTGCGGATAAAACTCCGCCACCTCTTCGAGGTCAGACAACCTCTATGCCTTTACGCAGCAATCACGGGATACCCTACGTTTCCTTCGAAATTCAGGCCTCCGGCTCGGAAGTGAGAGGCCTCTGAAGCATCCGCATACCGATTTACACCTGCCATCGGTTCTCTGAAAATGCTCTGCTTTCGCCGTCTTCGTCACAGCCTTTATATTCATCTTTTCAACTATTTTACCATCCGAAACGATCATTGTCAAGTCCTTTAGTCAAATTTTATATAGTTCCTGTGACGGTCAGGACGCTGTATCCCGGAGTAGTGTTCCAAGCGCCCGTAGCGGGGTCTTGGGTATAGGTCGCTGCAGGTACGGTGATCCGTCCTGCGACCGTAGCAAACTGACCGGTGGTCTCGTTGTAGGTGTAATCGGTCGGCTCGCTCCAGGCTACACCGTTGAAGGAAACGGTTATATCGCTTAAGATGGGGTCGAAAAGGTCGGTGATGACTGTATTGTCGGCCGCAGCAGCATCGGCATTTCCGGAGTTCTGGATGACGAAGGTGTAGGTCACACGGGAATTCTCGGTAACCGTCGAGGGGCTGATGGACTTGCTTACCGAAAGGATCGGTCCCGCAAGCACGGGCAGGGTCTCCGAGGCGGTAACGGGTGTGGAGATACCGCCTCCGGTAACGGTTGCGGTGTTGGTTATACTTCCCTCCGATGCAGGCGGAGCAAACTGCGTAGTCTCGGCGCTGTACGCAATTACAACCTCACCGCCCGCAGGGACGCCGATGCCGCTTATTACCATGGGCGGGCCGGCGGTAACGGTCGGGGCAGGCTGAAGGATGCCGTTTACGAAATACCTCACCGTACCTTCGGTGTATTCAAGGGGATATACGGTAGTACCCCCGACGGTGTAGCCGCCGAGGTCGTCGGTCACGGTCAGACCGGTGAATGCAGTAGCTCCGGAGTTGACGATGCTGATTATATACGTCACATCTCTGCCTGCGCCATAGCCGCTGTCGACTGCCGTTTTAGATGCGGAGAGCACTTCCAGCAACTCTCCCGTTGCGATATTTGAGTTTACAACGGTGTTGTTATATGAAAGCGTTGCTTGATTGAAAAACTGAGCCACACTTGTGTCCTCCCTATATTTTATAGATGCAGGAGCATCGTTACATCATATTCCTGCGCTCCCTTTTTTGTTACATAAAACTTTTGTTTTTGTATTGACTTGACGGTAGAAAAATGCTATAATTAGGAGAACATTTTGTGGAGGTAGCTGCTATGAAACATATTAAGACCATCAAGACCCGTAATCTCTGCGCCAGCGCCAAGAACGGCGGCTGCGGCGAGTGCCAGACTTCCTGCCAGTCTGCCTGCAAGACCAGCTGCGGCATTGCAAATCAGCAGTGCGAAAGCAAAAACAGCAAGTAATCGCAGACGTTCAAACGCCACCGGAAACGGCGGCGTTTTTCGTAATATCGGCAAAAAGGAGAACCTGCCTTTATGATACATCAGTACCGCCTTATGGGCTACAATATCGTCCTTGACGTTTGCTCGGGCTCGGTGCACGCCGTAGACGACGTTGCTTACGATATGATATCGCTTTTCGAGAGTCTCGGACGTGATGAGCTCATCGCAAAAATATCCTCCGACCGCCCCGACCTTCCCCTGTCGGAGCTTGAAGAATGCTACGACCAGATCTGCGAGCTTAGGGACGCAGGTCTGCTTTTTGCAGACGATTCGTTTGAGCCGCAGGCGGGCCTCTTAAAGCAAAAGACCGCAGGCGTTGTCAAGGCACTCTGTCTTCACATAGCCCACACCTGCAACCTCAACTGCTCCTACTGCTTTGCAAGCCAGGGCAAGTACAACGGCGAGCGTGCGGTAATGAGCTTTGAGACGGGAAAGCGTGCCCTCGATTTTCTCATTGAAAATTCCGGCAGCCGCAGAAACCTTGAGGTGGACTTCTTCGGCGGAGAGCCCTTGATGAATTTCGACGTGGTAAAGCAGCTCGTAGCCTATGCTCGAAGCATAGAAAAGGAAAAAAACAAGAATTTCCGCTTTACCCTCACCACCAACGGCGTACTTATAGACGACGACGTTATAGACTTTGCAAACCGTGAGATGAGCAACGTCGTACTCAGCCTTGACGGTCGCAAGGAGATCCACGACCGTTACCGTGTCGACCTCGCAGGAAACGGAAGTTGGGAAAAGATAGTACCGAAATTCCAAAAGCTGGTCGAGGCTCGTGGCGGAAAGAACTACTATATGCGCGGAACCTTTACCCATGCCAACCCCGATTTTCTCAAGGACATTGAAAAGATGCTTGAGCTCGGCTTTACCGAGCTTAGTATGGAGCCCGTCGTCTGCGCCCCGGGTGATGCCGAGGAGCTTACAAGAGAGGATCTTCCGATCGTTCTTGAGCAGTACGAAAAGCTCGCCGAGCTCATGCTTTGCCGTGACAGAGAGGGCAAGCCCTTTACCTTCTATCACTATATGCTCGATCTTGAGGACGGCCCCTGCATCTACAAGCGCATCTCGGGCTGCGGCTCGGGTACGGAGTATATGGCCGTCACCCCCTGGGGTGATCTCTACCCCTGCCACCAGTTCGTCGGCGAGGAAAAATTCAAGCTCGGCGATATATGGAACGGAGTTACCAACACCGAAATACAAGACGAGTTTGCCTCCTGCAACGTCTACGCCCGTCCCGACTGCCGTGACTGTTGGGCGAAGCTCTACTGCTCGGGCGGATGTGCCGCCAACGCCTACCACGCCACCGGCTCGGTCAAGGGCGTATACGGCTACGGCTGTGAGCTCTTCCGCAAGCGCATGGAATGTGCCATTGCACTTGCCGTAGCAAGAAGCTCGGATCAAGAGCAATGAGCCTCACACCGATATGCGACTTTGTCGCAGAGTATGCAAAAAAAGCCCCGCTTCGGCTCCACATGCCGGGTCACAAGGGCGTAGGCTCGGAGCTTGAGAGGTTTGACATAACCGAGGTCGAGGGGGCGGACAGCCTTTACTGTCCCCAAGGCATCATAGCCCAAAGCATGGCCATAGCGGGAGAGATATTCGGCGCCGATACCTTTTATTCTGCCGAGGGCTCTTCCCTTTCCATCCGTGCCATGCTCAGGCTGGTATCCCTCTACGCCGCTGAAAACGGCAGAGCTCCGATCGTCGCCGCAGGCAGGAATGCCCACAAGACCTTTCTTACCGCCGCCGCAATGTTGGACGTCGAGCCGATATGGATCTATCCCTTGGAGGACGAGAGCTATCTTTCCTGCAATATCACGCCGTCCCGTCTCGAGGACTTTCTTTCCTGCAACGACCCCGTTGCGGTATACCTCACCTCCCCCGATTATCCCGGAAATATGCTTGATATAAAGGGGCTTTCCGAGGTCTGCAGACGTCACGGGGTATTGCTCCTTGTCGATAATGCGCACGGTGCCTACCTCAAATTTTTACCCCGTTCCCTCCATCCCATAGACCTTGGAGCAGATCTCTGCTGTGACTCGGCTCACAAGACCCTCCCCGCACTCACGGGAGGAGGTTATCTCCACGTTTCACGCTCTGCGCCAAGCTTCTTTGCCCAACAAGCTTCGGAGGCTATGGCACTTTTCGGCTCTACAAGCCCATCCTACCTCATACTCCGCTCCCTCGATGCCCTCAACGGCTATCTGACAGGTGGCTATAAGGAAAGGCTTGAGGGCTTTATCTCGGAGGTCGACTCCATCAAGAAAAAGCTTTGCGACAACGGCTTTACGCTGCTTGGCAACGAGCCGCTCAAGCTGACCCTCGACGCTCCTGCCTGCGGATACAGCGGCAGTGTGCTTGCCGCACTTTTGGCGGAAAAGAACATCCGAATCGAGTTTTCCGACCCCGATATCGCCGTGATGATGCTCACCCCCGAGCTTGGTAAGGCAGGGCTTGAGCAGCTTCTTGAAGCTATCCTTTCGATCCCTATATTGCCTGCGATCACCCCTCTGCGCCCCCGACTTGACCGTCCCGAGAGGGCTATGTCGGTCCGACGTGCCATGCTTTCCCCCTGTGAGAGCATTCCAAGCGAGAGCTGTGTGGGCAGGATACTGGCACAGCCTACCGTCGGATGTCCGCCCGCAGTACCTCCGATCGTCAGCGGCGAGCGCATCAACCCTTCCGCTGCAGAGGTGCTCTCCTACTACGGCATAAGCAGCTGTACGGTCGTAAAGGAGTAGACGTATGAAGCGCATCCTTATCCGTATATGCATACCGATACTCCTTGTGCTTGTCTGCGCTCTGCTTGTTTTCACCTCGATACGCAGATTAGATCAAAGCATATACGCCTCGGTCTTTTTTTCATCTCCTGCAGGTGTACGGATAGACCTCAACAGCAAAAACGAGATCGTGTCCGTCAGAGGCACAAACGACAAGGGTAGATCTCTTATTGAGGAAATAAGCCTTAAAAATACCGAATTTCCTGCCTTTATCGGGCTCATTCTCGAGCAATCGCTTGATAATGGCTATCTTGCCGATGGCGGCTATATTTCGGTGATATTTGACACCGAAGACGATCAATGGCTGAAAAAAAACAGCGAAGAGATCAGCACTTATATTAAAGAGTATCTCGGCGAGCGACTCTCCTACACCCTTGACGTAGGCCGAAAATACACGACCTCACCGCCGACCACCCCGCCGCTTCCGCCCTATCCTACGTCCGCCACCGCACGCTCTTCACCGGGTGTATGACGGTAAAAAAATATAAAATTCGGGAATAACCCCTTGACAAATTTCCAAAAAAGTGTATAATATGGTAGTTACGTGCTGAAAACTCAGCATTCCTTCCTCCCGAATTCCGATCGGGGGGCAAAAGACCAAAAGGAGGTAAAATACGATGGCAAATGTCAACAAGTACGAATCGGTGTTTATTGTAAACGCCACTCTCGAGCAGGAAGCGATCGACAACACCGTCAACCGTTTCAAGGCGCTTGTAGAGGCTAACGGTACTCTTGAGTCTGTCGACGAGTGGGGAAAGAGAAGAATGGCTTATCCCATCGACGACATGAACGAGGGCTACTACGTTCTCATGACCTTCACCGCCCCGACGGATTTCCCCGCCGAGCTGGACCGTGTGTACAACATCACTGAGAACGTCATCCGTTCCATCATCATCGCCAAGAAGGACTAATTCGGTAAAGCTTTTAAGGAGGATCTGAAATGGTAAATAAGGTTGTTCTTATGGGAAGACTTACCCGTGATCCCGAGCTCAGGCACACCCAGAGCAACACGGCTGTCACCTCCTTTACCCTTGCGGTAGACCGCGGCAACCGTCGCAGCAACAGCGACCCCAATCAGCAGACCACCGACTTTATCGACATCGTTGCCTGGACAGGCACGGCGGAATTCGTTTCCAAATGGTTCAGAAAGGGCCAGCTCGTCGCCGTATGCGGCAGACTGCAGACCCGTAAATGGACCGACAACGAGGGCAAAAACAGAGTTTCCACCGAGGTCATCGCCGAAGAGGTACACTTCGCCGAGCCCAAGCGTGACAGCTACGGCTCCGAAGGCGGCAACTACGGCAACTACGGCTCGGCTCCGCAGGAGAGCAACTATTCGTCGGGCGGCTACAACAGCGCTCCCCGTCAGTCTGCTCCGTCAAACGGCGGATTCACCGAGATCTCGGAGGACGAGGACGAGCTCCCGTTCTGACATTATTTTATTGTAATAGGAGGAACCACCAATGGAAAACAAGACCGAACGCATCGAAAAGGGCGGTATGCGCCCCCGCAGACGCAAGAAGGTTTGCGCCTTCTGCGCCGATAAGATCTTTGATATAGACTACAAGGACGTTTCCAGACTTCGCCGCTTCACCAGCGAGCGCGGCAAGATCCTGCCCCGCAGAATGACCGGTACCTGCGCTAAGCATCAGCGCCAGCTTACCGAGGCCATCAAGCGTGCCAGACAGATCGCACTTCTCCCCTACGTCGCTGACTAATCAGATATTAAAGCACTCTGCAGATTTTGCAGAGTGCTTTTTTCACGGTCCCAACTAACTTAACCACCTGTTGATTTACGTCCGGATAAAACCAACCACCCAAAAAGGCACCATAGTTTTTTGAAGGCCTTGTAGTGCCACTCCTACCGATTTCGGTTTGTTAGGCAAACCATTTTACCTTCATAACAAAGTTCTTGGCATCGCAGTAACCTGCTTTGCCATAATATCTTTCGTGCATTTCATCTTTAACTGCCTGTAATTCAACACAAGACGCTCCATTCGCTTTCACTCTCGATTCCAGCTCCTCTAAAAGGATGCTGCCCAATCCCTTGTTTTGATGTTTATGTGAAATCAGAATTTCCTCCAACGTATAACCAACAATATCATCGTATTGCTTGTAGTATCCCATTACAAAACCGCAAACTTCGCCACTTGCATCCCTCATTATCAGCGAATAGGAGTCTTCAATCTTTAACACCTGCCGGATACGCCGTCCGGCAGTTACCTCTGTCCAGCAACCATCTTCGCAGTTATTGTAATAATCTATGTATAAGGGAATGACCGCTTCAATATCACTGAGTGTCATTACTTCGATCTGCATATATTATCTCCTTTTCCACTGTTTGCCAAATTAAAGTCTATCGCTTGGCCTATTCTATCATATTTTGCATTTTATTTCAACGCTCGGCAAAACGGTGGGGACGACTCCGCACCTGCTTTAAGCAGAGTGAGAGCATTCAGGTTTAATCTTGACTTACTACCCGAAAAATGATACAATGAAGTTAGATATATCGTCAATTCCCTGACCCCTGTAAGAAAGCTTTTGTACCTTTTAGGATGACACCTTTTGTGTGACCCTTTTCATTATTAAGGAGGAAAAATTATGAAGCTCGAACTCAACAAGCGTGAGCTTATCTACCCCATCGGCAGTACATCCTTCCCTTCCGTACACGCCTCGACCCTCGTTTTTCTCGATGAAGAGCGCATTGCCGCAGCATGGTTCGGAGGTGCAAGCGAGAGCAATCCCGACGTGCGCATCTGGTTTTCGGTCATGACCGACGGCAGGTGGTCCGCCCCCGTCGCCATAACCCCCGACAACGGCATTGCCCACTGGAACCCCACCCTTTTCAACGACAACGGCCGCCTTATAATGATATACAAGGAGGGGCTCTCTCCCCGCAAGTGGTATTCGATGATCATCGAAAGCACCGACGACGGTCAGACCTGGACCGAGCCCCGTGAGCTCGTCCCCGGAGACATCGGCGGACGCGGACCCGTCAAGGACAAGATGATCCGTCTTTCAAACGGTGAGCTTCTCGCACCCGCCTCCCTCGAGGACGAAAGCAACCGTTGGGTCCCCTTTGCCGATATTTCAGCCGACGGAGGCAAGACCTGGCTTCATTCCGCCCCCATCTCCATCCGTCGCGGCGAGACCGTCTATAATTCCATAGACGAAATGCCCCCCAAGATCCAGGGCCTTATTCAGCCCACAGCCTGGGAGGAGGACGGCGTACCCGGACGCATACACATGCTTATGCGCTCCAGCTTCGGTTATATCTACCACACCGTTTCCAACGATTTCGGACGCACCTGGTCGACAGCCGAGCCCACGAGCCTTCCCAACAACAACAGCGGTATCGACTGCGTCAAGACCGAAAGCGGTGCGGTCGTACTGATATACAACCCCGTCGGTGACAACTGGGGCTCCCGCAGTCCCGTCTCCCTGACCTTCTCGACCGATAACGGCGAGAGCTGGTCGGAGCCTCTCCACGTCGAGACCCTCAAGGGAGAGTTTTCCTATCCCGCAATAATCGCCAGAGGAAACAAGCTCTACATGACCTATACCCACCGGCGTGAGTCGATCGCCTACGCAGAGGCAGAGCTCGTCGACTGAGTCAGGTTGAAAGGCTTTCGTTTTTATTCAATGTGTAACCTATAGGTCATTATAAAAAACATGATACCTCATCACTGCGAAAGCTGATGCAACTTACGACTGATAAAATGCGAAAGTGATTTGCTGACACAGAATGCCCGGCTAAACGCAACAAAAATCCCCCGAAACACGGTGTTTCGGGGGATTTTTTCAGTTGTCTTCCCTTGTCTGGGCGATCATCATATCCTTGACCTTCATAAGTCTGGTGATGTTGCCACGCTCGTTTTCGTCAAGCTTCATGGTTATATAGCGTATGGTCTCGCGATACTGCGGGATGAGGACGTACTCAAGGGCGTTGACACGGCGGCGGGTCTTTTCTATCTCTGCGGCAAGCAGGGATGCGGCCTTTTCCGACTGCGCAAGATCGAGCAGATCCTTCATAAGGTCGGTCGCAGTTTCGACTGCCGAGTCAAGTTCACCCGTAGTGGAGGCAAAGCCGTAGGGCAGAACGCTTCCGCTGTCGTCAAGCTTGGTACGGAAGGTATAGTCGGGAACACGGACGCCCATTATGTTCTTGCTTGAAAGCTCGAGCTCGACACTCTGCTTGGGAAGCATCAGCGCCTGACCGAGGCCTTCGGGCGACATAACGGCAGAGGCAAGGGTGAACGCCGAGTGCATTTCAAGCACTCTGGCCTCTACCTCCCGGCGTTTCCGCATATTTTCACGCACTATTTCGAGGAACTGCTTCATCAGCTCGTCGTTTTTGTCCTTGAGGAGCTTGTGTCCTCTCGTGGCGGTGCGAAGCCTGCCCTTAAGTCGGGTAAGCTCCATACGCGTGGGGTTTACACGCATAACTGCCAATTCAGTTCACCCCTTACTCGGATACTTTGCGGTACTTCTCGATAAACTCGGGCTTTATTCTCTTGAGCTCGCCGACGGGCAGGATGTTGAGCAGATTCCAGCCAAGGTCGAGGGTCTCCTCTATCGAGCGGTCCTCGGTCTGTCCCTGGGCAATATAGCGAAGCTCGAAGGCATCTGCAAACTCGGCATACTTGCGGTCAAGCTCGGTAAGAGCCGATTCGCCGAGTATGGTCATAAGTTCCTTGGCTTCCTTACCTCTTGCATAGGATGAAAAGAGCTGGTTCATAACGCCTGCGTGGTCCTCTCTGGTCTTGCCCTTGCCGATACCCTTGTCCTTAAGACGGGAAAGAGAAGGCAGGACGTCGACGGGAGGAAGGACGTTCTTGCGGTAGAGGTCACGGGAGAGGATTATCTGACCCTCGGTAATGTAGCCGGTAAGGTCGGGTATGGGATGGGTCTTATCGTCCTCGGGCATGGTCAGGATCGGTATCATGGTTATCGAGCCCTCACGTCCGCGGCGGCGGCCGGCACGTTCATAAAGGGTGGCAAGGTCGGTATAGAGGTAGCCCGGGTAGCCACGGCGGCCGGGAACTTCCTTTCTTGCCGCAGAGACCTCACGCAGAGCCTCGGCGTAGTTGGTAATGTCGGTCATGATGACAAGAACGTGCATACCCTTCTCGAAGGCAAGATACTCTGCGGCAGTCAGTGCCATACGGGGGGTAGCAATACGCTCGATGGCAGGGTCGTTTGCGAGGTTGATAAAGAGTGCGGTGCGGTTGATGGCGCCCGTACGCTTAAAGTCGGAAATGAAGTAGTCGGCCTCTTCAAAGGTAATACCGATGGCGGCAAAAACGACGGCAAACTTGGAGTCGCTGTTTCTTACCTTTGCCTGTCTTGCTATCTGAGCGGCAAGCTGTGCATGGGGCAGACCGCTGCAGGAGAAGATGGGCAGCTTCTGGCCTCTGACGAGGGTGTTGAGGCCGTCAATGGTGGAGATGCCGGTCTGAATGAACTCCGAGGGGTAGTCTCTTGCGGCGGGGTTCATGGGAAGGCCGTTTATATCCAGTCTTGCCTCGGGCAGAAGCTCGGGACCGCCGTCGGCGGGACGTCCCAGACCGTCGAATACACGTCCGAGGATATCGTCCGACACGGCAAGCTCAAGGCCGTGACCGAGGAAGCGGACCTTACTCTCCGAGAGGTTGATGCCTGCGGCACTCTCAAAAAGCTGTACGAGGATATCGGTACCGTTTACCTCAAGCACCTTGCAACGGCGGGTCTCGCCGTTCTGAAGAAGTATCTCGCCAAGCTCGTTATAGGTAGCGTTCTCGACACCGCGGACGAGCATCAGCGGGCCTGCTACTTCGCTTATAGTCTTATATTCCCGTATCATAGCGTCCTCCTATATCTCGGCGTTTGCCGAAAGCTCGGCAAGCTCTTTAGCCATACGGTCTGCTATCTCCGCATAACCCTCGGCGTATGCCTCTTCGGTCATGTTCTTTGCACGGCCTACGGCGTCTCTTGCAGAAATTGCAAACACGGCTTCGGCATCTGCGCCCTTTGCGATAGCATCTGCGGCGAGGTCACGGTAGGTAAGCACGAGCTTAAGCAGGGCAAACTGCTTTTTGGTGGAGGTGTAGCTGTCGGTATCCGAGAAGGCGTCCTGCTGGAGGAAGTCCTCACGGATCATTCTTGCGGTCTCCATGACCAGTCTGTCCTCGGCGGACAGAGCGTCGATACCGACAAGTCTTACTATTTCGTCAAGCTCGGATTCCTTCTGGAGGATTCGCATGCCCTCGGCACGGTTCTCACGGAATTCGGGGTCGACGTTTTCGTCAAACCAGGGGCCGAGGCGGTCGTTATAGAGGGAGTAACTGGTCATCCAGTTTATTGCGGGGAAGTGTCTGCGGTATGCAAGGGAGGAATCAAGTCCCCAGAATACCTTAACTATACGCAGGGTCGCCTGGGCAACGGGCTCGGAAATATCACCGCCCGGAGGGGAAACGGCGCCGATGGCGGTAAGGGAACCGATACGTCCCTCGCTTCCGACGCACTTTATACGGCCTGCACGCTCGTAGAACTGGGCGATACGGGAGGTAAGGTAGGCAGGATAGCCCTCCTCACCCGGCATCTCCTCCAGACGTCCCGACATCTCACGCAGGGCCTCTGCCCAACGGGAGGTGGAGTCTGCAAGGATGGCAACGTCGTAGCCCATGTCACGGAAATATTCGCCGATGGTGATACCGGTGTATATCGACGCCTCACGTGCCGCAACGGGCATGTCAGAGGTGTTTGCGATAAGGACGGTACGCTTCATAAGGCTCTCGCCCGTACGGGGGTCCTTAAGCTCGGGGAACTCCATAAGAACGTCGGTCATCTCGTTGCCGCGCTCACCGCAGCCTATGTATATAACGATATCGACGTCAGACCACTTTGCAAGCTGGTGCTGAACGACGGTCTTGCCGCTTCCGAAGGGGCCGGGAACGGTGGCCGCTCCGCCCTTTGCAATGGGGAACATCGTGTCTATGGTACGCTGACCGGTTATCATCGGAACGACCGGCGGCAGCTTCTCGCCGTAGGGTCTGCCCTTTCGGACGGGCCACTTCTGGAGCATACAGACCGAGTGCTCGCATCCCGAGTCATCCTTGACGACGGCGATCTCTTCAACTATATTGAAGCTTCCTTCCTTTATCGAAACGATCTCGCCCGAAACGCCCATGGGGACCATGATGCGGTGGCGGACGATAATGGTCTCGTCAACGTAGCCCAAAAAGTCACCGGGAACGACCCTATCCCCTACCTTGGCAGTAGGATGGAAGTCCCAGAGCTTTTCATGGTCGAGCGACGTGACCGCTATACCGCGGCCGATAGTGTCGCCGGAGAGCTCTCTGAGTTTTTCCAGAGGACGCTGGATACCGTCGAACATCTGCTCTATCATACCCGGAGCCAGCTCGACCGAAAGGGGTGCGCCGGTGGATTCGACCTCTGCCGACATACCCAGACCTGCGGTCTCCTCGTATACCTGTATGGATGCACGGTCGCCGCGCATCTCTATTATCTCGCCTATGAGCTTATCGGGTCCGACGCGTACAACGTCAAACATATTTGCATCGGACATCTCCGATGCCACTACAAGAGGACCTGATACCTTTAATACCTTGCCCATTTAGCTATCTTCCTTCCCTTGTTTTACTTCAGGATGTCTATGCCGACAGCACGCTCAACGCTGCTCTTTATCGCCGACACGCCTATCCCAAGCGAGCCTTCCTTGCCGGGGATGGGGATTATTGCGGGGGTAATTCTGTCTTTGTATCTCGATATCTCCTCGGAGACGGCGGCTGCCGCCTGCTCGGTGATATAGATTATTGCGTAGTTTTCCGAGGCAAGCCTTCTAAGCATCGCACGGATCTCGTCGGGGGTGTCGGCAGGAAAAACGTCCAGCCCTATGGCCTTAAAGCCGAGGATGGAATCGTAATCGCCCGTTACGGCTATCTTGTACATACTACCTACCTCCCCTTAAAGCCTTCCGCAGCCTCGATGGCGTTACCGCCCGTCATAACAGCGGAGATCACACGGCGTACGGCGGTGTACTCCCGTTCCTTGGCGGCAAGATAGGAAAGCAGCACCTCTGCACCGTAGGATGCATAGCGGAGCTTACCCACAAATCCGTCAAGAGCGGCGGCGCAGGCCGCCTCAAAGGCGGTAAAGCTGCCGCTTTGGACTATCTTCTCGCCCTCGGCGGCGGCCTTTTCAAAAGCCGTGCCCTTGAAGGCTTCAAAGACCGATCTTGACTCAAGCAGGGCCTTGACTCCGACCGAGCCGCCCTCGGCGTAGACCTTGGAGGCGTACTGCTCACCGCCCGACATACGGGCAAGACGAACCGCCGCTTTGAGGTTTACGCAATCGGTATAGAGGGATGCATACTGCTCAAGGACGGTACTCTTTGCCGCCCCGGCAGTCGCCGACATATCTGCAAGCATCGCTCTGTCGAGCTCGAAGTCCGCAAGCTGGCCGTCAAGGGTCTTAAGCAGGATCTCTCTTGCATTCTCAACAGCCCCGGCAGCATCGCCGAGCGCCGAGAAATCCCTCGAGGCTATGATCCCGGTCATCTTCTCCTCGGTAAATCTTCCGCCCGGCATCAGTGAGGGCAGAGCGGAGCCCGAGAGGTAGGCCGATTTAAGCATGACTTTTATATTGTGGTAGTCTATCGATATACGGAAGTAATCGGTAAACATTTTATTGGGAACGATCTTCTCAAGCAGGGCAAGCGTCGCCGCACGGTCACGGTTGATGACCGCAGAAAGGGCGTACAGACCTGCCGCACCCGTCTTACCGACGGCGGGAGATATATCGTACCCGCATTCCGAAAGGACCTTTATCGCATCGGCGGCATCCTTGGCGTTTGCCATACGCATAAGGCGTTCACCCGTTACAAGGCGGGTATTGAGCATCCTTATACGGCCGGTCGAGGCGAGGTATTCCTCCGGCTTAAGGGTTTTTGTTTTCATTTAAACAACACCTTTGCAACGGCATCCGACAGCTCGTTACGGCAGGATGCGATGATGGCGTTCAGAGAGCAGTCTGTCTCTACGCTGCCGTCTCTGTGTATAAAGCCTCCGTCGATGGAAGCAGTATCCTCCGAGAGTGCAATACCCGTCTTTTGGGAGAGGGCCTTGCCTATACGTTCACGGTCCTTTTCCGAAAGAATAAGCTCACCCGAGCCCTCCGGAGAGGCCTTTTTGGCGTAGTCGGCAAGAAGCTGAAGATAATCCGCCTCGTCAAGCGAGGAAAGCTTCTCCTTTGCCAGCCTAAAGGCACGGTCGATAAGCTCATGCTTGCAGGCAAGCACTACCTTTCCGGCATCAAGCCTTGCAGAGCCCTCGGCAAGAGACATCATAGCCTCCGAGCGCTCGTTGGCTTCCTTCATCGCAGCGGCAGAGGTCTCTTCGGAATGCTCCCTTGCCTGGGCAAGGATCTCCATGGCCTGTTTTTGGGCACGCTCGATCACGGCTTCGGCTTCGGCCTCGGCGTCGGATATTATCTTTTCGGTTATCCTGTCAAGTCCGTCCATAGGAAATTAACCTATCTGAATGCCGGAAACAAGCAGGAAGGAGATCAGAAGGGCGAAAACGGCGTAGGTCTCGACAAGACCTGCAAAGATCATACCCTTGGTGGTCTCTTCGGGATGGGTGGTGACTATCTGCATGGAGGAAACGGAGACCTTGGCCTGCATGATCGCAGACTTATAGCCAACGATCGCAATGGGGAGAGCTGCAAGAAGCAGGGAAACGCCCTCGGCGATGGTAATGGCTGCGAAGTCGACGCCGCCGCCGATGATACCTACCTTGGACATAACAAGGAAGGCGATGATAAGGCCGTAGATGCCCTGGGTACCGGGAAGTGCCTGAAGAATAAGTGCACGGACGAACTTGGAGGGATCCTCTGCGACGATGCCGGCAGCGGCCTCACCGGCCATACCTACGGCCTTTGCAGAGCCGATACCTGCACAGATAAGTGCCAGAGCTGCGCCCAGAAGAGCGATGTTACCGCCGGTAGCGATGTCTTTGATAAAGTTGATAAGCCATTCCATTTTAATTTACCTCCTGAATTATGTTTACGTACTTTGTTTTGATCTGCAGCGGCTCAAAGGTCCTGCCGCCGCCCTCATAAAATCTGCCGAAATACTCTATATACTGCAATCTGCTTGTGTGGACGTAGGATCCCAGCAGGTTGAGGGCAAGGTTGAATACGTGTCCGATAATGAACACAAGAGAGAACGCAATCGCTCCACCGATACCTCCGCCAAACAGCGAACCCATGGTATTGATAACGTTGGAAACGACTGCCGTCGAAAGGCAGAGTGCAAGAAGTCTTGAGTAGGAAAGAATGTCGGATAAGAAGCCGGTTATATCGTAGAGCGCCATAAGTCCGCCGGTTATCTTTCCAAAGCCCTTTTTGCCAAGCGAGCCGCCTATCATAACTCCTACCGCACCCGCTATTGCCACGTAGATGCCGATCGAAGGCATCAAAAGCAGCAATCCAAGTCCTATAAAGAGCAGATACCAGGCGTATATACCGAATATTGCACCCAGCCAATCCTTCCTCTTGATTCGCCTGAGCGAATCGAGGAACATTGCCGCGAATATCTGTACTGCGCCGAAGACGTAGGACAGCACCATCATCTGTATGGGCTGGTCTATGGGGTTTATCCATGCGGGCTGAACTATCTTGTGCCCGAAGAAGTTGCCGCTGATGACCTCCAACGAGTTTCCGAAGAAGCCACCCAGCAGCATTCCCCACAGGAAGGTGGAAATACCGCACAGCAGGAACATGGTCATGGTGCTCTTCATACCACCCTGCGGCTTTACTCGCTTGAGGTATATCGCACATCCAAGCGCCAGCAGCAATCCATATGCGGCGTCCGAAAGCATTACGCCGAATGCCATTATGTAGAAGAAGGCCATCGTCGGCGTCGGGTCTATAAACGAATTATAGGCCGGCATTCCGTACATCGAGGTTACGCTGTTGAAGTTATCGGTCAGCTTTCCGCTGTGCAGGCTTACCGGGACGTCGTCTTCGTCCGTGGGATCCTCAAATTCGCACGCGGCTCCCAGACGGCTGCAAAGGGTTTCGACGGGCTTTACAAGCTCCGCAGGCAGCCATCCGCTGAAGAACACGACGTTGTCGGTCATGAGCATAAGGTTTCTGGTATCCTGCCTGCTCATCTCGTTTATGACCGCATCACAGCTCTGCTCTATCAGCGCACGCTTTTGACCGTATGCGGCAAGCTCACCTTCGGCAGTAAGCTTATCGGCCTGCTTTTGCTTAAGCTCGGCTCGGAGTGCGGTAAGGTTTTCCCTTGCCGTACCGCTTACGC
>JAFXIT010000044.1 GCA_017532825.1 Clostridia bacterium
CTGAGCTGGCTCTGGATATGTTCCACTACAACGTGAAGAAGTACATTGGTGCTTACGCTGCCGCTATGGGCGGTGTGGACGCCATCGTCTTCACCGGCGGCATCGGCGAGAACAACGAGATCATCCGCAACCTCATCGCTGAAGACCTTGAGTACATGGGCGTCAAGCTTGACCCCGTCAAGAAGCTTGAGCGCAAAAAGAACGTCGACATCGCCGCCGAAGACTCTGCGGTTCGCGTGCTTATCGTCGAGACCGACGAGGAGTACGTCATCGCCTCCGACACGATGGAGATAGTAAAGGGCTAAGAAAAAAAGCCGTAAACCTTGGGTTTACGGCTTTTTATTTTTGTGCGGATGTGTTATAATGGCTGCACACACCGTAGGTGAAAAAACATCTTTAAAGAGGTGGCGAAAATGCTGGAAAAGGGTATAAATTTTGTAGGTGAGACTATCGTCGTAAGCGGATGCAAGGACAGGGTGCTTGACTTCAGCGGATGCACGGCCGTAGGAGGAGAGCTTGTAAAGGAGCCCTCCGAGATAACAGATCACGGTCTTAAGCTCCTGCCGGGTGCAAGACTTTATTCGGCAAAGGTGAGCCGAGAGCTTATCGGTATTTCAAACGGTTCGATAAAGCACAGCGAGCTGTATATAAACGGAAAGCGTGGCAGGCTCTCCTGCTACCCCCACAACGGAGAATTCCTCAAAATAACGGGGTTCCCCATTCCGAAGACGACCGAATGGAGCGATACCGTCGGCGATTATTCCGGCGGATTTAACTTTGACGATCCCCGTCCCTCCGAGTGGAGGAGCATCAAGGGGCTGTCTGTCTACGGATATTGGTGCTACGACTGGTCAAGCACCTACGACAAGGTAGAGCAGATCTGCGACGGTCTGGTAAAAAGATGTCCTCCCTTCCCCGAGACCGACTGGGGATATCGCAAGGGAAACCGCTTCCGCTTTGTAAACGTCTACGACGAGCTGAGCGAGGTCGGAGACTATTACATAAATGAGGAGGACTCCGAGGTAGTCTTTGTAGGTACCGACGGTGATGCGGAAATAATGGTATCCACCCTCGATACCCCCATTATCCGTTTTGAAAACTGCGAAAATCTGACCGTTCGTGGGCTCAGATGCGAGCGCACCTGCGGAGACGGCATCAGGATAGAAAACTGTACGAACCTTACCGTTGAGGACTGCTACCTTGCAAACATAGGCGGCTCCGCCGTCTGTGCCGCAAACACCAAGGGTCTTAAGGTGTTAAACTGCCTTATCCACGACTGCGGCTCCTGCGGAATAAGCGTGAGCGCAGGAGACCGAAAGACGCTTGAAAGCGGCGATACCCTAATTGAGGGTAACCATATATACCGTGTGGGACAGTGGCAGCAGAACTATCACTGTCCGATAAACGCAGCGGGCGTTGGCTTCGTAATCAGAAACAACCTCTTACACGACTGTCCCCACACCGCCGTGCTTTTCTGGGGCAACGAGATACATATACTTAACAACGAGATATACTCGGTGGTCATGTCCACGGGTGATGCGGGAGCAGTATACACCGGCAGAGACTATTCCTACCGAGGCAACGTCGTTTCCCACAACTATATCCACCACCTCGGCGGTGTCGGAATGGGTACGATGGGCATCTACAACGACGACTGCGTATCGGGCACACTGATGGAGGGCAACGTGTTTTGCGAGGTCAGCCGTGCAATATTCCTCGGCGGCGGACGGGATTTCAAGATACATGACAACCTCTTTGTAAACTGCTACCCCTCGGTAAGTATTGACGACCGTGGAGCAGACGGATATCGCACCTGGATAAATATGGTAAATGTCACCATGCGCCAGCGCTTCTACGACGTCGGTGCAGACGGAGGGGTATATGCGGAAAGGTACCCCGAGCTTGCACGGATAGATGAGTTCTACAAATCTGGCGAGGAAGTGCTTATCCCCCAAGAGAGTGAGGTAAGCAACAGCCTTTACTGCTCCGAGCGGAAGCTTGAGAGCCTACTGAAACACGAGGATTCCGTCGTAAGACAAGACAACAACAAAAGCATCGACAAGGACTGCTTTGTTGATTTTACGATGGGTGTCTACGATCTCAAGGAGCCGCTTAACAAGGCCGTAAGACTTTGCGAGGTCGGCCCGAAGGAACAGAGTATATACGTCCTTTCCGGCTTTGAGGGTGACGAGCTGCTCCTTAAAAACGTCGGAAAAGACAGAGCAGAGGGCGAATACACCGTGTACGGCAAGGACTTTGTCGGACAGAGCGTCTCCTTTGCCCTTGAGCCGGGTGAGAGTGGAAGATATCCTCTTGAGAGGTATGACTTCGAAATTGAGGTTAGAAGCTCCCTTCCCGGTGCAAGACCCGCACGCAGACATTAAAAGGTAAAATAAAGCCCCCGAACGGAGTGTCCGTTCGGGGGCTTTGGTTATTTAGTCGAGCAGGGTCACCTTGGCGGTAAGGTGGTCAAGCACCTTCTGGGAGAGCGATCCACTTTAAGTAGTTAACGCCGTAGGATTCCTCGTAGGAGGAGTAGTCGGAGGTGCCGAAGTATTCAACAAAGTAGGCGGTGAGGTCGGCGTCGGAGACGGTGATATTCTCCTTCTCGGCTATGGCCTGAACGATGAGGTAGTACTCCGAGGCCTCGGTATTTGCCTCCTTGGAGGCCTCTATGAGGGCGTCGATGGAGTCATAGCCGACGTAGATCGACATAAACTCGTTGAGCTCCATATCGTAATACTCGGCGTAGGTCTCATAGTAGTCGACCGTAGAATCGACCTGGAAATTGTAGATGGCCTTGGGAAGTGAGGAGATGGTGCAGTTGTCGATGAGATAGTCGTTGATGTAATTTTCGATCTCGTCGGAGCGGATGCCTTCAATGATGCCCTCACGCACCTTCTCGGCGGTGTCCCAGCCGTAGACGTCGGCAAAGTTTTCCTTTGCAAATTCGTCGGTGATCTCGGGATAGGTAATGTCGGTGATGTAGTTGATGGTGGTCTCAAACACGGCGTCCTTGCCGTTGAGCTCGGCAGAGCCGTAGTTGTCGGGGAAGGTGACCTCTACGTTGAAGGTCTCGCCGGGCATATGTCCTATAAGCTGCTCAAGAAAATCATCAATGTAGCTGGTAACGCCGATGGTGACGTCGGTACCCGCACCTCCCGTGCTTCCGCCGCCGAAGGCGACACCGTTGATCCTGCCGACGTAGTCGATATTGACGGTATCGCCGTCAACGACTGCACGGTCGGTGACCTTGGCGTTCTCGGTAAGCCCTGCGCTTGCAAGGAACTCGTGAAGGGTCTTGTAGTAGGAAAACTCGGAGACGTTGTGAACGCTGGAGGGAACGGATATACCGTTGAGGTCGCACAGGGTCACGTAGTCGAGTGCGGTCACGCCCTTCCAGTAGCCCTTGTCGTTAAAGGCACCGCTGTAGCTGAATTCGGTAGGCTTGGAGCAGGCGGGGAGCAGGAGAATGACACAGAGCAGTATAGGGAGAATTCGAAGCAGCTTTTTCATCTTGAAACTTCCTTTGCACTTTTGTTTGTGTTTGTATATTATACCATAATGCGGAGCGGAGTTTGTTGCAAAAAAATGAACTTACCGATCTTTGAGTATTTCCTTGAGTGCACGGATTATACCGAGCCTTCCCGATTCGTAGGTAAGTCCGCCCTGCAAAAATGCAGTGTATGGCGGACGCATCGGACCGTCTGCCGAAAGCTCGATGGAAGCACCCTGTACGAATGCACCTGCGGCCATGACCACCGGGTCGTCATACCCCGGCATGTCCCAGGGCTCGGGGGTTACAAAGCTGTCGACGGGTGCGCCCGACTGTATGCCTCGGATGAATGCAAGCATGGGCTCGGGCGAGCCGAAGTTTATGGCACGGATAATGTCGTAGCATTCCGCGTCGTAGTCGGGTGAGGGCTCAAAGCCCGCAAGCTCCAGTACGCGTGCGGCAAAGACCGAGGTCTTCAAGGCCTCCGAGACGGCCTGCGGTGCGGCAAAAAGACCTTGATAGTACAGTCGGTAGCCGAAGGGATTGCTTCCGACCTCTCTGCCCGAGCCGGGTACGCCCAGGCGGTAGGCCGCAAGCTCGACACATTCCTTCCTGCCTGCGACGTAGCCGCCGTTGGGGGCGAGACCTCCGCCGGGGTTCTTGATAAGAGAGCCGCAGATAAGGTCGGCACGGTAAGGCTCGACGGTCTGGGTGAATTCGCCGTAGCAGTTATCAACTATCACCCTGCAGCCCGGCTTGATGGAGTGTATCCTGTCGCAGAGGTCGTTTATATAGTCGGGGGAAAGGGCGGGACGGGAGGCGTATCCCCTTGAACGCTGGATAAGCACGGCCGCAGGGGAGAGCTCCCTGACTGCCTTCTCTACACGTCCTGGATGGTCCTCACCCTCAAGGGGGATCATCGAATAACCTACCCCGAGCTCCTTGAGGCTGCCGCAGTTGTCGCCGAGAATGACCGGCATAAGGGTGTCGTAGGGGTCGCCTGTGGCGGCAAGAAGCAGGTCGCCGGGGCGAAGAAGGGCGTAAAGCGCCGTTGCGATGGCGTGGGAGCCGTTCATAAAATGGTGGCGCACAAGAGCGTCCTCGGTCCCCATTACCTTGGCATAGAGGAGGTCAAGGGTATCACGCCCACGGTCGTCATAGCCGTAGCCTGCGGTACCTGCAAACAGATTTTCCGACACCTTGCACTCGGCAAAGGCGTCCATTACCTTTTCGGTATTGGCACGGTATACCTTTAAAATGCGCTCAAAAGCGGGGGCGCAGTCGGCCTCCGCTTTTGAACAAAGAAGTTCAATGTCTGTCATAGTCTGTAAACGTCGGTCTCGGAGAGGAGCTTGACGCCTCCTGCGGCCAGTGCTGCGACGGCGGCATCGTTATCGTCCACACGGAGGATGACGCAGGCGTCTGCACCCCTGGGGGAGAGAAATGCGTAGGTGTATTCCACGGGAATGTCGGCTTTTGCAAGGATATTCAGCACCGAGGCAAGCGCACCGGGGCAGTCGTCAAGCCTTGCGGCAATAACCTTGGTAAGCTTAGCGGTGACGTTGTTGCTCTTGAGCACCTCAACTGCCTTGGCAGGGTCGTTGACTATCAGACGAAGAACGCCGAAGTCTGCCGTGTCGGCAATGGAAAGGGCACGGATATCGATCTGTGCGGAGCTGAGGATATCGGTCAGCTCGGCAAGCCGACCGTGCTTGTTGGCGATGAATACCGAGATCTGGTCAATAAGCATGGTTTTTCCTCCTTTAAATAACGTTAGATGCTGCGCTTGTCAAGAATGCGCTTGGCCTTGCCTTCGGAGCGGGGCAGTGTGTGGGGTTCAACGAGGGTGACCTTTGCGGCAATGCCGAGGGTGGACTCGATGTTACGTCTGATGTCACGGCTGAGTGCTTCAAGATCCTTTACGCTGTCGGAGAACTTCTCGCTTGCCAGCTCGACCTGGATCTCAAGGGTGTCAAGGACGCCCTGACGGTCGACGATGAGCATGTAGTAGGGTGCGGTCTGGTCAAACTCAAGCAGGACGCTTTCGATCTGGGAGGGGAAGACGTTGACGCCTCGGATGATAAGCATATCGTCGGTACGGCCTGCGGGCTTGGACATCTTTATGAGGGTACGTCCGCAGGAGCAGGGCTCGGCAGAAAGTCTGCAGACGTCGTGGGTGCGGTAGCGGATGAGGGGGAATGCCTTCTTGGTGATGCAGGTGAACACCAGCTCTCCCGCAGTGCCGACGGGCAGGGGCTCGCCGGTGTCGGGATTGACTATTTCGGGGACGAAGTGGTCCTCATTTACGTGCAGACCCGACTGCTCGCTGCATTCAAAGGATACGCCCGGTCCGATTATTTCGGAGAGGCCGTAGATGTCACGGGTGGTGATACCCAGCCGCTTTTCTATCTCACGGCGCATATTTTCGGTCCAAGGCTCGGCGCCGAGGAAGCCGGTACGCAGAGAAAGGGTGGAGGGGTCGATGCCCTCGGCCTCAAGAGTCTCGGCTATGTAGAGGGCGTAGGAGGGGGTGCAGCAGATGAAGGTGCAGCCAAAGTCCTGAAGTATCTGTATCTGGCGCTTTGTGTTGCCGACGGACACGGGAACGGTCGTACAGCCGACGGTCTCACTGCCGCCGTGTGCGCCCAGACCGCCTGTGAACAGTCCGTAGCCGTAGGAAATATGGCCTATGTCGCTTTTGGTGACACCGCCTGCGGTAAAGGTACGGGCCATGACGTTGCCCCAGACCTCAAGGTCCTCCCTGGTGTAACCGACGACCTTCTGACGTCCGGTAGTACCCGAGGAGGCGTGGATACGCACTACGTCGTCCATCGGTACGGCAAAGAGACCGTAGGGGTAGTTCTGAGCAAGGTCCTCCTTATCGGTAAAGGGGAGCTTGCAGAGATCGTCTATGGACTTGATGTCGCCGGGGAGAACACCCATAGCGTCCATCTTTTTGCGGTAGGGGATCATATTGCGGTAGACGTGGTCGACCGTTTTTATAAGTCTTTGGCTCTGTATCTGATGCATCTCATCGCGTGAGATTGTCTCGTTTTTATCCCAATACAAGGAAAATTCCTCCTAAGTTTATATGTTTTTTCCAAGTAAAAATGCTCTTTTGTTCATCTCAAGGAACCTTGCGGGTACGCATTTTTCCACGGCGGCAAGCCACTCTTCCTCGCTTCCGCCGAGGTATTTTGATGCGGCGCCGAGCATTACGACGTTTGCGGCCTTGGCGCTTCCTGCCTCAAGGGCGAGGGAAAGGGCGTCTATAAATACCGCCTCTGCGCCGAGGTCGGCAAGCTTTTCGGGTATGTTTTCGGGGTAGACTGCCGAGCCCATAATGACCGGCATCGGCTCGATGCGCTGGGAGTTTGCTATGACACGGCCGCCCTTTTTGAGGTAGCCGACGTAGCGAAAGGCCTCCAGCTCCTCAAAGGAGATAATAACGTCGGCACCGCCCTGCTCTATCAGAGGGGAGTCGATGCGCTCGCCGGCACGGACGTAGGTGACCACGCTTCCGCCTCGCTGGCTCATACCGTGGACCTCGCTGACCTTGACGTCAAGCCCCTTTGCACAGCAGTAGCTGCCAAGTATTCGGCTTGCAAGCAGGGAACCCTGGCCGCCGACACCGACGATGAGAATGTTGAGCTCGGACATTACTTTTCCTCCTTTACTATCGCACCGAAGGGGCAGAGCTGCTGACACAGTCCGCATCCGACACAGAGCGAAGCGTCTATGATCGCACCCTTTTCCTTGGTGAAGGAAATGGCGGGACAGGCTATCTTCATGCAGGCCTTGCACTTTCTGCAATCCTTGACGGCAAGGGGAGCGCCGTGCTTTACGGTCTTGAGCAGAGCGCAGGGACGCTTTACGATAACGACCGAGGGCTCGTCGGCCTCCAGCTCCTCCTTAATGACCCTTTCAAGCTCGGCAATGTCGCCGGGGTCTGCCGTGCGGACACGCTTTACGCCGACGGCGGTACAGAGTGCCTCAAGGTCAAGGACGGGAGCGGGGGTGTTTTTAAGGGTAAGTCCGGTGCAGGGGTTCTGCTGATGACCGGTCATACCTGTGGTGGAGTTATCAAGGATGAGTACCGTTGCGGGGGACTGGTTGTAGACGATGTTTACAAGCCCCGTAATGCCGGAGTGAACGAAGGTGGAGTCTCCGATGACGGCGACCGACTTTTTGGGGTCTCCGCCCGCCTTCAAAAAGCCGTGCAGCGAGCTGACGCTTGCGCCCATGCAGAGGGTAAGGTCTACGCTGGAAAGGGGAGCGGCGGCGCCGAGGGTGTAGCAGCCGATGTCGCCCGAGACGTAAAGACCGAGCTTTTTGAGGACGTAGAAGGTGCCTCTGTGGGGACATCCGGGACAGAGCACGGGAGGACGTGCTGGTACCTCGGGGGCGGCGATGGCGTCGGTGAAAATGCCCAAAAGCGCACGGCGGATGCCCTCGGCGGTGTACTCACCAAGCAGGGAGAAGAGCTCCTTGCCCTCGCAGGGGATACCTGCGTTTCTGACGGCGGTCTCTATCACGGGGTCAAGCTCCTCGATGATGACAAGGCGCTTGACGGTCTTTGCAAATTCAGCTATCTTTTTGAGGGGCAGGGGGTTGACCATACCGAGCTTAAGATAGCTTGCTCCGTCACCGAGTGCCTCTCTTGCATAGAGGTAACCGGTGCCTGCGGCGACGATACCTATCTCGTCCGAGCCCGAAATGACGCTGTTGACCGAGTCGTTCTCGGCAAATTCCGCAAGGGCGAGGGTGCGCTCCTCGACGGTAACGTGGCGCTTTTTGGCGTTGGCGGGCATCATAACGTACTTTGCGATGTTCTTTTCGTAGGCGTGTGCCTGCGGAAGGATACGCTCGCCAAGAGATACCAACGACTGGGAGTGGGCAACTCTTGTGGACATCCTCAGCAAAACGGGGGTATCGAACCTTTCCGAAATGTCAAAGGCCTTCTTTGTAAACTCAATGCAGTCGCAGGAATCGGAGGGCTCAAGCATGGGAAGCTTTGCGGCGATGGCGTAGTGACGGCTGTCCTGCTCGTTCTGGGAGGAGTGCATTCCGGGGTCGTCGGCCACGGCAATGACAAGACCGCCGTTGACACCGGTATAGGAGGCGGTGAAGAGCGGGTCGGCGGCGACGTTGAGGCCGACGTGCTTCATGCCCGCAAAGGCTCTTGCTCCCGCAAGGCTTGCGCCGAAGGCTGCCTCAAGAGCGACCTTTTCGTTGGGAGCCCACTCAGCGTAGACCTCCGAATAGTCAGATACCTCCTCGGTGATCTCGGTGCTTGGTGTGCCGGGGTAGCTCGAAACGAAGCTGCAGCCGGCTTCAAATAAACCTCTGGCAACCGATGCGTTGCCAAGCATAAGAGTCTTTTCCGACAAATTGATCAGTCCTTTTTCAGATTGGGATTATTTTAAGTTACACTCCGAAAACAGCTTTTCCACACGCTCGCGTTCACGGTTGGGTGCAACGGCGCTGACGAGCGGAACAACTATAAGGGAGAGAAGCATGGATATCGCGCCTGCGTTGATGGGGTTTGTTGCAAAGGTGAGCACTGCGGAGTCGGCAAGTCCGCCAAGACGCAAAAGCAGAGCTCCGACGGTGACAAATACACCGCAGATATATCCTGCCCAAACGCCCGCCTTGGAGGTGCGCTTGCAGTAGAGACCGTAGAGCAGGGGGGCAAGGAAGCTTCCCGCCAGAGCACCCCAGGAGATACCCATCAGCTGTGCGATAAACATCGGAGGCTTGATGGCGAGGGCTACCGAGAGAAGTATGAAAAACGCAATAAAGATGCGGATACAAAGCAGCTTTTTCTTGGGATCGAGCTTGTTTTTGCGGATACCGTCGATAAGGTCGATGGTAAGGGTGGAGCTTGAGGTAAGCACAAGGCTCGAAAGGGTGGACATCGATGCGCTGAGCACCAGCACTACGACGATGCCGATAAGAGCGTCCGAAAGGCCCGAAAGCATGGTGGGGACGATGGAATCGTAGGCTACCGCTCCTGCGGTGTTGTAGATGGCGGGATCGCCCGAGAAAAGACGTCCGAAGCCGCCAAGGAAGTAGGAGCCGCCTGCGATGATAAGGGCAAATACGGTGGATATGATCGTACCTGTCTTTATGGAGCGCTCGTCCTTTATGGAGTAGAACTTGTGTACCATCTGGGGAAGGCCCCAGGTACCCAGCGAGGTAAGTATTACAACTCCAAGCAACGACAGCGGATCGGGGCCAAACAGCGTGGCAAAGCCGCCTCCGTCGGCGGTGATGCTGCCGAGATCGCTGAGAGCACGGGTAAAGCCGCCCCTGCCTGCGATGACCGAGACTATTACGGCGACTATGCCGACAAGCATTATCATGCCCTGGAAAAAGTCGTTAAGAGCGGTCGCAACGTAGCCGCCGAGGAGGACGTATACTGCGGTAAGGAGAGCCATTGCGGCAATGCAGACCTCGTAGGGGATGTCGAAGGCCATGGCAAAGAGCTTGGAAAGGCCGGTGTAGACCGAGGCGGTGTAGGGGATCATAAAGATAAAGATGATCGCACTGCCGACTATCTTGAGTGCCTTGCTGTTATATCTGCTGCCGAAGAATTCGGGCATGGTCGCACTGCCTAGGTGGCTTGTCATATTGCGGGTGCGTCTGCCAAGCACGAGCCATGCAAGAAGCGAGCCGATAAGTGCGTTGCCGATGCCTATCCAGGTAGCCGAAAGACCGTACTTCCAGCCAAACTGACCTGCGTAGCCGACAAATACGACGGCGGAGAAATAGCTCGTACCGTAGGCAAAGGCCGTAAGCCATGGGCCTATGCTGCGAGAGCCGAGAACAAAGGCGTCAACGCCCTTGCTGGAGCGTCGGGAGTAAAAGCCGACGGCGATCATTATTACGCAAAAAACAATCAACAAAAGTATCTTGATAAACACGAAAAACATTCCTTTCAGGGGGCGGAGCAACCGCAAAAATTAAGAAAAACGGCAGGACGGCCTCGGCCGACGGGAATAGCTCCTCGGACGGCCCGAGCAAACGTCATTGCCGTTTGTGATAGAATTCTGCGATATACATTTCTCCGTACCTCCGTCCTGAATGCTTTGCGGTGGATATCCTGCCATACTACAATTATATATTATACAACATAAGGACGGAGTTGTAAAGAAAAACTTGCAAAAAGTCAAACGCCAAAAGAAAATATACCTGCAAGCAGCTCCGAAAGTATTCCCGAGACTGCGCCCGCAAGGTAGATATATCCAACCAGCTTGAGATTGTCCTTCAAGCTGCGGTCAAGTCTGAACAGGACCGCCAGGCCCACGCCGGCTCCCGTGAACAGACCGGCTACTACGCCGCCGAAGCTGACCGAGCCGATAAGATAGAGCTTGGTCAGAAATACCGATACGGCGCAGTTGGGTATAAGGCCCACAAGTGCGGTCGCAAAGGGCTGTAAGACGCTGTCGGAAAGCAGTATCTTCGCTATTCGCTCCTGACCCAAAAGCTCCATGGCTATGTTGAGAAGGAAGGTGACCGTCAGAAGAAACAGGAATATCTGCAGGGTGTGGCGGATTGCAGGCTTGAATATGCCGCCGTCGTGCTCACAGCCGCAGCTGCTGCAGAGGTGTCCGTAGGCGTCGTTACGCTCGTCGTCGTGATGGCAGTGGTCCGCAGGACATTTCCGACGGTAGAAAAGCAGGTCAAAGAGGTAGCCTGCCGCTATCGCAAAAAAGGTCTTGAAAACCAAAAGCCATAGTATTTTCGCTCCGCTGCCCGAGACCGAAAGAAGGATGGGCAGAGCCTCGTCGCTCGTGGCGGCGAAGATGGCGATAAGCGTTCCGGGCGTGATGATGCGGCCGCAGTAGAGGTTTGCCGCAGCTACCGAAAAGCCGCACTGGGGGATAAGACCCAGCGTCGCACCGAGCGGTACCCCCAAGGGCCCCGAGTGGGAAAGGAGGTGGGTGAATCTGTCGGATGCACGGTGCTCGGTATATTCAAGTATCAGGTAGGCAAGAAACAGGAAAGGCAGCATTTTCAGCCCGTCAAGCAGGGCGTGTTCAAGTGAATGCAGGAGAAGATCAGGCATATCCGAGTTCCCTTCTGAGGTTTCCGCCGAGAATAAGCTCCTTTGCGTTGTCGCTTATGTCAAGAGAAAGAATACGCTTGATGGCGTTCTTTGCATACTCGGGGTTGTTGTAGGGGAAGTCAAGTCCGAACATCGGGATGTCTTCTCCGGCAATGTTTACAAGGTCGCAGATATCGGAGTCGGAGAGATACCATCCGCCTGGGGTGAATACGCTGGTAAGACCTGCGAAGACCCTCTGGGGCTCACGGCGGCGTGCGGCATTGAGTATTACGCCAAGTGCCTCACGGAAGTGGCAGTATCCGCCGACGTGTTCCATGGAATAGCGCAGGGTGGGGCAGGCGTAGGAGAGTGAGTCAAAGAGCCAAACGGCGGTTTCCTTGAGGGGGGAGAAGTGTACACCGGAATGGAAGGTAACGAAAAGCCCCAGCTCTGCGGCCTTGGAGCAGGCCTCGATCATCTTTTCCCCGTCAATGGCGACCCACTGATACTGGGGATGTATCTTGATGCCCTTGAAACCAAGCTCGGCTATGTGAGCGACGTCTGCGGAGATGTCCTTTGCATTGAAATCGACCGTACCGAAGCCGGTAAGCTCGGGACGGTTTACAAGCTGCTCTGCGAGCCACTCGTTGCGGTCGGCAAGCCCCTCGCTCTGCGGACCGGGGAAGGGGGCAAAGGCAACGGCGTGCTCTATGCCGGCCTCGTCGATGTACTTCAAAAGTTCCTCGACGGTAGCGTTGGGACGAAGGTGTGCCTGGAAAATGTGTGCGTGGTTTGCCCAGATACGAATACTCATTTGTTATACATCCTTTCAATTATGTCGCTTGCACAGCCGTAGGAGGCAAGAGCGGCGTAGTCTCTTTCAGTAGGTACCCAGAAGCGATAGACGTTGCCCTTTCCGCAAAGCTCGGACCGTCCCGCCGTTGCTGCAAGAACGGCCGTTGAGCCCTTGGCAACGGTCTGTACACCCTCGCCTGCCTTTATGGAGAGCTCTCCGTCCGAGACGAAGAGTATCTGGAGGCTTGAGCCGTCGCAGACAAGCTCTGTGCCGCCCTCGACGGCGATCCTTTCGGCCGCAAAGAGGGGACAACCCGAGAAAACGGTGTGTAAAGCATTGTTCTTTACATAGCTGAAGGAGGGGCTGACCCCGCCTCTCATGGTAACGTCGGTAACGTCGAGCGCCTTTTCAACGTGGAGGGGGCGAGGCTTGCCGTCGATACCCATTCTTCCCCAGTCGTAGACACGGTAGGTGGCGTCACTTGACTGCTGTATCTCGGCAATTATCAGACCTGCGCCGATGGCGTGGAGCAGACCGTGGGGGAGGAAGAAGCAGTCGCCGGGCTTGGCGGGGATAAAGTTGAGGGCATCCTCAAGGTCGCTTGCGTCTATCTTGGCACGGAATTGCTCACGGGTGAGATCCTCCTTAAGCCCGAGCCACAGACCCGCACCGGGCTTGGCGTCGAGAACGATCCACATCTCGGTCTTGCCGTTGTCACCGTCACGGGCGGCGTAGTCGTCGCCGGGATGTACCTGGAGGCTGAGCCTGTCCGAGGAGTCGATAAGCTTGAAAAGGACGGGGAAGGCGCCCGAGCTTACGTTTTCGCCCAGGAAATCTCTGCCGAAGACCGATGCAAGTTCACCGAGTCCTGCTCCGGCGTAGGCACCGCAGCAGACGGGAGTTCGTCCGTTTTTGTGGTCGGCGGCCTCCCAGCTCTCGCCGGTAAGGGAAAAGGGAGAGGTCTTGCCGTAATTTTGGTTGAGGTTGGTGCCGCCCCAAGGCATCTGCTTATAGCAGGGCAGCGTTTTCATAGGATAAATATTCAAATCAAATCACTTCCTATCTACATTCTATACCAAAATCGGTGATTTGGCAAGAGGATTATTGACAAAGAAAGGCCGATGGATTATTATTTATATGAAGGAAGGACGATATATGAAAAAGTTTTTAGCCTTTTCCTCGGATGTCTTTTACAGAAATCTCGGACGAATGTCGCTGACGACGGTTATATCCTCGGTGTTGGGACTGATGTTTACCGCCCTTGTAAACGGCGACGTTGCGGCGCAGGCGTCGGGACCCGAGGGATTTATAGGAGTTTTTCGGTGGGTGACCCTGCCTGCTTTTGTGATCTATCTTTTGATAAATACCCTGTTGCTGATGAGACGGTTGGATAAGAGCCGTCTGGAAGAACCCGTCGACAGATGGGCGTTTGTCTGCCGTGAGCTTGCGGCAGCTGCCGTCTGCGGGGTGCTGACAGCACTTCCTGCAGCGGCGGTATTTGCATACCTCGGGGTCGAGGGAGTGATAAGACGCTTTATGGCCGTTGCCTTTATATTTGCTCCTCAGAGTGCAGGATATTTCCTGCTTGGGGGAAGCCTTGCTCCCGTTGTCATGGCGGTGCTTGGATATCCCGTTGCGGCGGCGGTGCTCCTTTTCGGACGTATATACCGACCCAAAAGATAAAAAAGGACTGCTCTCGGAAGACCCGAAAGCAGTCTTTTTTTACAGCTTTTCGATAGCGTCGGCGATACCGTCCAGAGCGGGCTACTCAAACAGCTCGATAAGTCCCGCATCGGTCGCAGCGGCAAGCTTGGGATCGATGGGAAGTCTGGCGGAATTTTCTATGTCGTACTGAGCGGCAAGCTTTTCAAGCTCGCTCTGACCGAAGATAAAGTGCTTTTTATTGCAGTCGGGGCACTCAAAGTAGGACATATTCTCTACCAGGGCAACGATGGGGATGTTCATCATCTTCGCCATCTTGACGGCCTTGGAAACGATCATCGAGACAAGCTCCTGGGGAGTGGTCACGAAGACTATGCCCGCTACGGGGAGGGACTGGAGCACAGTCAGAGGTACGTCGCCGGTTCCCGGAGGCATATCGACGAACATATAGTCGACGTCGCCCCAGACGACCTCCGACCAGAACTGCTTTACGGTACCTGCAAGGATCGGTCCGCGCCAGATGACGGGATCGCTGTCGTCGGGAAGAAGGAGGTTGATGGACATGACCTCAACGCCCGTCTTGCTGATGGCGGGATAGATACCGCTCTCGTCGGCGACGGCCTTGGACTTGATACCGAAGGCTTTGGGAATGGAGGGGCCGGTGATATCTGCATCGAGCACCGCCGAGCGGTAGCCCTTGCGTGCCATATCGACGGCAAGCATGGAGGTGACGAGGGATTTTCCGACACCGCCCTTACCGCTCATGACGGCAATTACCTTTTTGACCTCGGAGAGGGTGTTCTGAGGCTCACCGAAGTCCTGCTGGCGGGACGAGCAGTTTGCGCCGCAGGTCTCGCAGTTATGGGTGCAGCTTTCTGCCATTAGAGATTCAGACCTTTCGTCAATAATTCTTCTTTTGTGTTTTCTATTCTTCCGTCAATGACGGCGTCAAGCATTTTTTTGAGGAGTATTCCCGTTTCCGCACCGGACGTGGGGAGCTCGTCCCCCTTTACGGCAAGCTCCGAAAGAGAGATGCAATCACCTTCGGCAAGGACTCTGTTACAAAGCTTCTCCAGACCGTCGGCATCGGATACGCCCCTTGCACGGAAGCAGGCAAATATATCTTCGAGCATATCGGCTCCGTAGACGGAAAGAAACCGCCTTGCCGAGATACGGTCGTTTTGCGGAGGCTCTGCCGAAAGAAGCAGGTCGACCCTTTTTTTGAGGTCGTTTGAGACCTTTAGCCCCTTGGTGCCGCCGCACAGGGCAAGCCGCACGGCTTTTGAGTCCGACCTGTCCTTGAGAGGGACGGTCGGGTACAGCCCCGGAAGCACCGACGAGAGGATGTCACGGCAGAGAAGGAAGGCTCGATCGGCGTTTTCTCCGCAAACAAGCTTTATATATTCCTCGCTTATCCGCTCGGCGGCGACCTTCTTGAGCATGTGTTTGAGCTCCTTTGCCGCCGAAAGGGAGGCTTCCTCCGGCTCGAAACCGAGAGTTGAGCAAAATCTCGCAAGCCGCAGTATCCTCAACCCGTCCTCGGAAAAGCGGCGCAAGGGGTCTCCGACAGTGCGTATGATGCCCCGTTTTATATCTCCGTACCCGTCAAAGGGGTCGACAAGGCCGAGCTCGGGGGAGTAGGCGATGGCGTTTACGGTAAAGTCACGTCTTGCAAGGTCGTCGGAAATGTCGGAGGTGAAGCTTACCGAGTCGGGACGTCTTCCGTCGCCGTAGCTTCCGTCGGTGCGGAAGGTCGTTACCTCGTACACCGAGCCGCCGACGATCACGCCTACCGTGCCGTGCTTCAGTCCCGAAAGCACGAGGCGGCAGTCTGAAAAAAGCTCTTGGGTTTGCTCGGGAAGAGCAGAGGTGGTGATATCGTAATCCGACGGGACACGCCCCATAAGGCGGTCTCTTACACATCCGCCCACGGCGTAGGCGGAGTGTCCCGCAAGGGTCAGCCGCCGCAGTATCGAGGATACCTCCGAGGGAAGCCCGATGTGTACCGACATCAGTCACACCCCCATAAACAGTTGTTAACAGTTCGGTTGAAACCGAATATGAACTGTGGTATAATGCTTGTATTATACCACAAACCAAGAAAAAAAGAAAGAGGGTATAAAAGTGATTAAAGAATCTTTTGAATCTGTCGTACTTTCCTCTCTTGCAAGGGTATTTCCCGAGGAGAGACCGAAGCATAGTCCGATAGAGGGTATAAGCATCCTCAAGGGTGAATTCGGCGCATTCCAGTTTGCCTTCAGCACCTCCATGCATATCCACGGCCTGAAGGTGAGGCTTACAAGCGAGCTTGATGCGAAGGTGTTTTGGGAAGACCTCGTTCCCGGGAAGTTTCCCTCATACGATCTTGGAGACCCCGACCTTCTGCGCCGTGTTCCTGCACTTTACCCCGACATACTCCGCCCGGCAGAGAGTATCTATGCCCTGCCCGGCCAGTGGAAGACTCTGTGGATAGAGGTCTGCTCAGACAAAGCAGGGGAGTACCCCGTAACAGTCGAGATAAGCTACGGAGACGAGGTCGTTGCCTGCGGGAGCGTTACCGTCAAAGTCGCGGACGCCGTCCTTCCTCCCCAAAGCCTTATCCATACAAACTGGTTCCATACCGACTGTCTCTCTACATATTATAATGTAGAGGTGTTTTCGGAGGAATATTGGCGCATAACCGAGGAGTATATGCGCTGCGCCCGTGATCACGGCGTAAATATGATACTCACTCCGACCTTTACACCCGCACTTGACACCGAGGTGGGCCACGAGCGTCCCACGGTACAGCTTGTCGATGTCGAAAAGACCGCCGAGGGCTACCGCTTTAACCTTGATAAGCTCGGCAGGTGGTTTGATACTGCACAGCGGGTCGGCATAGAATATTTCGAGATAGCCCACTTCTTTACCCAGTGGGGAGCGGCACATACTCCAAAGGTGATGGCCCATACCCCCGACGGATACAGACGTATATTCGGCTGGGAGACCGACGCTCTCGATCCCGAATATAAGTCCTTCCTTGCCGCCTTTGCAAGGGCGTTCATTCCCTTTGTCGAGGAGCGGGGTCTGAAGGAGAGGTGCTACCTGCACGTCTCTGACGAGCCGTCGCTGAAGATATTTGACGACTATGCCGCCGCCTCTGCGATAATAAGAGAGCTCTTCCCCGGCTTTGTGATAATGGATGCTATCTCCGATTACGAGTTTTACAGCAAGGGGACCATGGACCTTCCCATACCCTCCAGCAGCAGTATCGACCCATTTATCGAAAACGGTGTAGAGGGTCTTTGGACATACTATTGCTGCGGTGTCAAGCGTGGTGTTTCCAATCGCTTCTTGAGCTACCCCTCGGTCAGAAACAGAGCCCTCGGCATCCAGCTTTACAAATTCAACATCAAGGGCTTTTTGCAGTGGGGACACAACTTCTGGTACGGCGTAAAGTCGCTTTACCGCATAGACCCGTTTGCAGATACCGACGGCAACGGCTCCTGGCCCTCGGGTGACCCGTTTATGGTCTATCCCGGCGAGGACGGACGTCCGCTCGTATCCCTGCGCTTTAAGGTCTTCCGTGAAGCCCTTCAGGATATGCGTGCACTTGAGCTGCTTGAAAGCCTTGTCGGCAGGGAAAAGACCCTTTCGATCCTCGAGGAGGGACTTGAAACACCTCTTGCCTTTGACACAACACCCACCGACGACGTCTGGCTGACGGATATGCGTGCCCGTGTAAACAAAGCAATAACCGAAAATTCATAAAAAGTACTTGCAAATAATACCTTTTCGCTGTATAATAACCCTATATGTACTTTGGAGGAAATTGAAATGTTTTCTGAACTCTCTCTTATTACTACCGCCTACGCGACCGAGGGTGCCCAGCAGGGTGCAGGCGGTGGCGGCGGCAACGCTATACTGACCCTGCTTATCTATCTGGTACCCATGGCTCTGATATTTTACTTCCTTGCCATCCGTCCCCAGAAAAAGCGTGACAAGCAGCTCAAGAACATGCGCGATACCCTCAACATCGGCGACGAGATAGTCACCATCGGCGGTATCGTCGGCAGAGTCATCAGAATAAAGGAAGACCGTGTCACCATCGCCACCGCAGACAGCCGTATGGTATTCCTTAAGTCGGCCATCGGCTCGGTCACCAAGTCGGTCACCGAGGGTCTTGAAGAGGGCGAGGAGCCCGCTCCCGTCATCATAAAGAAAAAGAAGAAGAAGGAAGCTCTTCCCGAGGAGACCGCCTCCGTAGAGGAGACTGCCGCCGAGGAAAAGACCGAGGAAGCTCCCGCCGAGGAGACCAAGGAATAATCCTCCTTCTGCCCGAATAGTATTTACACAGTAAATAGCTGGGAGGGCAGGATAATGGAAAAGAAGATCTCGCCTCTTGGGGCGATATTGCGTGTGGTGATCTGCGGAGCCGTCGGTGCGCTTGCCGCAACGGTATGCCTGCTGTGCGGAGCGTGGATAGCGGTATCGAAGGGCAGCTACGGTGCCGTAGAGACCGTTGTTGTGTACGTAAGTGCCGTGGTATCGGGTCTTGCGGCAGGATTTCTTGCGGCACGTACCGCAGGGAAAAACGGTATACTCAACGGAGGTGCCGCTGCACTGCTTAGTGCTTTGACCGTGAGCATCCCTTCGGCCTTTTCAACGGGAGGCAACATCATTCCCTCGCTTATCTGCTTCGTTTGCGGAATGTGCGGCGGAATAGCAGGAGTAAACCTCAGGCGCAAATAGGAAAAGCCCGTGTGCCAACGGCATAAGGCTGGAAAATTTGATTTGTTGATCAACAGCTCGGGCGGGGATAACCCGCCCGATTTATCTAAAAAGAGGCGTTTGCAGTATAATGAAAAAGATCGCATTTATCGGCGGAGGCAGGATAGCGTCCGCACTTATCGGTGCTAACCTCGCTTCGGGGCGTCCGAGCGAGAGCATTCTCGTTTCGGATATCAATACCGACTCGCCTGCGGCCGCACTTGGCGTAAGGGTAATATCGGACAACCCTACCGCCGTGGAGTGGGCGGATATAGTCGTCATTGCGGTAAAGCCGCAGAATATCGACGCCGCTCTTGCTTCGTTTGCCCATAAGGCAGGGGGCAAGACCTTCGTAAGCGTCGTTGCGGGCGTCAGTGCCGAGCGCATACGCTCGGGGCTTGAGTCCCCTGCGACGGTCATACGTGTCATGCCAAACACCCCCATGCTCCTTGGCAAGGGTACCATAGCCATTGCCTTCGGGGATGCCTGCGAGGAGACCGTGGCCGAGGTAAGCGAGATGTTTTCCTACTGCGGAGAGGTATTTACGGTCGACGAGGCCCTCCTTGACGCCGTGACCGCCCTTTCGGGCTCGGGCCCTGCCTATTTCTACCGCTTTGCAAACGTAATGGCCTCCTGGGGCAGAGAGCAGGGTCTTGAAAACGCCGACAAAATGGCGGCGCTGACCATGCTCGGTGCGGCAGAGATGCTACTTTCGACGGGAAAGTCGGCCGCAGAGCTCATAAAAGACGTTTCCTCGCCCGGCGGTACTACCGTTGCGGCATTGGGCGCCTTTGACCAAAAGGGGCTTGACGAGGTTGTTCGCAGCGGTCTGGATGCCGCTATGAACAGGTCGGCAGAGCTCGGAAAAAAGTGATTTTACCCCTCACGCAGCCATATCATTATAACGTATGGGGGTGTGGGCGTGCTTGCGATAAAGCGGTTGTTTGGATGGGAGCATACAGAGGATAGCTCCCTGCTTGTTCCTGCGGCGGCCTTCGTTTTCGGAGTGGCGGCCTCGGCGCTTATGCATAAGGCTCTGCCGCTTGAGAGGATATACCCGACGACGGATACTGCGGCTGTGCTTTACGGAGCATTGCCGATCGTCTGCGTTGCGATCTTGGGCTTTTTCCGAATGGGTATCCCGATGATACCGTTAACGGTCGGCCTGAAGGGGTACCTGCTTGGCAGAACGGTCTGCTCTTTTTTCCCTTCTTACGGAAAGGGGATGGGTACGCTTGCCGCTGTTGCTTTGGTTGGACCTGCGGAGCTTGTGCTGATGCCGCTTTTGGCTTCGGTCGGGGCATCGGCCTTTTCAAGATCGCTTGCCTGCGCCAAGGGTGTGCGACCGACCCTTAGAATGATGCCGCTGCACATATACCTTTTCCGTGCGGCAGGGTGTGCTCTGCTGGGCGGACTTGCCGCCCTGTACGGAGGAAGACTGGGAAGGGAACTGCTTTACAGAGTTATTTCATAAAAGATTTTAACGGGAGATGACCACATGGGACTTTTTAGGACGAATTACGACAAGCCCGGCCCCGGAGTTGAAAAGGACGAGGTGCCAAAGCCGGGGTATATTAGGTTCTGGCAGCTTTATTTCAGAAACTTTAACCGTCTGCTTGGCATGAGCCTTATATACGCCACGGTGATGACGGTGCTTTTGTGCGCCCTGTTTTACATTGTCACCTGCGTTATAAACCCAAACATCACCGCCACCTATTTTAAGGCCCTTGAAAAGGCGACCGAGGGAGTGGTGCTTGCAGAGGGACAGACCATCGTCTATAATTCCTGGTTTATCTTTTTGTACTCGCTGATATTTGAGGTGCCCGTGTGGATATCCCTTCCGTTGACGGTCATCTGCATTATCCTCTACGGACCGCTGACCTGCGGACTTACCTATTGCATACGCAATTTTGCAAGGGAAGAGCACGTCTGGTTTTCGGACTTTTTCACCCGTGCATGGCGCAATAAAAAGCAGGGGCTTATATTCGGTCTTGCAGACCAGGTGCTGGTATTGAGCATCTGCATCTATCTTTTCGGAGGCGACGCCATAGGTCTTCCCGCGGGCGTGTTTGCCTATATGCGGATAGTTGCCATCGCCATCTTTATCGGATACATCGTTATGCGGTGGTATATCTACCCGATGATCGTTACCTTTGACCTCCGTATCAGGGGACTTCTTAAAAACTCCTGGATGTTTGTGCTGCTTGGTCTCAAGCAAAACATCATCGTAGCGGTAGTTTCTCTTATCTTCATTGCATTTTTTATATTCGTTCCGATCTTTTACCCTGCAATGCTCCCGACGTTCATAGCCCTTATGTTTATGTTCTTTTGGACGCTTATGCAGTTTCTTGCCCAGTTTACGACCTATCCGGTGCTCTATAAGTATATGATAGGCCCGGCGCTTGCCGACCGAAAAAAGGCCGAGCGTGCCGCAAGAAACGAGCCCGAGCCCGAAGAAAACGATTAAAAATATCCCCGACGCACCCTAAGTGCGTCGGGGATAAGCTTTATTTGTTCCTCTTTTTTCGTACGTACTCGATCATCGCAAGTCCTGCCTTGGCGCCTTCGCCGACGGCTACGGATATCTGGTAGGGCTTTCCCGCACAGTCTCCTGCGGCGTAGATGCCGGGAAGTGCCGTCGAACCGTCGGGGGATACCGAGATCCCGTCGGAGGAGCAGGGAATACCGAGCTTGAGAGCAAGCTCTGCCGCACCTGCCGAGCCCTGGGCAATAAACAGACCGTCGAGCTCAAGCTCGCTTCCGTCGTCAAGTACCGCCGCCTTCAGGACCTCCTCGACCCTTAAGGAGACGATCTTTCTGCCCTCACAGGGAAGTCCCGATGCAATAAAGCTTTCGGGGATGGGCTTTCCGTCGGTCATCAGCGTTACCGAGGCTGCAAGGGGGGTAAGCTCGGACGCCTCCGAAAGGGCGTAGTCACCCTCTCCGACCACTGCAACGGCCCTGCCTCGGAAGAAAAATCCGTCACATACGGCGCATCTGCTTACACCGCTTCCGATATAGCTGTCGGCGTTTGGGACGGTCGTCCTTGACTGACCCTTTCCCAAGGCGAGAAGCACGCAGGGCGTCTCAAAGCTTTCCCTTGCCGTGCGGACCTCGTAGCCATCGGCACCGAAGGTAAGGGAGGTCACCTCGTCGTCGAGAAAATTACAGCCCATGGAAAGAAGGTTTTCCCTTGTTGCCCTTGCAAGCTCGTTTCCCGAAACGGGGGAGGCAAAGCCGAAATAATTTTGTATATGCGCCACACTTCCCAGCGTCCCGCCGTCACGGGCGATAACGAGGGTGGAAAGTCCGGCCCTTACGGTGTAGAGTGCTGCCGACAGTCCGGCAGGTCCGCCACCTATTATGATACAGTCGTACAAAACGATCACCTCAGATTAATTATAACACAGCCTTGAAAAAATAACAATAAAGGTATATAATGGACCTATCCAGCAGGACAAACTGAACGGAGTGATTAAATTGCTTAAGGATCATCTTAGAAAATACGTTGGAGCGGGCTTTTCGGAGTATACCGAGCTTCGCGCACAGTCCAACACTACCAGACGTGTGACCCTGCTCAACGGCAACATGATAAATAACGACAGCTCCGAGTCGGCGGGATTTTCCGCCAGAGTCCGTGTCAACGGTGCCTACGGCTTTTCCTCCGGCTCCGACTATACCCCCGACAGCATCGAAAGAATAATCGCCGCCGCAAGAGAAAACGCAGTGTTTCTTGACAGCCGTGAGAGAATGGGTAAGCCTCCCTTTGCAAAGGTACCGCCCATGAGCTCCCCTCTGCGCTATACCACCGAGGATACTGCCTCCCAAAAGCGCCTTATAGAATTCATCTCCGAGCTTGATGCATACATTGCCGCAAAGTATCCCAAGCTTCTCAGCCGTGTGGTGATAGCAAACTGCCTTGACATGGAAAAGCTGCTTGTCACCTCCGATGACGTACACTCCCATTCCGATATTCCCAGATCGCACGTTATGGTGCAGATGACCCTTATGGGCAACGACGGTACGCCCGTCGATCTGTTTACCCCCTTTGGCGGAATGGGGGTCTTTGACGACCAATTTACCACCCCGGACGCCCTCTATGAAAAGATCGATGCCCTCTACGAGAAGGTCGCGGCCAAGGCCGAAGGTGTCTACGCCGAGCCGGGCTATAAGGAGGTCATACTTCACTCCGACCTCGCAGGCATACTTGCCCACGAGGCAGTCGGGCATACCGTCGAGGCCGACTTTGTCCTCAGCGGAAGCGTCGCCGGCCCCTCCTTCGGAAAGCAGGTCGCAAGCGAAAAGGTAACACTCGTCGACTTTGCAAATACCGCCTTCGGCAAGACCTGCCCCCAGCCCATCTACGTGGACGACGAGGGTACTCCGGCCGAGGACGCCGTTATAATCAAGGACGGTATCCTCAGCGGATATATGCACAATAAGGAATCGGCCGAAAAGCTCGGCTTTAAGCCGCAGGGCAACGCAAGGGCCTTCCTTTTCTCCGACGAGCCGCTTATCCGTATGAGAAACACCTGCATACTCCCCGGCAAGGATAAGCTTGAGGACATGATAGCCTCCATCGACGACGGATATTACTTCATCGACACCGGCAACGGCCAGGCCGACGCAACGGGCGAGTTTATGTTCGGAGTCAACTTCGGCTATGAGATCAAAAACGGAAAGATCGCAAGACCTCTCCGAGACACCACCATTGCAGGTGTCGCCTTTGAGGTGCTTAAGACGGTCGATATGCTTTCGGACGAGCTGACCTGGGGCTCCTCGGGAATGTGCGGCAAGAAGCAGCCGATGCCCGTGGGCATGGGCGGACCTGCCGTAAAGCTCAAGATAAACGTCGGCGGAAGATAGGAGGGGTGACTTGTGAACAACGTACAGACTGCAGAATATGTTCTTAACGCCATACGGTCCGCAGGTGCAGACAAGGGTGAGTGCACCGCATCCGACTCGGTAAAGACCGAGGTATACTACGAATCGGGCAAGATATCCATGCTTCGCTCGGTATTCAACACCAACGTAAGCGTCAAGCTTATAAAGGACGGAAAAAAGGGCAGAGTCGGTCTCAATTCCACCGACCCCGAAAAGCTTGACAAGGCCGTTGCCAACGCTATCGAAGCCTCCGCCGACGCCATCCCCGACCCCGAGGATGACGTTGCCGAGCTGACCGAAAACGCCGATTTCGTCAGAGGCGAGCTTACACCCGACCGTGAGGGGATGTATAATGCCCTCCGTGCCTTCGTCGATACCGTAAAGGCGGAATATCCGTCCATCAGCTTTGACTCCATATCGGTAGAGCACAACCTCCGTGAGAGCACCTACCTCAACACCAACGGTGTACGCTTCACCTCAAGACGGGGCGGATACCAGTTTTCGGTGATGTTTATGGCAAAGGACGGGGATAAGACCTCCTCCTTTATTGCGGGCGGCGCCGAGTTTGACGATATAAACAAGCCCCTTATCGACCACGGTATGGTAAGACGTCTGCTTGAGGAGGGTGTACGCCAGGTCGAGACCCGTGTCATCGAAGGCAAGCTCGAGGGCGGCGAGGTAATCCTCAGCCCTACCTGCGTTGCCGAGATGATAGCCTACGTTCAGGGCAACTTCATCTCCGACGGCGTGCTGATGGACGGCACCAGTCTCTGGAAGGATTCTCTCGGAGCCGAGGTCGCCGCACCCTGCTTTACATGGAAGGAGTGCCCCTGCTCTCCCGAGCTTGCGGGCGGATACTCCCTTACAGGGGACGGGTATGCCGTGAAGGATATGCCCGTCATAGAAAAAGGCGTTCTTAAAAACTTTACCCTTTCCCGTTACGGTGCCGCCAAGACGGGGCTTAGCCGCAGTGCCAACTACGGCGGATGTCCGATCGTCGATGCGGGAGATACCGCCCTTGAGGATATGATCTCCTCGACCGAAAGCGGCATTATAATGAACCGCTTCTCCGGCGGCTCGCCCGGTGCAAACGGCGATATAACGGGTGTCGCAAAAAACAGCTTCCTTATCGAAAAGGGTAGGGTCACCGACGCTCTGAGCGAGGTCATGATCTCGGGAAATCTTGCTGCGATGCTCAAGGATATAGTCGAAATATCCCGTGAAAGGGTAAACGACGGCAGCTCGATACTTCCCTGGATCAAGGTAAGAAACGTAGTAATATCCGGAAAGTGAGAAAAATTATGGATCATCCGATAACCGACATACTGAAAAGACGTGCCGTTTCCAAAAACGCAGGTATATACTCTGCCTGTACTGCCGCACCCCTTGTCATAAAGGCGGTAGCCCGTACCGCTGCAGAGAACGGCTTGGTGGCACTTATAGAGGCTACCGCAAACCAGGTCAACCAATTCGGCGGATACACGGGTATGCGCCCTGCCGATTATGCCGGCTTTGTCAGAAGCATTGCCGCTCGTGAGGGGCTTTCGGATGATATGCTGGTGCTCGGCGGAGACCATCTGGGCCCGCTTACCTGGAAGGACCGTCCCGAGTCCGAGGCTATGGACCTTGCCGAGGCGCTGGTTATTGAATACGTCCTTGCGGGCTTTACCAAGATACACATCGATACCTCTATGCGACTTGGCGATGACGATCCGAGCGCACCTCTTGCAGAGGAAAAGATCGCCTCGCGCGGAGCGAGGCTTGCTTTGGCTGCCGAAAAGGCCTATGCCGAGCTCGTAAAGACAAAGCCCGATGCAATGCATCCTATCTACTGTATCGGCAGCGAGGTACCTATACCCGGCGGTGAGCAGGGGAGCGACAGCGTCAGCGTTACCCGTCCCGAGGCGTTTTGCGCTACGGTAGATGCATTCAGAGCCGCCTTTGACAAGGTCGGGGCATCCGATGCGTGGAACTACGTCCGAGGTGTCGTTGTACAGCCGGGCGTAGAATTCGGCGACGATACGGTCCACGGCTACGACCGTGCGGCAGCAAGCGAGCTGTGTAATATGCTGAAACAGTACCCGGGACTCGTTTTCGAGGGGCATTCGACCGACTATCAGACCAAGGAAGCGCTGCTTCATATGGTCGAAGACGGAATAGCCATTCTCAAGGTTGGTCCTGCGCTCACCTTTGCCATGCGCGAGGGTCTGTTCGCACTCGAATGCATTGAAAAAGAGCTGTGCTGCGGCGAGCTGTCAGACTTCAGAGCTACTCTTGAAAGGGTAATGCTCCAATCGCCCGGAAACTGGAAAAAATACTACTACGGAACCGATGCAGAGCTTGCAGTCAAGCGTGCCTTCAGCTATTCAGACCGCTGCCGCTATTACCTTCCCAACGCAGAGGTGGAGGCGGCTATGGAAAAGCTCTTTGCAAATATCAGGGGCGTAAAGCTTCCGCTGTCGCTGCTTAGCCAGTATATGCCCATGCAATATACGGCCGTACGTGAGGGAAGGATAAAGGCAGATCCCGAAGCGCTGGTGATGGACAGAATAGGGAACTGCATTGACGAGTACCTCTTTGCACTTGAAAGCCCCGAGGAAGTACCGCTGTTCTAGCAGAAAAATTTTCTTGAAAATTTTTCGAAAAAACGCTTGACAAAAAAGGGAAGATGTAGTATCATTATCAAGCCGTCGCCGATGAAGGCTCACGGCAACTCCCTTTAGAAAAATATTTTGAAAAATATTTGAAAAAAGGGCTTGACAAAGAGAGACAGACGTGGTAAAATAACGTCTGTTGCGCATCACCGAGAGCCGAGAGGCTAAGGGCAGGCGCGAGGGCAGCGAAAGCGGCCA
>JAFXIT010000045.1 GCA_017532825.1 Clostridia bacterium
AAACGACCTCATCATCGCCGCCGACACCCTTGTTGCGGTGGACGGACGGTGTCTGGGAAAGCCCCGTGACCCCTCGGAGGCAAGACGGATGCTCTCGGAGCTTTCGGGCAGGTCGCACGAGGTCTTTACGGGTGTGACCATCTGTCTGGGAGAGAGGGTAGTTACCAAAAGCGAGTGCACCGAGGTGATCTTCAGAGCCCTCTCGGATGAGGAGATAGAGGCCTACGTTTCCTCGGGTGAGCCCATGGACAAGGCAGGAGCCTACGGCATCCAATCCAAGGGAAGCCTGCTCGTCGAGGGCATCAAGGGGGACTACTTCAACGTCGTGGGACTGCCCGTATGCACCCTTGGGCTTATGCTGAAGGAATTCGGCATAGAAATACTTTGATAATCAGGGAAGGCCGGTGTTAACTTGCGGGGCTTCTTTCGCAGCTTATTCGGTAAAATATTGATCATCGCCGTTGCCGTGATACTCGTCGGTGCGGCCTTGCTTGCTATATTTGGAGAGGGCAGCTCGGTATTCCGCCGCACTGCCCTTGCCATCGTCTCCCCCTTCCAAAAGGGCTATACTGCGGTATACAACGCCGTGGAGCGGTTCTTTGCGGCAGGGGAGAGGTACGACGATCTGTTAAAGGAAAACGAGGACCTCCGAGCACAGATCGCCGAGCTTGAGGGACAGCTTCGGGACGTTTCGGAAATAATGGATGAAAACGTCTCCCTTCGGGATCTTCTCGGAATGAAACAGAGATATGAAAGCTACGATATAATAAACGCCACGATCATCGGCTGGAGCGACACCTCCTGGCGCTCCTGCTTTACCGTCAACCGCGGAAGCGACGACGGTGTGGAGCTGGGCGACTGCGTTATATCCCACAACGGCCTTGTGGGACGTGTCAGCGAGCTTGGCGGGAGCTACGCCGAGGTGACTACCCTTCTTGACCCGTCCTCGGGCATAGGGGTCAGCGTGGTCGGAAACGGTGTGACCGCCCTTGCAAAGGGTCAGCTTGAATATATGGACAGCGACAGGCTGCTTTTAAGCAGTATTCCCCACGGGAGCAACATCTTCGCAGGCGACCTGCTTGAGACCTCGGGTCTTGGCGGAAGCATACCGCCGGGACTTATCGTGGGCAAGGTTGAAAGGGTCTCTGCAAGCCCCGACGGGATGGGAGACTACGCCGTTGCCGTCCTTGCGGAGGACGTTTCCGCCCTTACGGGTGTATACATAATTCTTGATTTTTCGGTGGAAGAATAGATGCAAAAACGCTTTATCGTTATAAAAACGGTATTGTATCTTGCCGACATATTGCTTATCATAGGCTTCCAGACCTCGGTCCTTCCGAGGCTCGGTGCGGGACGTCTGGCTCCGATGCTGACGGTATACCTCGCCGCTGCTGCGGCGGTGTTTGACGGTGCGGGAGCGGGGGGTCTTGTGGGTCTTGTCTGCGGACTTTTGACCGACGCCCTCTGCGGAAGCACCCTGCTTTACCACACCCTGTTTCTCTCGCTGATATCTGCCTTGGTCGGCTATATCTCCCCCAACATCTTCCGCAGAAGGGTGCTTACCGCAGTTGGCTGGGGCATTTTTGCCGACATTGCCATACAGAGCTGCCGCTTTATATTTTCGGTATACCTTTTCAACCGTGCTCCCTTTTCGGAGCTTTTCACGGTGGTGATGCCCTCGGTGGGTATTGCCGCCGCCCTTGGATTACCCGTCATCGCCCTTGCGAGGCTGATAGGAAGGCTCGGAAGACGGGAGAGCAACCAGTCGATGCTTCGGGGAAGGATAGGCTGACATGGAAAAGAAACGAAACTTTGTCTGGCGTATTGCCTTGGTAGGACTGCTGAGCGGCCTTTTGTCCTTTATAATGTGTGCAAGACTTTTCAAGCTTGAGATGTCTGCGCCGACGGTCTCGGTCGCCGACCCCTCAAGCGTCAAGACGACCGCATACAGCTACTCCGTCCCTGCCGCAAGGGGAGGAATATACGACCGCTACGGCAGACCGCTTGTGACCAACACCGTCCAAAGCGACCTCGTAATAGACTACCTTATATACAAAAGACTGCCCCAAAGCTCTGCCGAGATCGTTTCGGGGCTTACCGAGATATGCCGCCGCTTCTCCCAGGAGTGGATAGACGAATTTCCCCTCAACGCCGACGGCAGTGAGTTTACCGACGGCGGAGAGCACGGAAAGTTTCTCTCCGACTTTATAAAAAACAGAGGGCTTGACCCCGACGCCTCGGCCTCCGAGCTGATGGAAAAGGCCGCCGATTACTACTCCCTGCCATCCGACTGGTCGCCGCAGAAGCAGCGCACCGTCGTGGGCGTGCTCTACACAATGGCAAAGCAGGCCTTTTCAAACCTCACCCCCTACCTCTTTGCCCGTGACGTCTCCACCGAGCTTATCACCGCCATCGCAGAGGAGGGCTATACCTGCGTGAGGGTGCAAAGCTCCACCCAAAGGGTATATCATACCACCTACGCCGCCCATATCCTCGGCCGACTCGGAAAGATATCCTCCGACGAGTACGACCGCCTCAAGGATCAGGGCTACGGATATAACGATACGGTCGGCAAGGACGGTGCCGAGAACGCCTTTGAGTCCATCCTCCGAGGCATCCCCGGAAAGACGACGGCCGCCTACGACCCAGAGGGCAACATCGTCGAGGTGCTTTCACGTACCGACCCCATTGCGGGCGGAAACGTACTGCTGACGATCGACCTTGACCTGCAAAAGACCGTCGAGGACTCCCTTGCCTCCCAGATAGCCTCCATGCTCAAGGAGGCGGAGACCAACCCCTCAAAGCCCCAGGATATTGCGGGTGCGGCGGCGGTGGTCATCAAGGTGGACACCGGCGAGATACTCGCCATGGCGAGCTATCCGACCTACGACGTTTCAAAGTTCTATTCCATATACAACGACCTGGCCTCCGACCCCCTCTCGCCCATGCTCAACCGTGCCATTTCGGGCAGATACTCCCCCGGCTCGGTCTTTAAGATGGTCACCGCCGTTGCCGGCCTTGAGACGGGGGTCATTACCGCCGATACCGTCATCAAGGACACCGGACGCTATACCTATTATAAGGACTACCAGCCGACCTGCTGGATATACGCCTACGGCGTCACCCACGGCAACCTCACCGTCAAGGAGGCTATCAGAGACTCCTGCAACGTCTACTTCTACGAGGTGGGCCGTCTTATCGGCATCGACACCCTTTCGGAGTACGCCCGTTCCTTCGGCCTGGGAAGCTACACGGGCATAGAGCTTTCGGGTGAAGCACGGGGATACGTCGCCTCTCCCGAGGCTAAAAAGCAGCTCACGGGTGCGGCATGGATAGGCGGCGACGTGCTCGGCGCCGCGATAGGCCAGTCGGTACACCTTTATACCCCCGTACAGCTTTGCAACTACATCGCAACGCTGGTAAACGGCGGCACACGCTACAACGCACATCTGTTGAGATATTCCCTTTCGGGCGACTTTTCAAGCGTACTCAGCGTCACCGAGTCGGTGGTCGAAAACACCGTCAAGATGAGCAGGGATACCTATCAAACGGTGCTTGAGGGAATGCTTGAGGTTACCGAGAACGGCACCGCCTCGGCGGTATTTAAGAACTATCCCATCCACGTCGGCGGCAAGACGGGCTCGGTCGAGGTCTCCGACGGTACGGCAAACAGCGTATTCTGCGCCTTTGCCCCCTACGACGACCCCGAGATAGCCGTCGTTATCGTAGTTGAACACGGCGGCTCGGGCAACGCCATCGCCCCCGTCGCAAGAGATACTTTTGACGCCTACTTCGCCTCCGACAGCTCGCTTGACGAGACCGAGGAGGAAAACACTATCATCTGGTAAAAGGAGCGGGAAAATTATGTGTAAGGTATTCGCCGTAGCATCGGGCAAGGGCGGTACGGGCAAGACCACCGTCACTGCGGGGCTTTCCTCGGCACTCGCCCTCATGGGCAAAAGGGTCTGCGCCATCGACGCCGATATAGGCCTTTCCAACCTCGATCTGGCGCTGGGTCTGCAGGACAAGGTGGTATTCGACCTTTTTGACCTCGTCTGCGGCAGAGCCGAGCGGGAGGACGTGCTGATACGCCATCCCGACACAGACGGACTTTACTTCATCGCCGCCCCCTCCGAGCGTGAGCAGATAGACCCCGAGGCCCTCCGAGCCGAGATAGAGAAGCTCAGCGAGGACTTCGACTATATCTTTATCGACTGCTGTGCGGGGCTTGGCTCGGGCTTTGAGATGTCGGCCCACGCCGCTTCCTGCGCTCTGGTCGTCTCCACCCCCGACACCCCCTGCCTTAAGGACTCCGCCCGTGCGGCCGACTGCTTTTTCAGAGAGGGCATCACCGACGTGCGTCTGGTGCTCAACCGTGTCCGTCCCAAGATGATAAAAAAGGGCAACGCCGCCAACGTCGACGAGTCGATGGACCGCATCGGTCTGCCCCTTGTGGGACTGATATTCGACGACGAAAGGGTCATAACCGCCTTTAACCGCTGTGAGCCGCTGATGCTCAAGCAGAAGAAGGGTGCGGCCGCCGACATACGGGATATCGCACGCAGGCTGGAGCATATACCCGTCCGCCCCAGAATTTAAGGGCGGGGGATTGATTTTTTTCGAGTTTTTGTGTATAATTTAGTTTGATAACAGATGAAAGAGGGCGAGCGTATGCATATAGCACTGATAGCACACGACAAGAAAAAAGAACTGATGGTCCAGTTCTGTATAGCCTATTGCGGTATACTCGCCAAGCATAACCTCGTAGCCACCGCCACCACCGGCAAGTTGGTCGCCGAGGCGACGGGGCTCAACGTACACCGCTTCCTTTCGGGTGCCCAGGGCGGCAACCAGCAGATAGAGGCGAGGGTGAGCTATAACGAGATAGACCTGGTGCTTTTCTTCCGTGATCCCGTCTCGGCAGACCCCTCCGAGCCCGACCCCCACTCGATGATAAGGCTGTGCGACACCCACAACGTCCCCGTCGCCACGAACGTAGCCACCGCCGAGGCGTTGGTGCTTGCGCTGGGCAGGGGAGACCTCGACTGGCGGGAGATAGTAAACCCCAAGAACAGTCAAAACCTATAAATAAATCTCAAAGCGCACAAAAATTTTTTCTTGACAAGCCGTTTGTTTTCATATACAATATATGTGTGTGATTAAATGCGGATACTGTCGGTATATAAATGCGGCGATCGCCGCGCCGACGGAGGTATCTGTTTTTGCGCGACCTGTGCGCTTCAGTATAGATTTAATTTTATGTTTTTATCCCGAAACGGGAGAGATATAGGCATGAGAGAATAACTGCTGAGCACCCGGTTGCGATCATAACATTGTCAACCGAGGTGCTTTTATTTAATGTTAATGGAATGGTGGCATGTCCTCATCGCCGTTGGTGCGGTCGTGATCGTCGGCATAGTAATGTTTGCCGTCGGCATAACCTACCGCAAGCGTGTGGGTGAGAAGGAGATAGGCAGTGCCGAGGAAGAGGCTCGCCGTCTTATCAACGAGGCCATAAAGACCGCCGAAAGCAAAAAGCGTGAGGCGCTGGTCGAGGCCAAGGAAGAGATCATCAGAAACAAGAACGAACAGGAAAGAGAGTTCAAGGAGCGCAGAAAGGAGCTTGACAAGCTCGAGCGCAGACTGCAGCAGAAAGAGGAGTCCTTAGAGAAAAAGCACGATAACATCGATGCCAAGGAAGAGGCCCTCAACAAGAAGATCCGTGCCCAGGAGGCCCTTGCAGAGGAAGCCGAAAAAATAAAGAAGTCCCAGCTTGAGCTGCTGGAGCGCATCTCCGGCTTTACCGTCGAGGAGGCCAAGGAGCACATCCTCAAGACCGTTGAGGAGAGCGCCCGTCACGAGGTCGCCGTAAAGCTCCGTGAGATCGATCAGGAGCTCAAGGAGGAGGCCGACCGCAGAGCCAAGGACGTTTTGTCCCTTGCAATAGCCAAGTGCTCCTCCGACTACGTCGCCGAGACCACCGTCTCGGTAGTCCCCCTGCCCAACGACGAGATGAAGGGCAGAATTATCGGCCGCGAGGGCCGCAACATCCGTGCCATAGAGACCGCCACGGGCGTCGACCTGATAATCGACGATACTCCCGAGGCCATCACCCTGTCCTGCTTTGACCCCGTCAGACGTGAGATCGCACGCATCGTGCTTGAGCGTCTCGTTTCCGACGGAAGAATACATCCCGGCCGCATTGAGGAAATGGTCGACAAGGCCCGCAAGGAGGTCGAGACCACCATCAAGCAGGAGGGCGAGAAGGCTCTCTTCGAGGTCGGTATCCACGGCGTACACCCCGACCTTGTCAAGATACTGGGACGTATGCGCTACCGCACCAGCTACGGCCAGAACGTACTGCGCCACTCCATCGAGGTCGCCCTGCTTGCAGGCCAGATGGCCGCCGAGCTCGGCATCGACCCGACCATGGCAAAGCGTGCAGGCCTTCTCCACGATATCGGCAAGGCCGTCGACCACGAGTATGAGGGTACCCACATCTCCCTGGGCGTCGAGCTTGCAAAGAAGTACAAGGAATCGGCTACCGTTATCAACGCCATCGAGTCCCACCACGGAGACGTCGAGCCCTCGGGCGTCATCTCCTTCCTCGTCGCCGCCGCCGATGCGGTGTCCGCCGCAAGACCGGGCGCAAGGCGTGAAAACCTTGAGGCCTACATCAAGCGTCTTGAGCGTCTTGAAGAGATCTCCACCTCCTTTGCAGGAGTCGAAAAGGCGTTTGCCGTCCAGGCAGGACGTGAGGTGCGCATAATGGTCAGACCCGAGGAGGTCAACGACGACGCAATGACCCTCCTTGCCCACGATCTCGCCCAGAAGATAGAGAGCGACCTGGAATACCCCGGTCAGATAAAGATCTCCATCATCCGCGAGACCAGAGCGGTTGACTACGCAAAGTAAATAACCTCTCCGCCGTCCGAAAAGGGACGGCGGAGTTTTTTTGTTGCGTATAGCTCCAAGATATAGTATAATATGTAGGAAAACAGGCTGAAAGAGGAATATATATGGTACACATCCTCACCGGGCGCTCGGGCAGCGGCAAGTCGAAAGCACTGCTTGAGGAGATAAAACGCAATATCGAAAAGGGCATCGGGGAAATGCTCGTGATAGTCCCCGAGCAGCAGACCTACGCCCTTGAGCGGGAGCTCGGTCGGGTCTGCGGCCCCTCTGCACCCCTTTATGCCGAGGTGCTCAACTTCAAAAGCCTTGCCCGTGAGGTCTTTGCAAGGGAGGGCGGCCTCGCCTCCGAGCGCATAAACGACGCAGGACGGATGCTCAACCTCCGCCTTGCCGCCGAGAGCTGCCGTGAGGAGCTTACCGTGTACGGTGGATGCCTTACCCGTCCGGAGCTGCTTGAGAAGCTCTCGGGCGCTCTCAAGGAGCTTAAAAACTGCCGTGTGAGCTCGGGCGAGCTGCTTGAAGCCTCCCTTGAGGCCTCCGAGCCCCTCAAAAGCAAGCTCCACGACCTTCATTTCCTCCTTCTTGCCTACGACGCCCTCCTCCAAAAGGGCGGCAGGACCGACCCCTGCGACGATATGCAGGCCCTTGCCCTGCTTTTGAAAAACGGATATCTCAAAAACAAACGGATATATATTGACGGCTTTAACGGCTATACCCCGGGTGAGCTTGGGGTGCTTGGTGAGATATTTGCAACGGCGGAGGAGTGCTTCGTTACCCTCTGCTGTGACCGCCTTGACCCCACGGCGCAGGGGCTTTTTGCCCATACCGCCGCCACCGCCGCCGACCTTATAAAGCTCTTAGAGCGAAGGTCGATTGCCTACCGTGAGATAAGGTGCACCCACTCCCGTCACACGGAAGGAAGCGACTTATGGCTTGTCGAGCGGGGACTGTTTGACTACACCGTCAAGCCCTCCCTTGGTCAAAGGGACGAAAGCGTACGCTTTATGAGCGCACCGTCGGTATATGCCGAGTGCGAGCTTGTCGCCTCGGAGATAGTGCGGCTTGTGCGGGATGAGGGCTTTGCGCCGGGAAGCATAGCCATAGCCGCGCGTGACCTTTCGATGTACGCCCAGACCCTTTTGAGCGTCTTTTCACGCTGGGAGATACCCCTTTTCCTCGACCGTGCCGACCCCGCCCTTTCAAAGCTTCCCGTAAGGGTGATAGTCTCGGCGATGACGGTCTGCTCGGGCAAGGGCCGTACCGAGGACCTCATCCGCCTTGCAAAATCGGGCATTGCGGGGATAACTGCCGAGCAGGCAGACCTGCTTGAAAACTACGCCGAGATAAACGGATTGCGTCTGCGTGACTTTTTCAGACCCTTTACCGCCCATCCCGACGGTCTCGGACACGAGCCTGACGAGGAGTCGGATATCCGTCTTGCCGAGCTTGAGAGCGCAAGACGCAGCCTCTGCGACCCCCTTGCAGAGCTTAAGGCATCGGGCGGAAGTGCGACCTCGGTCTGCGGCGGCATATACAGATATATGGAGAGCATCGGTCTCTCCGACGGCATAGAACGCCTTGCCCTTGAGGCCGAGGCGGTCGGTGACGGCCGCTCGGCGGGCATCTACCGAGCACTTTGGGACGATCTGTGCGGAGTGCTTGACCAGTGCGTGTTTATCCTGGGCGACGAGGTAGTCGACATTCCCGACTTTGCGCCGCTTTTTTCGCTGGTCCTTTCACGGACCGACACCGCCTCCATTCCGCCCACCCTCGATGCGGTGCAGGCAGGCGAGGTGGGACGGATGCGGCTGTCATCCCCCGAGGTAGTCTTCGTCATCGGCGCCGCCGACGGAATACTGCCGCCGGGAGCAGATGCAGGCGGCATATTTACCTCCGACGAGCGGCGGTTCCTACTGCAAAAGGGTGGCATCGCCATCTCTCCGCCCGACGAGGATTCGGCGTTTTTTGAACAGCTTATCGCCTATCAGACCTTTGCCGCACCCTCGAAGCGGCTGTATATATCCTGCCCCGAGAACCGCTCGGGCGGCGAAAAGACCGAGCGGTCCTACCTTATGCAAAGGGCGATGACCCTTCTTCCGGGCTTTGAGATACTCTCGCCCGACAGCGAGGGACTCTACCGCTGTGCGGCGGTGCTTCCCTGCATGACCACCGCCGCAAGAAGCCTTTCGGGTGAGGGCGGTAGGGTCGCCGCCTCGGCCTTGGAGGCGTTGAAGCAGAGAAAAGAGGATATTTCACGGCTGAACGCCGCCTCCGACCCCTCAAGGGGTCCTCTTACCGACCCCGAGGTCATCGACGGCCTCTTCGGCGGAGCGGTATCCCCGACAAGGATGGAGCAGTTCTATGCCTGCCGCTTTGCCCACTTTGCAAAGTACGGCCTAAGGCTCAAGCCCCTGCGTCAGCCCGACCTCGGTGCGGCCGACATAGGCACCTTTATCCACTACGTCCTTGAAAACACCGCCGCCGATGCCAAGGCGTCGGGCGCCGACTGGCGAAGCATAGACAGACAGGCTCTCCTTGCCTCGGGCGACCGCCACGCAAGGGAGTATATCGAGAGATTTTTCGGCAAGGACCGCTCCCTGCGGATGGATTTTATCCTCAAAAGGCTTATATCCCGTGTCAGAGAGCTGCTTATATCGATGGCAGACGAATTTGCCGCAGGACTTTTTGCACCCTACGAGTTTGAGATGAACGTCAGGGGTGAGTTTTCCGCCGCCGACGGCTCAAGACTGGTCCTTGCAGGCAAGCTTGACAGGGTGGACATCTGGCAGGACGGCGAGAGACGGTATATCCGTGTGGTCGACTACAAGACCGGCGATAAGAAGTTTGAATACACCGACCTTAAAAACGGTCTGTCGGTACAGCTTTTGATATACCTTTTTGCCGTGGTCGACCGTATCCCCGGCAGTCTCCCTGCGGGAGCGATGTATATACCCTCCCTGGGAGGCTCGGCCAAGGTACCTCCCGGTGCCTCGGAGGAGAAAAAGCTCGAGGCCGCCCTTGACCGTGTCAGACGGAGCGGGGTGGTGCTTGAGGACGAAAAGGTCCTCCTTGCCATGGAGGACAGCCAAAAGCCGAGGTTCATACCCGTGGGGTATAACAAGGACGGCAGCCTCAAAAAGGCCTCCTCGGCCATCTCTGCGGCCGAATTCGGACGCTTAAGGTCTCACCTTGAGGGTCTGGTCGAGCAGATGAGTGCCGAGCTTAAAAAGGGTCTTATAGAGTGCAACCCCTACGAAAAGACCAAGGGCGACGGATGCGAATGGTGCGACTACAAGGCGGTCTGCCGCTTTGACCCGTCCTCGGGACATGACACCAAGCGCAAGCTCAAAAGCGTGACCAAGGCGGAATTTTACGGAAGGGAGTGACCTTTCAGTGCAGTTGACACCCCAACAGAGGCGCACGGTGGAGAGCCGTGAAAAGAACATACTGGTATCTGCCTCGGCAGGCTCGGGAAAGACCGCAGTGCTTGTAAAAAGGGTCATCTCCCGTCTTACCGACCCCGTCGACCCCTGCGACATTACGAGATTCATAATCGTTACCTATACCAACGCCGCCGCCGCCGAGATGCGCTCCCGTATCGCCTCGGCAATAAACTCCGCCCTTGCCGAGGATCCCTCCGACCGTCACCTCAAAAGGCAGCTTGCCCTTCTTCCCTCGGCGAGGATATCGACGGTGCATTCCTTCTGTTTAAGGCTCATACGTGAAAACTTCCAGCTGCTTGGCATCGACCCCTCCTTCCGCCTTGCCGACGAGGAGGAGAGCGACTCGCTTCGCCGTGAGGTCGCCTCCGAGACCGTGGCCGACGGCTACGGAGACCCCGTCTTTGAGGAGCTGAGCGCAAATATAAGCTCACTGCGAAACGATACAAGGCTTGTCGATGCGGTGCTTTCGGTCTACAACGTCATCGCCGCCTCCGCCGATGCGGAGGAAAGCTTCGAGAGGTGGAGGGACAGCTCCTCCGATACCGAGGGTATGGCGAGAAGATATCTATCCCTTATCAAGCCGGAGGCCGCATTCCGCCTTGAGCGTGCAAGGGAGGCCCTTGAGGAGCTTACGTCCTCGGAGGACGAAAAGCTCATATCCTGCTACGGAGACGCCTTTGCAAGCGACCTCGCCCGAATAGAAAACTTTACCCTCTCGCTTGAGCGGGGGTGGGACGAGGCCTCAAGGGCCCTTGCCCTACTTGCCGACTTTCCAAACCTCGGTTCGGCGGGAAAGCTTGCAGACAAGACCTTTGCCGACAGGCTCAAGCGCTCCAGAGACCGTCTTAAGGACTTTGCGGGACGTCTCAAGGAGGGCATACTTGCCCTGCCGTGGGAGGCCGTAGCCGCCGACGCAGAGGAGACCTGCCGTCTTGCCGAGCGGTTTTTTGAGCTCGTGGGAGAATTTTCCAAACGGTATGCTGCGGCAAAGCTTGAACGGGGCATTGCCGACTTTTCCGACCTTGAACAGCTTGCCATACGTCTGCTTATCGAAAACGGCGAGCCGACCGAGCTTGCAAACGCCGTGGGCAACACCGCCGACGAGCTTATGGTCGACGAGTTCCAGGATACCAACTCCGCCCAGAGCGCCATCTTCAGAGCCATCACCGAGCACACCGACTGCGCCTTTTTCGCCGTGGGCGACGTAAAACAAAGCATCTACCGCTTCCGCCAGGCCGACCCGACGATCTTCCTTGCAAGACGTGAGTGTGCCGACGAAAAGATATTTCTTGATAAAAACTTCCGCTCCCTGCCCTGCGTTATCGATGCGGTAAACGACGTTTTTGAGCGCATAATGAGCGTCGAGCTGGGGGAGGTCGACTACGGAAGCACCGAGACCCTCGTCGCCGAGCGCAAAAATCCCGAGGGCTTTGCAAAGACGAGCTTTGAGGTCATAGACCTCAAGGAGGGCGAGGAAAAGACCGGCTCCGCCTCCGCCGAGGCAAGCTACATTGCAAACCGCATCAAGGGTCTGCTTTCCTCCGGAATGGAGATATTTGATAAGGACCTCGGGGTCTCCCGACCCCTCCGTCAAAGCGACATTGCCATCCTGCTTCGTGCGTCGGGTCAGCACGGCCCTGCGATAGCCTCTGCCCTTGAAAGGGCGGGGATAGACTCGGTGGGCGGTACACGGGAGAGCCTGCTTTCCTCGGCAGACGTCGTTGCGCTGACCGACCTGCTCCGTGCGGTGGACAACCCCACCAGAGAGCCCGAGCTTGCAGGTGCCATGCTTTCTCCGCTTGTCGGCTTCACCCCCGACGAGCTGGGGCTTATCCGCATCAAGGGCGGCAAGGACGGCTTTTACCGCTGTCTCAAGACCGCCGCCGAGGGGGATGACTTCCTTGCGGAAAAGTGCCGAGGCTTTCTTTCCCTGCTTGAAAGGCTTCGTACCGACGCCTGCGGTATGACCGTGGGAGGTAACGTATGGAGGGTCTGCGAGCTTACCGACGCCGTGTCGGTGGTCTCTGCCGCACCCGACGGCGGGGCAAGACGTGAGGACCTTGAGGCGTTTTTTGCCCTTGCGGCGGCGTGGGGCGATTCAAGACCCTCGGCCACCGTGGGAGACTTTCTCCGATACGTTGACAAAAGCCGTGAAAGGAGCAAGGACAGCTCCTCCGCCGCAGGACGAGGCGTGCGGATAATGACGGTACACGCCTCAAAGGGACTTGAATTTCCCGTAGTCATCCTTGCGGGGCTTGGAAAGCGTGCAAATATCGACTGGAAAAAGAGTCCCCTCCAGCTCCACCGTGATGCGGGAGCGGGATTTATGAAGCGTGATAGCTCCGGACTTACCGAGCGCACCACCCTTTGCAGGGAGTACGCCATGGAGCTGCTTGAGCGTGAACAGCTCTCCGAGGAGTTAAGGGTGCTCTATGTTGCCATGACCCGTGCAAGGGAGCAGCTTATAATGGTCGCCTCCTTCCAAAATGCACAAAAGAAGCTTGTCGAGGTGGAGGAGGAAAACGTCGGCGGCATATCAAGCGAATACTGCCGCAGAGCGGCGAGCTTCGGCGAGTGGATCGCCGCCGCCGTGGCCTGCGGTGCGGAAAAGAGCATAGATATGTTCCTGCTTCCCCCCGAGGCGCTTGCGGATACTGCCGAGCGGGAGACCGAGAGGGTACAGCCCGACCCCGAGCTTACAGAGCGTATTGCCGATATGCTTGAAAAAAGCGAGGGGCTGTGGTCGGCTCCGACACCGGCAAAGCTGACCGCGACCCGGTATAAAAAGCTCACCCTTGAGCAGGAGGAGGGTCCCATCGCAAAGACCTACCGTCAGCCGAAGTTCATCTCGGGCGGAGGCGGACGTCTGACCCCTGCGGAGCGGGGGACTGCCATGCACCTTGTAATGCAGCTGATACCGCCCCACAAGGCTGCCGATGTCGGCACCGCCGCCGAGTTTATCGGCTCGCTCGTTGCAAAAAACGTCCTCTCGCCCTCGGCCGCCGCCGAGCTCGATCCGTCAAGGGTCAGTGCCTTCTTTACCTCCGAGGTGGGGCGTGAGATGATCGAAAATCTGCCCTCGGCACGGCGGGAGTTCCGCTTTACCCTGCCACTTGCGGCCGACCGCTGGACGGGAGGAAAGGGCGAGCTGTTGCTCCAGGGCGTGGTAGACCTGTTTTGGGAGGATGCCGAGGGAAGGATAAGCGTGGTCGACTACAAGACCGACCGCATACGCCCCGGATACGAGCTCGAAAGGGCCGAAAGCTACCGTCCGCAGCTTGAGGTGTACGCCGATGCGCTGGAGAAAATAGTCGGAAAACCTATAAAGGCCTCCTATATCTACTTCTTTGAGACGGGGCGTACGGTAAAAGTGCTGTAAAGAACGACGTATTCGCAAGTGCCATTTGTACGAATTGTACAAATCGTCCGAAAACGAAAAAAAACACTTGCAAAACCGCCGCAGCTGTGGTATTATATTCGAGCACCGCAAAAAACATCGCTTGTATGACCCAAGCGAGAAAGGTGAATGTAATGAAAGACGGAATCCATCCCAACTACGGACCGACCAAGATCATCTGCGCCTGCGGCGCCGAGTTCGAGACCGGCTCCACCAAGAAGGATCTGCACGTGGAAATTTGTGCCAAGTGCCATCCCTTCTACACCGGCAGACAGAAGCTGGTTGATACCGGCGGTCGTGTCGACAAATTCAAGAAGAAGTTCGGAATTAAGTAATTCAAGGTTTTTGTTTTCGGAATCCTGCGCAGGAGCAGCCGGGCAAACACGTTTGAACCGGCGTCTCCTGCGTTTACTTTTTCTCCGTAACTCCCTTTAGAAAAATATTTTGAAAAATATTTGAAAAAAGGGCTTGACAAAGAGAGACAGACGTGGTAAAATAACGTCTGTTGCGCATCACCGAGAGCCGAGAGGCTAAGGGCAGGCGCGAGGGCAGCGAAAGCGGCCA
>JAFXIT010000046.1 GCA_017532825.1 Clostridia bacterium
AGGATACGCACGGTAAGTCGGAGATGATGATCATTTCAAAGTTTCTGATGAAGCCAAGTACTAACCTCTGTTCACAATCGAATATCCCCAAAACTCTCTTTTCGATATGACAAATGATTCTCTCTTCGAAATGATTTATGACTCTCATTTCGAGAGCCGAGACGTTTCTATAGGACGAAGTCAGATTGTAAACGCCGTATATCTCTACGACGACAAGCTGGTCATAGCGTTTAATTATAAGGAAGCAAGCAAAACCGTGACTCTTAAAGAGGTAAACGGTTCGATTATAGAATGCTCAGGTGCACCAAAACAAGAAGGCACCCAAAAGAGGGCTTCTTTGTTTCTATATAAGTTGATTTAGGAGTGTAAAATATGATAAAGTTTATCTGTTACCCCAAATGCACCACCTGCCAAAGGGCAAAAAAGTGGCTTGACGACAACGGTATCGAATACGAGCTTCGGGACATCAAGCTCGATAACCCCACCTTTTCGGAGCTGACCGAGTGGTACAAGGCAGGCGCTCTGCCCTTGAAAAGCTTCTTTAACACGAGCGGTCTGCTTTATAAGTCCCTTGACCTTAAAAACAGACTTCCCGACATGACCGAGGAGGAGATGCTTTCCCTCCTTGCAAGCGACGGAATGCTTGTAAAGCGCCCATTGCTCATCGGAAGCGACTTCGTCCTCGTGGGCTTCAAGGAGGACAAATGGAGCCAAAAGGCGGCAAAATAATTTTAAAAAAAGGACAGAGAGTGTAAAAACATTCTCTGTCCTTTTTATTCAGCGAAGAACTCCGTGGGGCAGGCCCTGCTCCATGGGTGCTTCTCTGGTATATTTGGTGGTCAGCTCGAGGTAGCCTCCGCTTGCGGCGGCGCGTTCAAAGCCGGTGAGTATCTCCAGGACGTGGAGGGTCTGCTCATAGGAGGCCCTGGGACGGCGGCCTTCCTTGAGTGCGGCGGCCATTTCGGCAAGTCCGAGACCTCGGGAGTTTTCGGGATAGTCAAACTCCACGGGGATCTCCTCGTCCCCCTTTCCCGGTATATGCAGTACCACCGGGCCGCCAAAGCAGTTGGGGTCGGGGACACGGAGGGTACCCTTGGAGCCGTAGATCTCAATTATGGGCAGCTTTGCTTTGTAAATGTCAAAGGAGGTAAGTATCGAACCGACGACACCCGACTCAAACTCCATCACTCCGTAGTAGGAGGTGGGTACGTCGACAGTGATGATCTCGCCGTTGTGTTCCTTGCAGGTGCAGACACGCTCGGCAAAGGGCTTGGAGACCATGCCCCCTACCCTTTTGACACCGCCCATAAGGTTGATAAGGGCAGTCACGTAGTAGGGGCCCATATCCATCATGGGGCCACCGCCGTGCTTATAGTAAAACTCGGGGTCGGGATGCCAGGATTCGTGGCCGTGGCAGGTCATAAAGGCCGTCGCACCGACGATATCGCCGATGGCACCCTCGTCGATGAGCTTGCGGCAGGTCTGGATACCTGCGCCCATATAGGTATCGGGTGCACCCGCTATCCAAAGTCCCTTTTCCTTTGCCAGCTTTACAAGCTCGACACCCTCCTCCCAGGTAGCGCCCAGCGGCTTTTCGGAGTAGACGGGCTTGCCGGCAAGAAGTGCCGCCTTGGTCACCTCGTAGTGCTCGTAGGGACGGGTGATATTGAGCACGACGTCGACCTCGGGGTCGGCGAAGAGCTCATGCATATCGTTATAAAGCTTGGAGATATTGTATTTTTTGACCGCATTCTCCGCTCTTTCACGGATAAGGTCGCAGACACCGATCACCTCGATATCCTTAAAGCGCTTGGTGATATTTTCAAGGTAGATGCCCGAAATGGCGCCTACGCCGACAAATCCTATTTTTGTCATCCTTCTTCTCCCCTATCAGTACATCTTGGCATCGTTGAGGTAGCGATCGACCGTAAGGCCGTTCTTTTTGTTGTATTCCTTGCCATCTGCCGCCCAGAGCATTCCGCGCTCCATAAGTACCGCGGCGTTCGGAGAGAGGTCAAACACATCGTCGTGGTGGCCAAGGGAGTTGTAAAACACCCTTCCGACACCCCAAAGCTTGGACCACGCGACGGGCATATCGACCGGCTTGTTGGAGGCGTGGTAGTATTTGACCACGGGGAAACGGGTGGTCGCCAGCACCTCAACGGCGGGGTCGACGTGAAGATAGTAGTGCTCGCTTTTTACCTTGAAGTCCTCAAGTCCCTCTACGATGGGGGAGCTGCCGTGGCAGATATTGACGGTGTACTCAACGCCGTCGCCGCCGGGATGGCTTACCCACTGTCCGCCTGTCATAAACTGCCATTCGGTGTCGTTGCGGAAGGCATCGCACATACCGCCGTGGCAGCCCGCAATGCCGACACCCCTTGCGACAGCCTCGCAGATGTTCTTGGAGTGCTTTCTTTCGATGCTGCCCATCGTCCAGCAGGCAACGATGAGATCGTAGGTAAGGAGCTTTTCAAGATCGTCAAAGCAGCTGTGATCGTCGTATATCTCGGCGGAAATGCCGTTTTTCTCAAGCATACCCGCAAAGCGTTTGGAGGTCAGCTTGGGCTCGTGGCCGTCCCAGCCTCCCTGAAAGATGATGGCTTTTTTCATATTAACTTCCTCCCTTAAAATTTTACATTCTTGAGTGCAGGATAAAGCTGACGGTAGACCTCGTAGCCTTTGTCGTACACATCCTTGAGCTCCGGCTCGCACTTCACCGCAAGGGTCTTTTTCACGGTGGCATCGGCCGCCGCAAAAACGTCGGGGTACTCTCCGCAGGCGGCCATGGCAAGAAGTGCGCCGCCCATCGAGGGTCCCTGCTCGGTCTCGGTAAGATAGATGTCGGCACCGAGGACGTTTGCGATGACCCTCTGCCAGATCGAGCTTACCGCTCCGCCGCCGCAGAGGACGGCCTTTTCTATCTTCACCCCGCCCGCTTCGACACAGTCGCGCAGAGCGTAGGCAACACCCTCAAGCACCGCAAGGCTCATATCCTCGCGTGAGGTATTTGCGCCAAGTCCGATGAATGCGCCCCTTGCTTCGACGTCGTTGTGCGGACAGCGCTCACCCGTGAGGTAGGGTAAGAACCACACACCCGTACGGCCGTATTTCGGCTCGTCGGGGTCGCCGTAGTCGGCATTGAGAACATCCTTTATCCACCACTTGTTGCAGGATGCCGCCGAGAGGATGCAGCCCATAAGGTGGAATCTGCCGTTTGCATGGGCAAAATTGTGAAGTGCCGTACCGCAGGAATCGTTAAATTTGTCGCAGGGAAGGAACACCGTACCGCTTGTTCCCAGTGAGATACTGCAATCCCCCTCGCGAAGTGTCGCCGTACCGACGGCGGCGGCCGCATTGTCCCCCGCTCCGGCGCAGAGAACGGCGTTTTCAAGACCGAATTCGGGCTTGAGTCTGCCCGTAGGCTGATAGCTTTCGTAAAGTGTGGGGAGCATATCCCTGCTTATGCCGCAAATGGCACACATCTTCTCCGACCAGCACTTGTTTTTTACGTCCAGCAGGAGCATACCCGCGGCATCGGAATACTCGGTGGAGAACACACCCGTGAGCATATAGGCAAGATAGTCCTTGGGAAGGCAGATCTTTCTTGCACGGGCAAAGTTTTCGGGCTCGTTATTCTTCACCCAGAGTATCTTGGGTGCGGTAAAGCCGGGGAAGGCGACGTTTCCCGTAAGCTCGGGAAGGTCGCCCATGGCGTTCAGGTATCGGCATTCCTTGGTACTGCGCCCGTCGTTCCAGAGTATTGCGGGGCGGATGACCTCGTCGTTTCGGTCAAGCATTACAAGGCCGTGCATCTGTCCTGCGATGCCGACCCCCTTTATATCCTCCTTATGGCCCTCCGAGAGCACGCAGAGTATCTCGACGGCGGCCTTGTACCAATCCAGGGGGTCCTGCTGGCTGTAATTTTCAAAGGGTGTATATACAGGATAGCCTACGCTGTGGGTACGCAGTACCTCCCCTTTTTTGTTTGTAAGTATGCCCTTGCAGGCGGAGGTGCCAAGGTCGATACCGATGTAAAGATCCATATTACACCCCCGAAAACAAAACGTCGTTGACCACCGATTCGAGGTACTCCTGTCTGCCGCTTTGGGGAACTACACCCTTGAGCTCGGCAGCATAGGCAGCAAGGCTTTCAAGGGTCTCCCTGCCCTCTCGCATCGATCTGCCGATTCCGTCGTTATAGGAGGCGTAGCGCTCGGCGATAAAGCGGTCGATCCGACCGTCATTGATAAGCTCGCAGGCCTTGATAAGGCCCAGCGCAAATGCGTCCATGCCCGCAATATAGCAAAGGAGGATGTCCTCAAAGGTGTTGGACTGACGGCGAGCCTTGGCGTCGAAGTTGAGTCCTCCGTTTGTAAAGCCGCCTGCCTTGATGACCTCGTACATGCAAAGGGTGGTGTCGTAGACGTTGGTCGGGAACTGGTCAGTGTCCCAGCCAAGGAGCATATCGCCCTGATTTGCGTCTATCGAGCCAAAGAGACCGTTGACGGCCGCCATGCGAAGCTCGTGCTGGAAGGTATGCCCTGCGAGGGTGGCATGGTTTGCCTCGACGTTCATCTTAAAGTCGTCCGTAAGGCCGTAGGTGCGCAGGAAGTTTGCGCAGGTGGCAACGTCAAAATCGTACTGATGCTTGGTCGGCTCCTTGGGCTTTGGCTCAATGTAGAAGTCACCCTTGAAGCCCTTGGCCCGTCCGTAGTCACGGGCAAGGGTCAAAAACTTACCCAGATTGTCAAGCTCCAGGGCAACGTCGGTGTTTATCAGGGTGTCGTAGCCCTCGCGGCCGCCCCAGAACACATATCCCGGTGCGCCGAGCTTGATGGCGGCGTCGATGCCCGCCTTGACTTTGCCTGCGGCAATGGCGAATACGTCGGCATTCGGAGAGGTAGCGGCACCCGCCATAAAGGTCTTGCTTCCGAACATATTTGCCGTGACCCACAGCGGCTTGATACCGGTCTCGTTCTGCTTTTTAAGGAGGTAGTCGACTATCTCCTCAAGGTTTTTTACACTCTCTGCGAGAGTCTCGCCCTCGGGGGCGACGTCAACGTCGTGGAAGCAGTAAAACTCGATACCGAGCTTCTGCATAAGCTCAAAGGCAAAATCCACCTTTGCACGTGCAAGCTCCATCCCCGAAAGGCCGAAGCTCTTGTCGATGGTCTCACCGCCGAACATATCGGTGCCGCCTGCGTTGCAGGTGTGCCACCAGCTCATGGCAAAGCGAAGGTGGTCGGACATCTTCTTTCCTGCAATGACACGGTCCTTATCGTAGTAGCGGAAGGCAAAGGGGTTTTTGCTTTTTGCACCCTCAAAGGGAATCCTCTTGATCTCGTCGTACATATCTTTTTTCCTTTCGCATCGAAATAACTATCTTTCCATAAGGGCAGTACCGACCGTCCTTGTGCATAGCAACAGCGCATCGACGGTCTTTCTGAGCGCATCGGTAAGACCGCCGTAAACCGCAACCGCATGAGCGGATATCGGGGGTATGGAAAGGCTCTTAAGGTCGGATATCACCGTATTGCCCCTGTCGGAGAAGCACACTCCGCAGTCAGCACAGTACCAATGTCCCCTTCTTCCCTCCTCAGAGGCGGTGGCCTTAACCCCTTCGATAAAGGCAAGCTTATGGGTATGTACCGACATCATACCGTCCTCGGAGCCGTAGTTGTCAATAAAGCACTCCCTTACGGGCTCATAGGCAGAGCGATAGCTAACGATCTCGCCGTCGGGGTTTTTAAAAAAGTAAACGAAGTTTGCCTCTACGTCGGTCTCCCAGATGACGTTGAGATAGCGGTCATATCTGGTGACGTGGAACTGCTCGTTTGAGTGGTTGCCTGCGACGGTGCGGAATATCTCACAAAAGCCCTCGTCCCCTATCCAGTTGATGTCAAAGGAGGTAGCGGCGTTTTGATCGGTCATTCCCACCGACCTTACAAGGTTAAATTCCGTGTCAAGGATCACCATCTTCGGGGTCAGCTGGTCAAAGCCCACGGTGTAGTACAAAACGAGGGTGCCGTCGGCATTGAGATGGGCAAAATCAACGAAAAGTCGGTCCTTTGAGGGATCGGTAAAACACCCCGAGCGCTTGGGCTCATGGGTCTCCCTGTCGAGAAAATCAAGACGAAGTCCGAATCCTTCTGCACCCGGTTGGCTTAATGCAAGAGGCTCAAAACTGCATCTGAGAAGTCCTCCCTCGCCGAGATCAAACATCCTTGTACCCAAGAAGCCTTCCTCCTGCGCGGTAAGACTTCCGCTTTCCGAATCGATAAACACGGGCGCTTCTCTCATGACGTTCACTACAAGTCCGCTTCCCATTGGGGCGGTGGCATCGGCAAACGACCTTCCCGAGCCTCGCCAGGAGTCGTTTTTCCACCTGAGCTTGCCGTCCTTATCAATACAAAACACCATGTCGGCATATCCGCTGTCGATACAAAACACAGCGTAGCTGCCATCACCCATTCTTGCAACATTTGCAACCGTACCGCCCTGCAAAGGCTCACGTGCGGGGTCAACGAAGGGATTTTGGGTCACCGTTTGGGTAAGAACCTTTCCGTAAGGGTCAAGCCTCATAAACTCGATGCGTGCATCGGGGATGCTCTCCCCCGGATAGTTTACGGCCGTCTCCCACAGAGGGGTTATGACAACGGTGTTTTCGCCCTCGCGGAAGAAATATGCAGGTTCGTTGTCGCGTATAAACTCACCCGTTTCGGGAAGCTGCCGGGTCGATTCGGGGAAGAGGTATTTGGTCGCCGTGGCCGTAAGGGCCGTCTCTGCGAGGGGATTTCCCGAGGAGTCTCTTACAAAGCCAAGGGGCATTTGCACTATGTAGCCGTCCTTATAATCTCCGTTTTTGAAGGTTATCTCCAGCTCGTTGTGGGGATAGTCCGGCAGAAGGTAGGACATTTCAAGCGGTCTTCCCTCAAGGTCGGTAACCTCAAGAGCCCCAAAGGCAGAGCCTTCATATACAAACTCGTTAAAGCGAAGCTTTACGCTTTCCTTTAGCTCAAGGTCCTCCTCTCCCGTAGACACCGTCGGTGCAAGGGTATCCTTTACGAAGGAAACGTCAAAGGTGAGGCTCTGACCCCGACGTACAAAATTATCAATGCGAAAGCCCATATAATTCCCGTCATGCCCGTCGGCAGAGGGGGAGCAGTTTGCCCCTACGGCCGAGGTCTCGGTAAAGCCCGTCTGCTCGGGAGCGATCGCCTTGTTGAGTATAAAATCAAATTTCGGGTCGCCGGAAAGCTCCTCAATAAAGGGATGTGCCGAGCAGTATCCTCCGTCATCGTGCGGATCCTTTTTATCGGCACGGGGCTTGTAGTAGAGATTTTGGTAGAGGAAGCTGTCTCCCGTTTCGTTGAGACGTGCGTCAACCTGCCAGACTACGGCCGTCTGTCTGCCATGGAAATCACGGTAGGCGACCATATAAAACTCGTCGAAAATGCCGTCAAACCCATCACTGACGATAGCGACATCTCCGGGGAATGCCCCTCCGTAGAGGGCAAGGCTTACCTTTGAGGTATCCTCCGTTATGAGCTTTACGCTGTCAAACCATCCAAGCAGCATCTTAAGATAGGGATTTATGAAGGGCTCGTTGAGTCCCATAAGGTCTTCGGTAGGCGCAAGCAGGGGGGCCTTTTCGCTGTATAGGTCGGGCATCCCGAGGGTGTGAAAAAGCTCGTGGCAGGTCGCAGAGAGCAGCTCCTCGTTTTTCCCGGTGTTTGATCCCGCACGGTCAAGGACCTGGGCAAAGGTCCGAAGCTCAAGACCGTCTATCCTGCCAAAGCCCGTCTCCGAGGAGTATTCAAGACCGGGATACCATGGGTCGCTTCGGTCGTTTGTAGCAACACCCGTAAAGTGGAATACTACGGCATCTATGACCCCGTCGTTATCTCCGTCAAACCTTGAAAAATCTGCGCCCTGCGAAGCGTAGTATTCCGCCGCCTCAAGGACGAGCTCGGCCTTGCGCTCATCGTAATATGACCGCTCGTGACGAGCGGTATACCAATCAAAGACCTCTCCCTCAAGCTCAAGCTTGCCGTAGGACTGCTCTCTGTAAAAGCTTGCAACGCTCTTGCCACGCCAGTAGGAGCTTGCCATGTCGATACCGCCCTCAAAGTAGAGCTTTTGGTAAAATTCCTTTGTGGCATACGGGTTCTCGTTTTTGAGATCGGGGAAATCTATCAAAAACACCGCCACCCGTCCCTCGCCGCTGACGGGCATACTGCGGGGTAAAAACAGCTCGGGGCGGTCCAGTACGGGTATGCCGAGGTCTACGCTTTGCGCCGTTGCAGCCGTACTTCCGAGAGGGCAGGCAACAAGCGCGAGCAGAACAAGCACAAGACCGAGAAGTATCCTTTTGTCAAAAATGCGAGATCCTTTCGCAGAGGTGTTTTCGTTCATAAGACCCGTCCCATTTCAAAATACTCTTTTGCTTATTATATCACCAAATTCGGTCTGCTTCAACCTAAAAAGACGGGAAATGTCAGGCATTTCCCGTCTTTTTCTCTATATTTATTCTTCAAAGCAGTCGAGCTCACCGAGGTATCTAAACACCTATACTCCGTATTTGATCTTTATTCTTTGGAGCTTATCCCCAAACGGCTTTGCCATAAAAAACAAAAAGGCAAAATTCGATACCGCATACAAAAGGGTGTGCGGAAGGGCGGTCACCGTTGCCGAGAGGAAAAGCTTCGGAACAAAGCCGCCGTTATACCATATCACCGTCCAGACGTCCATGGCAAGCGAAAAAACAAAGCCCGAAAGGACACCGTAGGCAAGCAACAGCGCCCTGCTTTTTTTAAGCGGAAGGGCAAGATAGCCCGCTATAAGCCCCACAAGCCCCCATGCAAGCATCTGGAAGGGGGTCCAGGGGCCCTGACCGAAGTAGAAGTTTGAAAGAAGTGCCGAAAACGCACCGACGGCAAAGCCCGATTCGGGGCCGAGGTAGACCGCCGTTATCACCGTGATAGCGGTCACCGGCTTGAAAAAGGGTATAAACCGTCCTGCAACCGACAGAGCCGTCATCACCGAGACGATGACCATCCTTCTGGTACCCGTCTGCCGTCTTTCAAAGCCCGCAATAAAGAGTACTATTGCAAGCACCGCCACCATAAGGGAGATAAATATGTGCTTTTTTGCATCAAATACCAGCGTTCCGACTACCGCAAGGGCGGGTATCAGCACAAGCGGTATCAAAAGCCTCAAGACCCGCCGCAGTCTGCGGTCCTTTATCTCAAGCATCTCCGTCCCTCCTGCCGTTTGCCCTGCAAAGCTCGCATACGTCCTCCACGGTGACGGCGTTTTGGAAAAAGCCCTTGGTCATACGGCTTGCGGCGGTGGTATAGAAGCTGTTTTCGGAGAAAAACTCCCCCGGTCTGCCCACCGAGACGATGTCTCCTCGGAAGAAAAGGGCGCATCTGTCGGCGGTCGTTGCGGCAAATTCCACGTCGTGGGTAACTATCACCACGGTGACGCCGTCGGCCTTGAGCCTGCGAAGTATCTCGGTAAGCATCATCTTTCTTTCGGCGTCAAGCCCCTTTGTGGGCTCGTCCATTAAAAGAAGGCGGGGCTTTGTTCCAAGCACCTTTGCAAGGGCAAGGAGCTGCTGCTCGCCGCCCGAAAGGTCGTAGGGGTGGCTATCAAGCAGTCCCGAAAGATCAAAGGGCAGCTCGCCATGGTCGATCCCTGCATCCGAAAGCTCCTCCCTTACGGTGTTGCGAAGAAATACGCTTTGTACCTCCTGGGGAAGCAGGGTCAGACAGTTTTTATAAAGCTCTCCGCCTATATATTGCTTAAGCTTTTTCCCCAATACCCGTATCTCGCCGCTGTATATCCTGCGTATACCCGAGGCGCAGGAGAGGGCGGTTGTCTTGCCCGAGCCGTTGCCGCCGAGGATGCAGAATATTTCATTTTCAAATACGGTGAGGTTAAGCCCCTTTAAAACGTCGGGGAGCTCCCTTTTGTAGCGGAAAAAGACATCCTTGAATTCAAGGGCCTTTTTCTCGCTGTGGTTATACTCTCCTCTGTCAAGAGCAGAGACGGCATTATTGTAGTTTGATTCGACAAACCGTCTGCCCTCGCCCACGGTAAGGGGGCAGCTTCCGTTTTCCGAAAGGGCGTGATAGAGCCTTGCCGCAGTCGGCATCGACCCTATCAGAGGGTCCTCTCTGTCAAGCCCTGCGACGACCTCCCTCGGAGGACCGTTGCGGACGAGTGCGCCATCCCGCAGTACAAGCAGTCGGTCGCACATCGAAACCAGCTCCTCCAGGCGGTGCTCGACGATGATGACCGTCAGCGAGAAGTCACGGTTGAGCTTTTTGAGGGTGCCGAGAAAGTCGGAGGTTGCGATGGGGTCAAGCTGGGAGGTCGGCTCGTCGAGGATTATCAGCTCTGGGTTCATTACCATGACCGAGGCGAGGTTTAAAAGCTGCTTTTGTCCCCCCGAAAGGGTGGAAACGTCACGCTCAAACCAGTCCTCGATACCGAAGTACGATGCCATCTCGGCCACACGCCGAGCAATGACGCTCTGCGGCAGTCCGAGATTTTCAAGCCCGAAGGCAAGCTCGGAGTAGACCCTGTCGGTCACTATCTGCTCGTCGGGACGTTGGGTGACAAAGCCTATCTTCTCGGGCGGAACGTCGGAAAGCGCCCTTCCAAAGAAGCTTATCTCGCCGCTTTTACTGCCAAGAGGGGCAATTTCCGGCTTGAGAAGGCGCAAAAGGGTGGATTTTCCGCTTCCCGTTGCGCCGCAAAGGAGCACGAATTCACCCTTTTCGACCGAAAAGCCTACCTCCCTTAAAACGGGGCGGGCGCACAGCGGATAGGTAAAGGTCAGATCCTTGATCTCAAAGCGTTCCATCTGAGGGCTTCCTCCGTTTCCAAAATGATAGGCAGTAGGGCAAGCAGACCGTAGGCGGTATAGCCCGCAATGCAAAGGGGGGTGGGCTTGGCGGGGATGAAGGTCGGATAAAAGGCAGTCTCAAGCGCACCAAGGGCCATTGCCACCGCCGTCACGGCCGTACAGACCAGGGTCAGGGCAACTACAAAAGCGTCGCTCCTTCGGAATTTAAAAAGCGTAAAGTAGGTGCGCCTGCGCCTTCCGTAGCCCCTTGCCGACATACTGTCGGCGGTGGTAATGCCGTTTTCGAGCGCCCAGGTGATAAGTATCGAAAAGACACGCAGGTCGCTTTTGAGCTTATCGAGGATATTATCCTCCTTGTACAGACCGAGGGCACGCTGACTTTCGGATATCCTTTTTGCTCTGTCACGGAAGAGGGGTACGTATCTTATCCCCATCGAAAGCACCAGCGCAAGCTTGGGAGAGAGGGCGCCGAAGACGTAAAGGAGTCGGTCTCTGGTCATTATCTCGCTGAAGCTTTGAAGCAGACAGAGTACCGTGACGAGTATTCCGCCGCTGACTGCGCCGTAGATGATGGCCTCAAGGGTCACGGGTGAATCGTTGATGACAAAGAGCACCGTTTTTCCGTTGTGGGAAAAGAGGGGATTTATGGCCGTCAGAAGCAAAAACAGCCCCAGATAAAGGCCGTAGGAGCGAGGGCTTGGACGTTTGCTCCGCACAAGCGAGTAGCCAAACGCCCCCAAGGCGCCCAAAAGGAGAAGCACGGGGCTTTGGGAAAACATCAAAATACCGCCGAGGGCGAGAAAATACACCGTAACGGCAATGGGATTGCTTTCTTCAAACGACCTCATACTGTTCTCCTTTCTTTTGTCAGTTCATATCAAGTGTGTATCGCCAAAGGATGCTGTCTCCGTCGGAGAGCTCGTATTCCCCCGCTCCGAGCGAGGGCTTCTCGCCGTTTACCTCGAATACCCAACCCGAAAGATCGCCGTAGTCGAAGGCGTAAAGGAAGGCGATACCCGTAATGTAGGCAGACCTCTCTCCGCCGTCGTTTTCGATCTGCAGCCTATACCTTCTGGCGGCGTCGACAAGGACGGTATATACGCTGTCTCCCTTTTCTATCTCAAGCTCGGTCGGGGGCAGTATAACCCCGTCGGCGGGGATATGCTCCGCACGCCCTGCGACGGTGTCACAGCGGATGCTCAGGGTGACACGTCCGATGACGTTCTGCTTTTGTTCGCCCTCGCCGTTGTAGTATTCTTCCGCCGAGCGGAAATCGGTCACCCATACTATTGCGACCGCCGCCGCACAAAGCAGGATAAGGGCGATAAAGTTTTTAAAATGTCTCTTTTTGGCGATCACGAGCACCGCACAGACGGCCGCCCCTGCGGCTATGATGACAAGGCTTACCCAGGGCTTGTAGCCTGCGGTCCTCCCCTGCGAGGTCTGCTCGGGAATAGGCTCGGTCTCGGGGATGGGCTCGGTCGTTACCTGTGTCGTGCTCGGAAGGGTGGTATCAGCTGCGCTCGGAGCGGAAGAGGTCTGCTCGGGACTTGTCGGCTCATCCTCCGGCGGCAGGACCTTATACACCGAGTCAAGGCGGTAAAGAGGACCTCTGCCCTCGACAAAGCGAAGGTAGGCTACCGCTCCGCAAAAGGCCTGCACCGTGGCGATCCCGTTGGTATCGCCGCCCTCCGCATGGCAAAAGCTGCCGTCCGAAAGGCGGTATTTAAGTATCCCGTCAAGGAGGGTGTTCCCGTTTTTGATAAAGTGACTATCCTCAAGTCCGTCGATACCGAGGGCGCAAAGTGCGGTCAGCACCTGGGCGGTGCTTTCGGGGTTTGAAACGCCGTAGCTTGCGTAATCGCCCTGCGAAAGCTGCTTTTTCGAGAGAAATTCAACCGCCGCATTTAGTGCTGGCTTTACCCCCTCGTCCTCATAATAGGGGGCAAGGGCCGTGATTGTCATAGACGTAGCGTCGACGTCGCCGTACTGCCCCGTTATCGACCAGCCGCCGTCCTCCTTTTGCAGTGAAAGAAGGGTACTGACGACCTCCTCGGCGGTATATTCGGAGCATTCCACACCGTTGTTTATCAGGTGCAGACCAAACACCCAGCTCATAAGCCCCTGTCTGCCTATCGAGCCGTCAAGAGCGGTCTTGATATACCCGTCATCGCTTCCGACTGCGAGTAAACACAGGGCAAATTTAAGACGGGAGGAGGCAGAGCTTACTGAGTGGGTATTTAAATAGTCCGAAAGAGCCGTCTCGAATGCCGAGAGATCCCACCCAAGGTACTGCGCCAGCCCGAAGGCATACCACTCCGTGCCGCTTCCCACGGTGTCTGCAAGGTACTGTTCTAGGTCTTCGTTTCCGAGACTTGCAAGTACACCCTCGATAACAGCCTCCGCCTCCGCTTGGGCAGCAAGGCAGGGCATCGATATTACCGTAAGCGCCAGCGCAAGGATGAGCGCAGCTGCCAAAAGTTTAGTTTTCATTGTGCTTTTTTGCGGTCATCACAAGTCCGAGGGCGCAGAGGACAGCTACTGCCGTCCATCCGCAGACAGACCCGATTCCCGTTGCGGGGGCTTCCTCCTTGACCGTCACGACAAGGGCGGGAGGAACGAGCACCCCGCTCTCGCTTTCGGCGCTGACGACGTACCTGCCTGCCTTATCGAAGGAAATGCACGCCCTGCCCTCGGCATCGGTAACGACCTCGGTGGCAACGCCGTCAACGGTGATGACGGCATCCGCAAGGGGAAGGGTGATCGGATTCCAGTTTTCGTCAAAGCCCGCACCCTTCAGAGTAAGGGTGATCTCGGTGTTTTCGGCGGCGGTCAGAAGGCTGTTATCAAAAAAGCAGTACATATCGCTCCAGGTATTCAGGTCGGTATATACAAATGCGCTTACAAGGTCGCCATCCTTGATCTCCGCACTCAGACCCATGGCCGATGCATTGTTCAGATAGTAGCCGTAGGATCCGCCGTTTTCAACGCCCCAAAGCTTTACAAGGGAAATGCCCCACTGGGTATTTTCGGTGGCATAGCCTGCGGCGGCGCCGCCTTCAAATTTTGCCTCGTGTGCGGCAAAGAGGGCCTCGTCAAGGGTCAGCACACCGTCGCCGTCGATATCGGTCACGGTTATCTTCTCCTGTGCAAGGGCAAGCTCGCCATTACCGTCTGCGACGGTCACGTATACCTCGGCGCTTACACCCTCGGCAGAGGCGGTAATGCAGAGCGCTCCAAGCAGTACCACCGCAAGCATCACGGAAAGGATCTTTTTCATTTTTGTCTACCTCTTTCTTTTCTCTTTATGTAAATCAACTTTACATACCGTTTTGTCCGTCGGAGTCCTCCCGACGGGTCTTGAGGGCGGCGATTCTTGCACGCTTGGCCCTTATGCGCTTTTCTCTGTTTTTCTCAAGGCGGTCTCCGTCCCTTGGCGGCTTTATGCCTGCGGCCTCCAGCGCACGTGGCCATGGACCGAGGAAGGCCTTTATGGCAACGACCTCGTCCTCGGAAAAGTCCGCGCGGCAGGGAAATCGGGAATGACCGAGCTGAGAATATTTGCTTTTAAGGAGGACGATACAGTCCTCTTTTGTGTATTTTTTGTCCGACATAAGACCTCCGAGAATGAAAAAACGCCTTTTCGCCGTCAACATCGGCAAAAAAGCGTAGCTATCACGTCAGCAAAAACAGGTATGGGTACACCCCTACCTCTGACTAAACGGCTACGCTTTTCATGTCCAAAAACGTCTGTGCAATATGCACGCCTTCGCTCCTTGCCCGGTGAGTATTCCGACTTATGAGGCAATTATCCTCAATTACGGTAATGACGGTTGCGATGGATTTTCACCAAACTTCCCTCTGATCCGCATTTCGCAGAACCGGACTGCGAAAAGTATTTTGTTTTCGTCTCCATTATAACACCCACGATGCGGACTGTCAACGGGAAAATTCTCTTTGAGCGGCAGATACCCTTCCGTTCTGTTTATTAAGAAAGTCAAGGGCTGAACCGCAAATAAAAAGGAGAGCCCGAGGCTCTCCTTTTTTATTTACGGTATCTGATAGACCTTTACGTAGTCGACGAACATCTCGCCCGAGATGGATTTGTCAGCCTTTTCGCAGTCATCTTCACCCGGTATTTCGAGGGACACTACCATCTCCTCCATGTCGGTGGTAATGCCATCGGCCCAGACGAGCTCGTAGACGCATTTGCCGTCAAGGAAGAAGCGGTATTCATCCTCGGTCCATTCAAGACCGTAGGTATGGTAGGCGGTACACATATCTTCAACAGGAACGCAGTTGGTCGGTGAGCTTCGCAGTGCCGAGGACATTCCACCCTCGGCATATCCGAAGCAGTGCACCGTCGAGGTCATCTGCATGGGACCGTCCTTGTTCAAACCCTCACGAAACGCCTCGACTATGTCTATCTCGGCACTTCCGATACCGCCGTAGGACAGCTCGTCGTAGGGATGATTTCCCTGCAGCCAGAAGGCGCTCCAGAAGTTGGCAGGCTTTTGGTCGACGCAGATCATGCGAACTTCAAAGTATCCTCTGAGGAATCTCTCCTTTGCTCTGATCATACCGGCGTACCAGCCCTCGCCGTATTCTCCGTCCTCAAGATATCCGTATTTGATAACGAGGCTACCGTCCCTTACACTCACGGTCTCGGAGGAATTGTATCCCCCTCTGCGTTCGCCCAAGCCTCTGTGTTCCCTCTTTTCAAGGTCAAGCTCGGTTCCCTCGAATTCATCCTCAAAGACAAGCTCGTAGCCCGTAAGGTCGATCTCGTAATCTCCGTCGTAGAGATACTGCGCTCCGACAGTAAGCGTCATCTCCTCGGGGACGGTTTCCCCGTCGTAGCCAAGCACGTCGGCACAGAAGGCCTTTACTGCCTTTACAAGGGCGTAGTCGGTAGCGGAGCAGATAGCTATCTCAAGGGGGCTGTTTACCTTGTAGGCATAGCCTACCGTTCCAAGTCCGAGTGCTTTAAGCTCGGCAGAGGGGTCAAACTTGGTGTTTCCGAGGTATACCTTACCGACGTTTTCTCCGTATTTGTCTTCCTTGTAGGAAATATCGTCTACCAGCTCGGGATATTTTCCGGTGATAGCGTCAATGGCATCTGCGAGGTAGCTCGTTGCCTTCCAATAGTTGGCGTTTACCTCACTGAACGACGTTATGATGACCCATTCCTCCGCCTTTATCTGGGGGGCAGTGGTCGCTTCGGTGGTTGCCTGGGTGGACGCTTCGGTAGTTGCCGAGGTCTGTGGCGAGGTGGTCTCGGCGGGCTTACTTCCGCCGCAGGAGGCAAGAAGCATCAAAATGGCGAGAACAAATGCGGTTAAACGTAACTTTTTCATAATAACACTCCTTTACGGTATCTGATAGACCTTTACGTAGTCGACGAACATCTCGCCCCTTACGCTGGTGTCTACCGTTATCTCACTGGGTATCTCAAGGGAGATTATCATCTCCTCCATATCGGTGGTCACGCCGTCAGCCCAGACGAGCTCGTAGACGCATTTGCCGTCAAGGAAGAAGCGGTATTCCTCCTCGGTCCACTCAAGGCCGTAGGTGTGGTAGGCAGTACACATATCTTCGATGGAAAAACGGTTGCACGGTCCCGGTGAGCTTCGCAGTCCCGCCATGATCCCACCCTCGGCATATCCGGCGCAATGCACCGTCGAGGTCATCTGCATGGGACCGTCCTTGTCACGGAAGGCTTCGACTATGTCTATCTCGGCACTTCCGATACCGCCGTAGGACAGCTCGTCGTAGGGATGATTTCCCTGCAGCCAGAAGGCGCTCCAGAAGTCGGCAGGCTTTTGGTCGACGCAGATCATGCGAACTTCAAAGTATCCTCTGAGGAATCTCTCCTTTGTTCTGATCATACCGGCGTACCAGCCCTCGCCGTATTCTCCGTTGCGGTAGA
>JAFXIT010000047.1 GCA_017532825.1 Clostridia bacterium
GCTCAGTCGGCAGAGCACCTGCCTTTTAAGCAGGGTGTCCCGCGTTCGAATCGCGGATGGATCACCAAAGCCCGATGCTTTTGCATCGGGTTTTTTGTTTACAACCGTTTTGTTATGTGATATAATCGAACAAAAGGAGTGATGGTATGACTTCCTATGAACGTATAAAGAGAATGTATGAGCATCGGGATGCCGACCGTATACCGATAATTGACAGCCCGTGGGCAGGTACTATCCGCCGCTGGAAAAACGAAGGTATGGACCGTGGCTGGACGGGTTACTTTGATGTCGACCGTATCGCTTATATCGGTGTTGACATAACGCCTCGCTTTGAGGTAAAGCGTATAGAGGAAAACGACCGTTATTACATAGAGACCTCCTCCTGGGGCGTGACTATGAAGCATTTCAAGGAGGAAGATTCCACACCCGAGATGCTTGATTTCAAGGTGGTCAACGCTGAAGAATGGGAAAAGGCCAAGGCTCGTATGACCCTCTCGGATGACCGTATCCCCTGGGCAATGCTCAAGAAGGATTATTCCGAGTGGCGCGCCGAGGGAAGATGGATAATAGCGGGCTTCTGGTTCGGGTTTGATGTTACCCATTCATGGATGATGGGCACCGAAAATACCCTTATCGCCATGATGGAGGAGCCTGAGCTGGTCAAGGATATGTTCGATACCTACCTTGACCGTTGTGAACAGCTCTTTGGACGTATCTGGGATGCGGGTTATCACTTCGACGAGGTCAACTGGCCTGACGATATGGGATACAAGGGCACGACCTTCTTCTCGCCCGAGACCTACCGTGAGCTTGTAAAGCCCTACCACGCTCGCGCCGTAAAGTGGGCGCATGACAGAGGAATATACGCAAGGCTTCATTCCTGCGGGAATATCACGGGCCTTATACCCGACCTCATCGACATCGGTATCGATGGTCTTAACCCTCTTGAGGTCAAGGCGGGAGTTGATGCGGTAGCGATTAAAAAGCAGTTCGGCGACAAGCTGCTTCTCCACGGCGGAATTAACGCCGTGAATTGGAAGTATACCTACAGGATAATCGCCGAGATCGAGGAAAAGGTGCCCGTTCTCAAGGAAAACGGCGGATATATCTTTGCCTCCGACCATTCGATACCCAACGATGTCAGCCTTGAAAATATGAAGCGTATAATCGAGACTGCAAAAAGAGTGGGACGTTATTGATGCGGGTAAGCGAATATTACGATGCCCTCATAGATGCGCAGAACGATCCCGTAAACGACCCCGAGCCCTTGAGGGAATATATGGACGGGTGGGACGGTCAGGCATTCTTTGACGAGCTGGTGCTTGATAAACGCCTTTCGGTGCTGGAGGTCGGCGTCGGTACGGGCAGGCTTGCGGTCAAGGCCGCACCGCTTTGCGGCCGTTTGTGCGGGATAGATATCTCTCCGAAAACGGCAGAGCGTGCAAAGATCCACCTTGCACCCTTTTTTAATGCCGAGGTGATATGTGCCGATTTTATGACCTACGGCTTTGAGGAAGACTTTGACAGAATATATTCCTCCCTTACCCTTATGCACATAAAGGACAAGGCCGAATGTCTGCACAGGATGGTCGCGCTTTTAAAACGGGACGGAAAGCTCGTGCTTTCGATTGACAAATCGAAGGCTGAACGGATAGATTTCGGGGAGTTTGGTATAGAAGTCTATCCCGACGATCCCGAATATATAGCCGGGCTTATTGAAAAGAGCGGCCTTGAGCTTGTTCGTATCACAGAGACTGCGTTTGCATATATCCTAAGCGCAAAAAAGTAAAAGAAGCAGCCGAGAACTAAAGGTTCTCGGCTGCTTCTTTTACAGACTGTCGGGAAAGTAGGCGTTGGTGCAGGCGTGCCTGCCGTGAGCATCGGTGACGGTTATGCGGAAATATCCGTAGCCGGGATTGATCTTAAAGGAGGCCTCGGTGAGGGTCTGACCCTTTTCCGCCATGACCGTAGCGTCGCTGCGGCATCGACGGAAGCAGTTGATCCTGTCGGCCTCGCTGCAGCGGACGTATACCCTGCCGTCCTCATACCAAAGCTCGTGGATCTGCGGCCCTTCGGAGGCGTAGAAGTTCCCCTTTAAGAGGGCGTCGGCGACCGACGGATAGTCAAGCGACCCTGCCTTTATCATAGTAAAGGCTATTCCCGAGTCAAATTTGCGGGAGGTTGGATCGGGGCAGACGTTGTGGTTATCGTCCGAGCCGACGCAGTAGATGCGGTTGCCCTTGGTGAGGATGTCATCGTAGACACGGGGGTTGTAGTCGCCGTAGCCTGTGGTCAGCGCACCGCCGTTGAACATCTCCATAGCGTGCATGCCGCGGTAGGCGGTGTACTGCTCATAGTTCTCCCTTGACCAGCAGGGGTGGTTGTAGGTCACGAAAAAGCCGTTGCTGCGGGCGGTCTGCATAACGTCGGTAAGGCAGTCGGCAGTGTACTCCCAGCGCTTGAACGAAGGTATGGCGGATATGTCGGGGTCGAGGGCGATCATGCAGAAGTGGCAGGCCTTTTTGAGGTTGAAATCAGGGTGGTCTACGGGCTCGATGATCTCAAGCTCGGTCCCGTGGAGGGCAAGAAAACTCTCGTCGTTGAGCTCGGGGTGGGGGACGAAAACGTTGTGGTCGGTTATGGCGAGGATGGAATACCCCATTCCAAGGTAGAGCTCCTTGAGCTGCGAGGGAGTCTTTCTGCCGTCGGAGAAGGTGGAGTGGCAGTGAAGGTTTGCCTTATAGAACTGTCCGCTTTCGGGTAAGAGATATTTTCTCACGGTATATGTCATCTCCCTTTTGATTACAGTCGGTTTACGGTGACCGAGAAGATGGTTCCGTCCTCAAGGAAGAGCTTGAGGTAGGCATCGCAGGAGCTTGGTGCATGGCCGCCCTTCCAGGTCACTTTAGCGTCACGCAGGTCTCCGCTTAACGGCTCACAGTCGTCAGGGCCGAAGCCTTCGAGATATTCGTCGTCAACGATAAGAGCGGCTCTGAGACGGCCTCTGACGTCGGCATTGACGTAGACCTCGGGGTTGCCCGGGTCGACAAAGCCGGTAACGGTGAAATTGTAGTAGCTCTCGGTGCCAAGCCCTACTATTCTGTCCTTGGGGAAGCGTACCATAACCGAACCGCACGGACGTCCGGCTACGTTGGCGCTGCCGTGGGTCCAGCTTGCGGCGTTGTAGACGATGGCGCACTCGCCGTTTCCGAGGTCGTGTATTCCGGGGGCGACAAATATCATGCCCGCATCGAAGTCACGGTCGTTTTCAAGGTAGTTTTTGCGGTCGACACGGTCAAAGTGCCGTCCGTCGTGGCTGATGGCGACACGGGGGTAGCACTTCTGGGTGTTGTGGTCGTAAAGGGAATAGAACATATAATAGACCGATTCGTCCTCGGAGGTATAGAGTGCGGCTCCGTTGCTGTAATAGTCGGTAACGAGGGGGTCGTCGAAGTCGGGAAGGAGGATGGTCGTCGGTATAGGCCAGCTCTTTAGATCGTCGGTCTCGCTTCTTGCAATGCTTCTGGCACCGAAGGCGTGCCAGGTGCGGAAGTAGCCGACGTATTTTTTTATGTTAGGATCCCAAAACACACTGCTTTGGGTATCGCTTCCGAACTGGGTCATGGGGTAGTGCAGAAAATCGTTTGGAAGGTCGGGCATACCGTGATGCCAGACGATACCGTCGGCAGAGTAGGCAAAGCTGAGGACCTCAAGCATGCCGTGTACTCCGTCCTCGTGCTTGATGATCCCGACGAATGAACAGCGGTAGCGAGCCTCGGGAGGGGCGGTGGGGTCGATAAATATCGAGTGTCCGTGGAAGCCGAGTCCTCCGACAAGGTCGGAGTCTATGACGATGTTGTTTGCCCTGCTTCCGTTGTACTCCCGAAGGCCGAGCTCGGGCTTTGTCCAGCTTATACCGTCACGGCTTTCGGCGTAGCACAAACGGCACTCGCAGTCGTGGGTGCTGTCATTGTCAAAGGCCTCGTACCAAACACGGTAAAGGCCGTCCTCGAACAGCATCGAGACCCAGTTTAGCTGGCGGGATTCCCAAGGCTTGTCGGGGACGAGGAAGGGGGAGTCGGGCTTTTGGGGCAGATAGGTCACCGAGTGCGCCTGCCCCTCTTCACGACAGAGAAGTCCCCGCAGGGAAACGTTAAATTTATCTGCCAGGAGATGCTTATGCATATTTAATCCAACTCCTCTCTGCGGTTTACGGTGGCCGAGAAGATAACGCCGTCCTCAAGGAATATCTTAAGGCAGGCCTCTCTTGCATCGGTGGGAGCGCCCTTCCAGGTCACTTTGGCGTCACGCAGGTCGCCGCTTAAGGGCTCACAGTCGTCCGGACCGAAGCCCTCAAGGTATCTGCCGTTGACGATAAGAGCGGCTCTAAGCCGTCCCTTGACGTCGGCGTTGACGTATACCTCAGGGTCTTGGGGGTCGACCCATCCGTCGAGGGTGAAGTTGTAGAAGCTCTCGGTACCGATACCGACCAATCTGTCCTTGGGAAAGCGTACCATAACCGAGCCGCCCGGACGGCCGACAACGTCGTGCTCTCCGTGATCCCAGTTTGAGCCGTTGTAGACGATGGCACACTCGCCGTTTCCGATGTCGTGTATGCCGGGGCCGACAAATATCATACCCGCATCGAAATCACGGTCGTTTTCGAGGAAGTTTTTGCGGTCGACACGGTCAAAATGCTCGCCGTCACGGCTGACGGCAACTCGGGGATAGCACTTTTGGGTGTCGTGGTCAAACATAGAGTAGAAAAGGAAATAAAGGGTCTCGTCGTCTGAACGGTAACGGGAGGCCGCACAGTTGTAATAGTCGGTAAGCTGAGGGTCGCTAAGGTCGGGGGAGAGGATGATGCGGGGCATGGGCCAGTTACGAAGGTCGTTTGTTTCGCTTCTTGCAATGCTCCTTGCACCCGTGGTATGCCAGGCACGGAAGTATCCGACGTATTTTCTCAAGCCGGGGTCCCAGAACACGCTGCACTGGGTGTCGCTTCCGAAGGGGAGGAAGGGGTAGTGAAGGAAGTCGTTTGGCAGCTCGGGATCACCGTGATGCCAGACGATGCCGTCGGCAGAGTAGGCGTAGCTCATGACGTTGAGCATTCCGCCCTTTCCGTTGGGGTCCTTTAAGATACCGAGAAAGACACAGCGGTAGCGTGCCTTGGGAGGTGCGGTGGGGTCGATAAATATCGAATGACCGTGGATGCCCATTCCGCCTACGGTGGCCGAGTCGACTACGATGTTGTTTGCCCTGCTTCCGTTATATTCCTTAAGGCCGAGCTCGGGCTTGACCCAGCTTTTGCCGTCACGGCTCTCAGCGTAGCATAAACGGCACTCGCAGTCATGGGTGCTGTCGTTGTCAAAGGCCTCGTACCACACACGGTAAAGTCCGTCCTCGACCAACATAGATACCCAGTTTAACTGACGGGATTCCCAAGGCTTGTCGGGAACGAGGAAGGGTGCGTCCGGCTTTTGGGGCAGATAGGTTACGGGTCTGCCCCGGCCCTCCTCGCTGAGTGTGCCTCCGTGGAGGGAGATATGAAGCTTATCGACCAAGAGATGCTTATACATGGCGGTACCTCCGAAGACAGAAGGATTTTGAAGCAAATTGAAAGTTTTTGCAACTTTAACAGTTCAAAAATGAAAGAAAAAAGTGAGAAGCAAAGCGCTTCTCACTTTTGGTCCGAGTGACAGGAGTCGAACCTGCGGCCTCTTGAACCCCATTCAAGCGCGCTACCAAGCTGCGCTACACCCGGATGTGATGACCGATATTCGGCGAAAGACGGCACCGCCGAGAGCCTCGGACGGAGGGGGTATCTTTCGTACTCGGATATGATACCACACTTTGACGGATTTTGCAAGGGGTTTGAGAAAATTTTCTCGGAATATTTTTGAAAAATTCGGGGACGGTCTCCCGTCCCCGAATAACTGCGGAATATTACTCTGTGATGCCCTCGAGGAAGTTGACCTCGGAGAAGCTGCCGTCCTTCTTGATGCGAAGGGTCTTTATCTTGTGGGGACCGAAGTCGCACTCGACGCTGAGGCCTGCCGCACCGATATCGAAGCGGGCGTGTACGGCCCTGCCGTGGGTCTCGTAGGCACGGAGGATGAGGTCGCCCGAGCCGTCCTCACAGTACTTGAAGGCGGTGACGATGACGTTGTCTGCATCGACCGAGAAAAAGCCCTTCTTCTGAGGATCGCCCTTGCTGTGGTGGTAGCTTGCATAGACCGAGAAGGGGCGGTTGTTGGGCTGGAACTGGGTGGCCTGCTTGACGATGTCGGAGCACTCGGCCTCGCCGCTGTGTAGGTAGATACCGTAGCTGAAGCGGGAAAGTCCCTCGTCGGTATAGTTGAAGTCCGCCTCGGGACGGTGGGAATAGTGGTCGGCAAATATTGCGTTACGGAGCAGAGCCATACGGATCTCACCCTCGGTGACGTCGTAGGAATACTTGCTGTCGCTTGTCAGGGAGATACCGTTGCGGCCGTTTTCGGTGGTGAGGGTGATGTCGCCCCACATCTGTCCGGGCTCCTCCTCGCCGTTGCAGGGACGCTTTATCCAACCGCAGGGGATGTCGTAGGTGGATACGGGATCGCTGCCGCTTACGGGGAAGGCGACCTTGAGCATGGTGTGGTTTTCACGCCAGAAGGCCTTGCACTTTACCTCCAGCACCTTCTGCTTGGAGCCGAGGATATAGTCGCAGGAGAGGGTGGAGTCGTTGTAGCGGTATTTTGCGCGAATAAGACCTCTGGCGGGTCCCTCCTCAACGACCTTGATGCTCTCACAGCTCATATATCCCTTGACCTTGTCAAAGTGGAAGATATTGTGCGCCCAGGTGTCCGACGCTTCGTCGTCGATGACGGTGAGCTTGTGGGGGGCGGAGAGGATGTTGAAGCCGTTTTCCTTGTTTATAAGGGCGGATATAAAGCCGTTTTGGTCAAACTCGGCACGCATATATTCGTTTTCGAGGCTGAGCGAGTCGACCTTGACGTCGGAGGATACCGAGCCCTCGACGGGGTGGTCGGTCATGTGCCAGAACCAGTAGGTGGCGTAGCCGAATGCGGGAACGGTTGCAAGGAAGAGGGTGTCGCTGTGGTTGTCGTTGGAGCGGGAGGAGCGGACGTTCTGGAAGGGGACGTCCTTGCCCTCGCTGTCACGGACGATGAGGCTGGGATGGTAGATCTGGACGGGCATGGTGACATCCCAGGACATGGGGTTGAACACTACCAGCGGACGAGGGAAGGTGGGGGGTCTGTTGTCGTGACGGAGCTCGGGACAGACGGGGTCGGAAACGCCGTCGACCCAGGTGTCGATACGCCTCGATATACGCAGGCAGGCACGGTTGAGGGCACGGGCGGCGATGGTGGTGGCGTGGCCCTCGCTCTCACGGACGTCGTCGTAGGCCTCCATTATCGAACAGCCGCAGAGGATGTCGTGGAACTGGTTGAAAAGGACGTCCTTCCAGGCCTTCTTAAAGTCCTCGGTGGAGGGCTTGAGGTCGCCGTTTTCATCGGTAAGGGTCATAACGGTGTCGAACTTTTCGGCGTTTGCAAGGACGGTCTCGGCATAGCGGTTGAGCTTTTTGACCTCGCTTGTTACGCTGTAACAGCCGCTTGCGTGGTGCTGGAGGTCATCTTCCCAGGTGGGAAGCTCGATCTTGCTTTTGATAATGCTCTCGAAATACCTGTCGGGGCTTGAGAACTCAAGATCGTGATAACCCTCTCTCCTCATATTTTCAAGTAAGAGGTTTATATCGTACCTGGTAGCACCGCCGCCGTGGTTGCCGGTGCCGTAAAAGAGCATCAGACCGTAGCCGGTGTCGTTGATGCGGTTGTTGTAGAAGTCGACCTTGTTGAGAAGGTTGGGGCTGTCACAGCCGTAGCCGTGGGATATGCGGTGGGTCAGGACCTCGCTTCCGTCGGCACTGCGCCACCGGAAGGTATCCTCGGGAGCGTTGGGATTTTCGTGGTGCTCGGGGCGCATAAAGACGTAGGCGTTCATGCCGCCCTCTCTTAACAGCTGGGGAAGCATGCCGTTGTGTCCGAAGGAGTCGACGTTGTAGCCGGTACGGCAGATTCTGCCGAACTTTTCGTAGTAGTAGAGCTGGCTGTAAAGAGCCTGACGGGCAAAGCTCTCGCCCGAAGGAATGTTACAGTCGGGCTGTACCCACCAGCCGTTGACGGGTACCCATCTGCCTTCCTTGATAAAGCCGGCAATGCGCTTAAACAGCTCGGGCTCGATCTCCTCTACCCAGGCGTAATAGGCCGCACTTGAGCAGGTGAAGATAAAATCATCGTACTCCTCAAGTCTGTCTGCGGCGGCCGAGAAGGTCTGGAGCACTTCGCTGCAGCCCTCCTGCCAGCGCCACAGCCATATCGGGTCAAGGTGTGCGCTTGCTATAAGGTGGATGTTTTTGTCGGTGTTCATATGTATCTGCCTCCTGTTTTGGGGGTTATAGGGTTGCAACCGAAAGTGCGGCAATGTCGCCCAGTGCCTCGCCCAACGCCGCAGGGACGACCTTGCAGACGCCTGCCGCTCCGGGCAGACATTCACGGTCAATGACCTCCTGCATGCTTTGGCGGATAAGGTGCTCGCTTCGTGCAAAGACCGAGCCTATGACGATGGTGTCGGGATTTATAATGTCTATCATAATGGAAAGAGTACGTCCAAGCTGTCTGCCGCATTCACGGTAGACCTCAAGTGCGGTCTCGTCTCCGTTATCTGCGGCAATGGCGATGGATTTTGCGCTGACCGAATCAAGCTCGGAGACGCTTTTGCAGTAGGCGGTGCTGCCGCCCTTTTGGAGTACCTCAAGTGCGGCAATGCGGCCAAGCTGTGCTATACCGCCGCCGCTGCAGTAGCCCTCAACGCTTCCCCGCTTGCCGTAGCCTACGGGTCCCTCTGCGCTGAGGCGGACGTGTCCTATCTCTCCTGCGTTGTCGGAGGTGCCTGCGTAGAGTCTGCCGTTAAGGACGAGCCCCGCTCCGAAGCCGGTGCCCATGGTGCAGAATATCATATTCTCCGAGCCCCTGCCAGCTCCGAATTTGTACTCGGCATAGCCGCAGGCGTTGGCATCGTTTTGGAGGTTGGTCTTTATGCCGAGGTAGTTACTGCAAAACTCCGTTGCGTGGACGTCATCCCAACCAAGAAGGTTGGGAGGGGAGAGGATACGGCCGGTCTTGGAATCGAGGGGGCCTCCGCAGCTTATGCCGACGCCTTCGACGACGTAGCCCTCCGAAAGGCGCTTTGCGCTCTCACACATACGTCCGAGCATCTCCTCGGGAGATACCGAAAGGTCGGTATCCATACGTTCCTTTTTAAGTACACGGATATCTCCGTCTGTCTCCTCACCGAGGACGACGGCGCACTTGGTGCCGCCGATGTCAAGTCCTAAATAATATCTGCTCATCGGACTTCCTCCTTAAAATTCAACTATTGTCACGCCGTCCTCACCCTCACCGTATACTCCGGGACGGTAAGACGATATCATGCGGTTGCGGCGGAGATAGGCTCTTACGGTGTCCCGCAGCTTGCCGGTTCCCTTGCCGTGAACTATCGTTGCCGCAGGCAGCTTCTGGCGTATGGCAACGTCCAGGAAGGCCTCAAGCTCGGTTATGGCCTCGTCTGCGGCCATGCCTCGTATATCGAGGCGGTTTGCCGCGGCAGAATCCTTTACGCTCGATTTGGTAAAGGAAACACCGCCGGATGTCGGCTTTTTTGCCTTGGGAGCATCCTCTATAAGCTCGGCGTCGGAGAGCTTAAGGTTTATCTTAAGCACGCCTGCCTGCACCAGCATATTGCCGTCCTTGTCGGGAGGGGTGATGACGGTGCCCGTGGCGTTCATCTTTATGAGCTTTACCCTGTCGCCTGCGACGATGGGCCTTGAAGGGGGCGCGGCAACGGCGTCACGGGCGATCGAGGGGGATATGGAGTCCTCAAGACGGTTAAATTTCCGCTTCATATCGGAGGAGAGGGCGTTAAAGTCGACGTTTTCGACAGCCTGATCGGCTATGCGCTTGCGAAGGGCACGGACCTCGTCAAGGATCTCGTCGGCCTCGGCTCTGGCACGGTCAACTATCTCCTCGGCCTCGACTCTTGCCCTTGCAGAGGCCTTTTCACGCTCCTGCTCGTAGCGCTTTTCCCTGTCACGTGCACGGAGTGTCAGCTCCTCTATCTCATGGCGGAGGGCTTCAGCCTTGCGCTTTTCCTCCTCCATCTGCTGCCTGTTGTTTTCAAGACGGTCGATAACGTCCTCAAACCGTCCCGCTTCGCTTCCGACAAGTCCTCTGGCGTGCTCTATGACGTCCTCGTCCAGACCAAGCCGCTTGGATATGGCAAAGGCGTTGGATCTGCCGGGGATACCGGTAAGCAGACGGTAGGTGGGGCGGAGGGTCTCAACGTCAAACTCGCAGGAGGCGTTTTCGACCCCTTGGGTGTTGAGGGCGTAGACCTTGAGCTCTGCGTAGTGGGTGGTGGCGGCAATGCGAGCACCAAGCGATGCGGCTCTTTCGATTATTGCAATGGCAAGCGCCGCACCCTCTACCGGGTCGGTGCCGGCACCAAGCTCGTCAAAGAGAATAAGGCTGTTTTGGTCGGCCTGGGCAAGTATCTCGACGATGCTTTTCATGTGGGAGGAGAAGGTCGAAAGCGACTGCTCTATCGACTGCTCGTCGCCTATGTCGGCGTAGACGTTGGCAACGGGGAGGGTAGAGCCGTCTGCGGCGGGAACGTGCAGACCGCAGCAGGCCATGAGAGTAAGCAGTCCGAGCGTTTTAAGGCTGACGGTCTTACCGCCGGTGTTTGGACCGGTGATGATGAGGGTATCGTAGCTTCCGCCAAGCTCAATGTCGACGGGTACGGCGGTCTTTTTTTCAAGCAGGGGATGACGTGCCTTCTTGAGGCGGTAGTAGCCCTTTTCGTTGAGCAGGGGGGCAATGCCCTCCATATCGTAGGAGAGCTTTGCCTTTGCAAATATAAGGTCGAGCTTTACAAGGGTATCGTAGGCGAGGCTCAGCGAGTCGGCTCGCTCTGCCGCCGCCACCGAAAATTCGGTAAGGATGCGCTCGATCTCCTTTTTCTCCTCCCCCTGAAGCACCGAGATCTCGTTGTTTGCCTCGACGACAGCCATCGGCTCGATAAATACGGTCGCACCGCTGGAGGATATATCGTGCACAAGTCCGGGGACCTCGTTTTTGTGCTCGGCCTTTACCGGCAGGACGTATCTGCCCGAGCGCTGGGTTATCAGCGCCTCCTGAAGGGCCTTGCCGGCCTGGGTGGCAAGAAGTCTTGCAAGGATGTCACGCACACGGGCGTGGGCGTTTTTTATCTTGCGGCGGATCTGGGAGAGGGTTGGGGATGCGGTGTCTGCAAGCTCGTCCTCGGAAAGGATCGCATCCGATATGGCACGCTCAAATGCGGTGTCGGGGTGGAGAAGGGAGAAGTACTCATCGATCGAGAGCTCACCCTCACCCTGGACACGGTAGTCACGCACCGAGCGAGTCGCACGGATAAGGGAGGCGATGTCCAATAGCTCACGCATGGTAAGCACACCGTCTCGCTGTGCTCTGACAAGGCTCGGTCTGACGTCCTTGACGCCGTAAAAGGAGGGGCTGCCTCGGGTGACCGACAGGGCGCAGGCCTCGGTGACCTCCTTTAGGCGCTGCTCTATCTCACGTGGGTTTTCAAGCGGAGCAAGCGCCAGCGCCGCCGCCTTTGCACCTGCCGATACGGCGTGGTCTGCAAGACGTGAAAGGACGGTATGCAGCTCCAGTATTTGTGTGGATTTGGTCAAAAATTCATTCATAAGCTGATTCGAAATCCTTTATAAAAGTCAAGAGATTTGAAATTTCTTTCAAGCTGTGTCATCATATACGCCTCGGTTATGCCAACCAGAGCCTCGGCAGAGGTATCGTCAAGGCGTACCGACAGAAGCTTTTGAAGGGGGGCATGGGCAAAATGCCGCATGGCAGAGAGCAGGTTCGCCGTCAACGGCAGGGCGATGCCTCGGTCGGTCTGGACGACCGATCTGCACCTTTCGCATACGGGTGCGCCCCTGCGAAGGTCAAAAAACAACGAGTGCTCGTCGTCGCCGCAGAACTCACAGCCCGTCAGATCGGGCTCAAAGCCCGAAAGCACCATGGCACGCAGCTCAAAGGCCGCCCGTATAAGCTCCGAGGGCTTATCGAGGGCGGAAAGGGCGTAAAGACAGTTGAGGCCAAGGCGCAAAAGCTCACTGCAGTCGGTGTCCGACTCCGAAAGCTGGCCGAGGACCTCGGCTATGTATCCGCCGAGGGCGAGCTTTGCAGGGTCGTTTCGAAGGCCCAAAAACATCTCGCACGGTTCGGCGGAATTTATGCGCGGCATACCGCGGTTTTCAAAGACGGTAAAGTCCGACAGACAGAGGAACTGACAGCCCACAGCAAGGGCGCTTCCCTTGCGCATGACGCCCTTTGCCTTGAGGGAGAGCTTTCCCTTTTCAAAGCTCACCACGCTCAGCAGCTTGTCGGTGTCGTTTACCCTCGTCTCCGATATCACCAGTCCCTGCAGTTGAGAGAACACCGGGAGTACCACTCGCTTTCTTTTTGGAAAGAAGATAGGCCTCAGGCAGGCCGGTACTTAAAAAAAGCTTGAAATATGCGTTGTCCGTAACTATCCCTCCCGCATTATTATTCGGCGTCGGGGGATGGGTTATAGACGGAAGTTAATGGTTATTCGATGATGGCGTCGGGGTCGGAAAGGGAGGAGAGCTCCGAAAGGAAGGATGCGCTGTTTTTCCAGTCCTCCTTGACCTTTACCCAAAGCTGTAAAAACACCTGCGTTCCGAGCATCTTCTCAATATTTATACGGGAGAGCGAGCCGACGGTGCGAAGCATCGAGCCCTGCTTCCCGATGATGATGCTTTTATGGTTTGGCTTGTCGCAGACGATGAGAACGTCGATCTCGGTGATGCCGTCCTCACGCTCCTCAAAGCGCTCGGTCTCGCAGGCGACACCGTGGGGTATCTCCTTTTCAAGGCGGAGCATCAGCTGCTCACGCACAAGCTCTGCCGCCAGCACACGCTCGGGCTGGTCGGTCAGGGCATCGTCGGGGAAGATGTGCTCCTGCTCGGGGAGAAGAGCGGATATCTCCTCCAACAGCACCTCCGTGCCGTCGCCCGTCTTTGCCGATATGGGAATTATGGCGGCAAAATCGTAAAGGGTGGAATAGGCGGCGATGATGGGGAGTATCTCGGGCTTTTGGACCGAGTCGGTCTTGTTAAGGGCGAGAACGCAGGGAAGCTCGGCCTGAGCTACCCGCTCAAGCAGTATCTTTTCGGGCCTGCCGGGGAGCTTGTCCGCATCGGCTACGAGAAGAGCGACGTCAACGCCCGATACCGAGTCGTAGATGGAGCGCATCATCATATCGCCCAGTTTGGAGCCCGAACGGTGGATACCCGGGGTGTCGGTAAAGATAAACTGCACCTCGTCACGGGTAAGTATGCCGGTTATACGGTTTCTTGTGGTCTGCGGCTTTGGGGAGACGATGGCTATCTTTTCCCCGATAAGGGTGTTAAGCAGGGTCGATTTACCGACGTTGGGCCTGCCTATTATGGTTACTGTTCCGCATTTTTTCATATTCTTTTAAACCCCGCTGCATTTAGGATCTTTTTTTGCAGGTCGAACATCTCGCCCTCACGCTCTTCGCCGTGGTCAAAGCCCAAAAGGTGCAAAACGCTGTGGGCGGCGAGAAAGGCTACCTCGCGCTTGAGGCTGTGGCCGTATTCCCTTGCCTGGGACTCTGCCCTCGGAAGGCAGATGACTATGCTTCCAAGTCCTACGAAGCCGTGGCTGTAATCGGCCGCAGTTGCCGCCTCGCCGGGATCCTCGCCCGGGACAAGCCCAAGCATGGGGAAGGACAACACGTCGGTCACGGCGTCGATGCTTCTGGTTTGGGCATTTATGGAGCGTATCTCCTCCTCGCCGCAGAATATAAGCTCGATCTCGCAGGGTGTTACCACCTGCTGATATGCGAGGGTGGCACGTATTGACTTCAATGCCGCCTGCTCAAGCTCCTTCCCAGGGCAGACGTCGTTGCAGGCAAGCCTTACGGCGTGACGGGGACGTATAAGAAAGGGCGTTACCTTCATTGCGTTCAATCCTTTTTCTTTTGTTTGTAGACCTTGGGCGCACTCTGGGTACGCTGTTGATCAAAGCGGTCGTAGGCGTTGATTATACGCTGTACCAGCTCGTGTCTGACGACGTCCTTGGAGGTAAGGGTAACAACGCCGATGTCATCAAGTCCCGAAAGTATCTTCACGGCATCCTTTAGGCCGCTCCGCTTGCCGTCGGGAAGGTCTATCTGGGTCACGTCGCCGTTGATGACGACCTTTGAGTTAAAGCCAAGCCTCGTGACAAACATCTTCATCTGCTCTGGGGTGGTGTTTTGCGCCTCGTCGAGGATAATAAAGGAATCGTCAAGGGTGCGTCCTCGCATAAATGCAAGGGGTGCGACCTCGATGTTGCCCCGCTCGAGATACTTCTGGAAGGTCTCCGCACCCAGCATATCGAAGAGTGCGTCGTAGAGGGGACGGAGGTAGGGGTCAACCTTGTTTTGGAGGTCACCCGGCAGAAAGCCGAGCTTTTCGCCCGCTTCCACGGCAGGACGGGTGAGGATTATGCGGTTTATCTTCTTTTCACGAAATGCCGACACGGCGCAGGCAACTGCAAGATAGGTCTTGCCCGTACCAGCAGGGCCGACACCGATGGTGACGATGTTTTCTTTTATTGTCTGAAGGTATTTTTTCTGACCGATGGTCTTGCCCTTTACGGGCTTTCCCTTGGCCGTGACGCAGACAACGTCGGAGTTGAGCTCGGCTATCTTATCCTCGTTTCCGTCGTCGACAAGGGACATACAGTAGCGGACGTTCTGGGTGGTTATCGCCTCGCCCCTTGAGGATATGAGTATAAGCCCCTCGACGGTCTTGGAGGCACGGGAAACGTCCTCCGCATCCTCGCCGCTTACCTTTATCTCGCTTCCTCGGTTTACGACGGTGACACGGTAGTTTTGTTCTATAAGCCTGATATTTTCGTCAAAGTTTCCGAATACGTCGACGATGCTCTCGATCCGTTCGACGGGAAGTATTCTTTCGTGCATAGCTTTTCCTTTCATTCTGCAACCGTTACCGATATATCCTCAAGGCACTCAAAATACATCTTCACGCCCTTTCCTCCAACGTCGGTACGTGAGGATACGATCCGCCCGTTTGAAAGGGAGGAGGTGAGGATATCGGTAAGCCCGAGCGCGATAAAATCCCTTCTGTCGGCGGGTTCGGAACGGAGGGTATATTCTCTGTATTTCTCGCAGACGAGGTATATCGGCAGCCCGTTCGAGCGCTCGAGCTTCGTATATGTTATTTTATCATAAAACGTATATGGAATTCCAGTACCTTTTTCCAAATTAAGCCTCTTTTTTCCGACCTGCAGGTAAAATCTCGTGGTTTCGCTACCGGTGTACTCCTTGTAAAGCAGCTCCGAGGCCGCAAAGCCCTCAAGCTCGTACCAGGTCCGTGCCTCCACGGCGGCAAGAGCGTGGACGAAAAAGCGTCCGTTTTCACCGAAAAGGACCTCGCTTGAGACCAATTTGTCCCCCCGAAGCACGGTCGAGCCCCGCTCGACGGCGGCCGCTCCCCGAAAAACGTCAAGCCTTGTTATAACGCCGTTTTTCGATGCGTAGATCGATGCGGGAAAATCGGGCGGAATTATCTCGGGAGCGGGGGTGCGAAGCTCGTAGGTGACGGTGATACGTGAGCCCTCGGTAAATATCCCCGCCCATGTCAGCTCGGGAAATTCAAGTATCAGCGAGGCCTTTATCCTGTCCTCGCTGATACTGCTCTTTCTTGCACCGGTGCGAACTCCGAGCTCGGTGAGCTTTGCCGATATCATGCGGTCGTTTGCACCGTTTGGAACTACCTCCACACTCCAAACAAATCCCGACAAAAGCTCTATCGCAAGGGCAAGCACTACTGCTCCGACAAGGAGTACGGGGCGTTCCCTAAGGAAGAAAAACCGCCGAAAGAAGCCCCTTTTCTTAAGAATGTGTATTCGAAGGTGAAATTTTCTGAGCAGGGGTCGGAGCCTTGGCAGGTCGCAGGACGGAATGACCAGCGAAAGGAGGGTATTGCTATGTAAAGATATATGCTTTACAGGGATAAAAAGTCCCGTCAGTGCGTTGATTATGCGGTACGGATCGTCGCCTCGCACCTCTATGCGTACAGAGCCGCCAAGCAGTCGCTTGAGCCTCAAAAAAAGGTCCTTCATCTCTTCCTCCCGAAGCTTATCGATTCAAGCTCGCCGCTTACAAAGGCGCTGCTGCGGCCGACGGCGTCTATGACCATATTCTTACCGATGAGCTCTACGGTGTATTTTGCACAGTCAAAGACGATATAAACACTGCTTGCAGAAAGCACGCCTCGGTGGTTATCGAGATAGAGTCGGTTTGCGTTTAAAACGGTCAGCTCGGAGCTTTGGGGAAGTATGGACGGAGGCAGGGAAAGTGCCCTTGCCGCCGAGCTGAGAATTTTTGAAAATGCCATAAACAGCATCACCTCTTTCATAAAATCTTTATGCGGGGTGATGCGCTATTATAAGAAGGATTTTTATACTGCTGTCGTCAGCGGCGATCGCTGCGGCCTTGCTTGCCGATGCGAAGGGCGTGACCGAGGGGGCGGTGTCGGGGCTTGAAACTGCGGCGTTCAGGGTAATACCGTCGGTGTTTCCGCTGTCGGTGCTTTTCGGAATACTGCGCAGGGCCGCAGGCATATCCTCGCCCTACCTCGCAGGGATCTTAGGAGGGTATCCTTTGGGCGCACAGTGCGTCGCAGGGATGCTTGACGAGGGACGGACAGACTCCGAGCGTGCCGCATGGCTTGTCTGCTTTTGTAATAATCCGGGGCCCGCATTTGTCATATCGGGGATAGGGCAGGGGGTGTTCGGAAGCATGAAGGCAGGTATTTTGCTTGAGGGGTCGGTGTTGGCGGTGTCGGGGATTGGATACCTTTTGACCTGCGCAAGACGGAAGAATACTCCCTCTGTTGTAGCGTCCGAGGAACCCTTGGTGCGCTCGCTTACGGCGTCGGTAGCCTCCGGCGCAGAGGGCATGGTGGTGCTGACGGGGTACATAGTACTCTTTCGGGCGCTTGGCGCAGTACTTCCCATACCCTCCGCAGCGGCAGGACTTTTTGAGATGTCGGGCGGTATCTTTTCGGTAAAGAGCCTTCCGCAGGCGGCTTTTTTGCTAAACTTCGGGGGCCTTTGCGTCATGGCCCAGGCGATGAGCTTTTTTAAAAACGGCGGCTTTGCGTTAAGATATATCCTCTGTAAGCTCGCTCTCGGAGGTCTTGCGGCGACATTGGTAAAAATTTGTCAGGAGATATGGAAATTTTGTGCGGTATAGTGTATAATAAAGAGAAGTAAAATGGAGGGATAGGTATGCTTACCGAAAAACGATGCGAAAAGCGCTGTGAATACTGTGCCTGGGCGGACAAAACGGCAGGCGGAGATATGCTTTGTTATTATCACGGTCCCGTAGACAAGGACAATTCCTGCAGAAGATACAAATACGATCCCTTCAAGCGGGTACCCGAGAGACCTGCCGAGCTTAAAAAGACCGAGATAGAGACACTTTAAGGAGAAACCATGCTGTTTGACGTTCATACCCACACCACCAGCTCTCACGACGGTAAAAGCACCCCCTTTGAGATGTGTGAGGCTGCCATCGAAAAGGGAATAAAGGTGCTTGCTTTTACCGAGCATTGGGATGCTTTTGAGACCTATATTTCCGGAATGCTTGACGACGATGGAAGATGCGTCGCATTCCGTGAAAACGAGCTCCACGACAGCTTCTTTGAGGCTAAGGAAAGGTACGGAGACAGGCTGACCCTTCTCTACGGCATCGAGTTCGGAGAACCCTCCCTTAAGCCTACCGAGGCCAAAGAGCTCGTTGCAAGGCAGAAATTTGATATGATAATGGGCTCGGTGCACGTGCTTGACGGCGATATGGATATAATACCCTACGCCGCATCGGGTGCCTCGGCAGAGGAGATAATGGATAAATATCTCGACAGAGAGATCGCCATGGCAAAAATGTGCATTGCCGACAGCCTCAGCCATCTGGATTATCCCCTGAGGTACGTAAAGGTGGCACCTGGTGAGAAGCTGAGCCTTCTTCCCTACAGGGAAAGGGTGCGGGAGCTTCTCCGTATCACCGCCCAAAACGGCATGGCTCTTGAGATAAACGGAGCGGGGCTTGTCAAGGCTACCAAATGCGTCGGTCCCGAGAAGTGGGTCATAGAGGACTATCTCTCCTTTGGCGGACAGTACATAACCTTCGGAAGCGATGCACATCTTGCACAGGATCTGCTTCGGGGCTACAACGAGAGTATGGCTCTTGCACGGGAGGCCGGCGTGAAGTATGCGGTATACTTCAAGGAACGCCGTCCCCATCCCTTCAGGATAGATTGAGGAGGATAAGAAAATGGATGAACTCAAGCTTTTAAGCCTTATAGAAAAGGACGGCAGACTCACCCCCGCACAGCTGGCCGGTATGCTCGGCGAGGACGAGGCGGAGGTCGCCGCCGTTATAAAAAAGCACGAGGAGGCAGGCACGATACTTTCCTATCCTGCCGTTATCGACTGGGAGAGGACCGACCGTGAGCTGGTGACCGCCCTTATCGAGGTAAAGGTAGTACCCCAGAGGGGAGAGGGCTTTGACCGTGTCGCCGCAAGGATATACCAGTACAAGGAGGTAGATTCGGTCTACCTTATGTCGGGCGGCTTTGATCTGATGCTGCTTATCGAGGGTACGACGATGAAGGAGGTCGCACTCTTCGTGGCGCAGAAGCTTGCCGTTATGGAGTCGGTCTCGGCCACTGCGACCCATTTCGTGCTTAAAAAATACAAGGATAAGGGCGTCGTCTTCGTAAGCGAGGCTAACGAGGACAGACGTACTCCGATAGTTTAAAAAGGACTGTTTCGGCAAATGAATTTCAACGATATCATAAATCCCACAGTCGCAGGCATCAAGCCCTCGGGCATACGTAAGTTTTTTGACATGGCCTACGGCATGGAGGGGGTCATATCCCTCGGTATAGGCGAGCCCGACTTCGTTACCCCCTGGCACGTGCGTGACGCGGGAATATATTCCCTTGAAAAGGGAAATACGATGTACACCCCCAATCCCGGTCTTCCCGAGCTTCGGAGGGTGCTTTGCGACTACCTTTCAAGGCGGTTCGGACTGTCCTACGAGGTTCCCGAGACCCTCGTTACCGTCGGCGGAAGCGAGGCCATCGACCTTGCGATACGTGCCGTTGTCAAGCCCGGCGACGAGGTCATCATCCCCGAGCCCTGCTTTGTCTGCTACGACCCAATAACACGTCTGGCAGGGGGTACCCCCGTGGCGCTTGCCTGTCTGCCCGAGGATAATTTCAAGCTCGACCCCGAGCGCCTTGAGGCGGCCATTACCCCAAGGACCAAGCTTCTGGTATTTCCCTTCCCCAACAACCCGACGGGTGCTGTGATGGGGCGGGAGGACCTTGAGGCGGTGGCCGAGGTGATCCGCAGGCACGATATTGCCGTTATTTCCGACGAGATATACGCCGAGCTTACATACACCGGCGAAAGACACGTCTCCATCGCATCCCTTGAGGGGATGAGGGAGCGCACGGTGGTAGTCTCGGGGCTTTCAAAGAGCCACGCTATGACGGGCTGGAGGCTTGGCTTTGCCGTCGGCCCACGTGAGATCATCGGACCGATGACCAAGATACACCAGTTTGCGATCATGTGCGCCCCCATAATGAGTCAGTATGCCGCCATCGAGGCCCTTCGGGACGGAGACGGCGACATAGCCGATATGCACGAGGAATACGACCGCCGCAGGCGGCTCGTCACCGACGGCTTTAACCGTCTGGGTCTTACCTGCTTTGAGCCGATGGGAGCCTTTTACGTCTTCCCCGACATACGCTCCACGGGTATGACCTCGGCGGAATTCTGCGAGAGACTTTTAAAGGAAGCCAAGGTCGCCGTCGTACCCGGAGACGCCTTCGGAGAAAGCGGAGAGGGCTTTGTGAGGGTGTCCTACGCATATTCGGTAAAGCAGATAACCGCAGCGCTTGAGCGGATAGAGGAGTTTTTGAAGAATGTATAACACAGAAGGCAGACACGTACATCTTGCAGCCTGTGCCGATTACGAATACGAGAGGGTCGAGAAAGCCGTCAAGGACTGCTTTGAGGCCTTTGACTTTCTGCCCTGTGTTAAAAATAAAAGGGTGCTTTTGAAGGTAAACCTCCTTTTGGCACTCGGTCCCGACCGTGCCGCAACGACCCATCCGTCGGTCGTTCGTGCCGCCGCAGGGCTCTGCCTTGAGGCAGGTGCGGTCTCGGTCACGATTGCAGACAGTCCCGGCGGCCCCTTCAACCGTTCAGCCCTTGAAAACGTCTACCGTGCTACGAGCATGACCGCCGCCGCAGAGCAAAGCGGTGCGATACTTAACTTCAACACCGATACCGTGACCAAAAACGGTATGACCCTGACGGCCTACCTTGACGATGCCGATGTCGTTATAGATATCGCAAAGCTCAAGACCCATTCCTACGCCCGTATGACTGCGGCGGTAAAAAACCTTTACGGATGCATCCCGGGACTTAATAAGGCGGCCTACCATGCAAAGAAAAACGAGAGAGGGGAATTTTCCCGCTTCGTCTGCGATATATGCGATACCGTAAGACCCGACTTTACCCTTATCGACGGCATCGTCGGTATGGAGGGCAAGGGTCCGAGCGGAGGTACGCCGAAGAAGGCGGGAGTTATCATAGCCTCCGACAACCCCCACTGTGCCGATCTTGCAGGCTCGGATATAATGTGTATGGGCGTCGGCAGGATACCCATCCTCAAGGAGGGTATACGCCGAGGCTACGCCCCCGAATCGGTCAATGCTCTTGAGCTCAGCGGAAGTGATATAGCTTCCCTCAGAACGCAGTTCGTACCCCCTCCGTATATGGAAAAATCGGGCATAATCGCCGTTGTGCCGGGGCCATTGAGAAGGCTTACAAACCGATTCCTTGAGCCCTATCCCGTCATCTCCGAGAGATATGTCGGGTGCGGAAAATGCGCCGAATCCTGCCCCCAGCATATCATCAAGATAGAAAACAAACGGGCGCACATCGACTATAAGAGCTGCCAGAAGTGCTACTGCTGTCAGGAAATGTGCATACCGAAGGCAATCGACCTGCGCCGCAAGCTAAAGGTGCCGAAGTCATGAAGGCGTATGCAAAGCTGAATCTGTCCCTTAAGATCGTCGGAAGACGGGAGGACGGTTATCATCTGCTTGAATCGGAGATGGTCAAGATCGACCTCTGCGACGAGGTGAAGATCGTACTTTCTCCGTCGGAGACTGCCGAGGTAGAGCTTGTCTGCAGCGATAAGACGCTTCCTGCCGACAGACGAAATACCGCCGTAAAGGCGGCGTTTGGGTATATGGATGCGGCGGGGATCGGCTGTAAAGCGGAGATAAATATACAAAAAAACATCCCAAGCGGAGCGGGGCTTGGCGGCGCCAGTGCCGATGCCGCAGCGGTGCTTTTGGCGATGGAGGAGAAATACGCCGCCCTCGGCCGTGAGAGGCTTACTGCCCTTGCCGCAAGGATAGGTGCGGACGTTCCCTTTGCACTTTACGGGCTTCACGCCCGTGTGGAAGGAATAGGCGAAAAGCTCACCGAGCTTCCGCCCGAACGGGTGGGGATAGTCCTTTGCAAGCCAAGCCGCAGTCTTTCGACGGCGGAGGTATTTGCAAGTTACGATCTTGATCCCTGCGAGTGCGGGGACAACGACCTTTACCCCGCCGCCCTTTCACTCTGTCCCGAGCTTTCGGATATTGCAGAGGCGATGGAGTCGCTTGGACTGAGGGCTTGTATGAGCGGAAGCGGAAGCACGATGTTTGCCCTTTCGAAGGACCCCGAGGCGGATTCTTCCGAGCTTAAAAGGCTCTGTACGGACTGCTTTGTGAGGCCCGTACACACCCTTGACGAAATTTTATGGGTATAATGCCTGCACTGCATATCGGTGATCACCGATATGCAATTTTTATTATTTTTTTTGACAGGTATTGACATTTTTGGACGGAAAGAGTATAATTCCAACGTTGAAACATCAACGTTGGAAGGTGCGGATTGATTATGGTAAAAAGATTTGAGAGATTTTCGTGTGCTATTTCGGAGATCTACCGCTGCTGGCACAAAATAGCCTATGATGAAATGGGCAAATACGGCCTGCGCGGACCTCACGTAATCTACATTACGGCTCTCTACCGTTACAGCGACGGACTGAACGCAAAACAGCTCGGTCAGGTATGCAACAGGGACAAGGCTGACATCTCAAGAGCGATCACGCTCATGGAGAAAAAGGATATAGTATATAAGACTGCATCCGGCACCGGCTCTTACCGTGCTCGCATCAGTCTGACCCAGGAGGGCAGAGCGATGGCCGAGCGTATAATAGGTAAGGTAATGCAGGCCGTAGAGGTAGGCGGCAAGGGACTTGACGAGGAGCAGCGCGAGGTGTTCTACGAGGCACTTGACCTCATTGCCGAAAATCTTCGCGAAATAAGTGAGAACGGGCTTCCGTCCGAAAAAGCGGAGTAAAAGAGGAGCCCAAGTATGAAAAAGTGGCTTAAGATCCTGCTGATCGTGCTTGCGGCAGTTATTGCGGCCTATCTTGTCGTTGCGCTTCTTCCCAGAGGTGACAACTTCAAGGGAGACAACCCTATGCTTAAGGACGGGGATATGCCCATCCTGATAGCCCACGGCGGCGGTAATCGGGAGTTTCCCGACAACACCCTTGAGGCCTTTTACAACGCCTACAGCGTGGATAAAAACGTCATGATGGAGACCGACGTCAGCATAACGAAGGACGGCGTTGTCATCCTCTCGCACGATACCACCCTTGACCGAAAGACCAACGTCACCGGCAGCATTGCCGATTGGAATTACAGTGATCTGATGGCACAGAAGGTGGATTTCGGCTACACAAATCCCACCGAGGACGGCCGTCTCTCGGGTGAAAGGGTACACTTTAAGACCGATGACGGTGTTGAAAGGTATCCCACCGACGTTACCTATCCCGACGGCGTGGAGCCCAGAGACCAAACGGTTTTTCTTGCGACCACCCTTGAGGAGCTCATCGTCGCATTCCCCAATAACCGTATTAACGTCGAGATAAAGCAGTCGGGAGAGCTGGGAATGAAGGCTCTTGCCGAGATACTGCGTATACTTGAAAGGCAGGATGCCTTTGACAGGGTAGTCCTTGCAAGCTTCCACGACGAGATATACGCCGAGTTTAAGCGTCTGCAGGCAGCAGGTGAGGTACCGTCAGAGTTTATGTATTCGCCCGCTACCGGCGGAGCAACGAAGTTCTTTGTGCTCCAGCTTCTGAAGTTGGATATCTTCTTTAACGACGGTATGTGCGTTTTCCAGCTCCCGACAGAACAGCTTGGCTTTGACCTTGCCACCAAGGGACTTGTAAAGACCGCCCACAGACACAATCTTGCGGTGCACTACTGGACGATAAACGACGTTGAGGAAATGAAGCATCTCATCTCCATCGGCGCCGACGGCATTATGACCGACTATCCCCACAGACTCAAGGAAGTCTACGATTCGATGGGCAAATAAAGTAAAAAGACCCTCCCCGTTTGGGGAGGGTCCTTTGCATATCAGAGTGTCTTTGCAAGCTCTATTGCCTGCGAGATGTGTCCGCAGAAGCGGTCCTCGCCGACGGCCTCGTAGAAGCCCGAGTGCTTCATAACCTCGAGGGGCTGGTGGTGTACGTGGGAAAAGACAAGCCCGATACCCTGCTCTGCCGCGCCTCTGCGGAGGTCGTCAAGGGCGTTCATTGCCGTAGCGTCAAGACTGGTGACGGCCTGCATACGTATTACGATGCAGCGGGTACCGTCCTCAAGGCTTATGCTTAAAAGCTTGTCGGCAACGCCAAAGAAGAGCGGGCCGCTTATCTCGTAGACACGGACGCCTTCGGGAAGGGAGATGCCGTCCTCACGGTCGGTATCCCAAGGACGCACGGAGGTCTCGCTTGCGTTGCGGCGGAGGAAGAATATAAGTGCAAGCACCATTCCGACGGCTATTGCGACCACGAGGTCGAATATGACCGTGAATATGAAGGTGACGAGCATTACCGCCGTATCGCTCTTTGGGGCGGTGCGGACCGTGCGGGCAAACTTCTTGCGCTCGCTCATATTATATGCGACCATAAAGAGGATGGCGGCGATGGTCGGCATGGGGATAAGGCCTGCGTAGGGCATAAGGAAGAGAAGGACCAAAAGCAGTACCACGGCGTGTACCATTCCGGCAATGGGGGTGCGTCCACCGTTTTTGGCGTTTGCCGCCGTACGGGCGATGGCGCCGGTTGCGGGTATTCCGCCAAAGAGCACCGAGGTAATGTTTCCAAGACCCTGGGCGACGAGCTCGGCGTTGGAGTTGTGTCTGGAGTTTACCATACTGTCTGCGACAACGCAGGAAAGCAGGGATTCTATGGCGGCAAGCAGGGCGATGGTAGCCGCATCGGGGAGGAGGGCGGCTATCTTATCGAAGCTTATATCGATGCCGCTTAAGGCAAAGGAGGGAAGACCCGAGGGAATGGTATAGAGCTCGCCGATGGTAAATACCCCCTTGTCAAGACCGGGGATGAGACCGACGAGAAGACTGCCTGCGATGACGGCTATAAGTGAGGGGGGTATGCGCTTTTCGAGCTTGGGATAGAAGATAAGTATCAGCAGGGAGATCCCGCCAACGAGCAGAGCCTGCCAGCTGAAGGTCGAAATGGCCTCGATATTTGCGCTTATCTTTTCAAGGGTCTCGATGGGCTTGACGCCCTGGGCGTAGGTAAGGCCGAGGAAGTCCTTTATCTGGCCCAAAAAGATCGTAACGGCTATACCTGCGGTAAAGCCGGTGGTTATGGTGTAGGGGATAAAGCGGATAAGGCTTCCGAGCTTGAAGATGCCCATAAGAATGAGTATGATGCCTGCAAGCACGGTGGCGATGATAAGACCGTCCATACCCTGGGTGGCGACGATACCTGCAACTACCGTCGCAAAGGCGGCGGTGGGTCCGGCTATCTGCACACGGCTTCCGCCAAACAGAGATACCACAAAGCCTGCTGCAATAGCGGTATAGACGCCGCAGGCAGGCTCGACGCCCGAGGCAAGGGCCAAAGCGATCGACAGCGGCAGAGCGATTATGGCAACGATGACCCCTGCCACAAGGTCACGAACAAGCTGTGCCCGTGAATAGCCCTTCAGCGTGGAAAAAAGCTTCGGTTTGAGATAGGAAAGATTCATTTGTATACGCCCCAAACAAAAAAATACCGTCGGCAAAGGCCGACGGTAAGATATTATACTCTTTGGCGGGGTGAAAGTAAATCTGCGATTTGACGATATTGACCGCCCCGTACAGCCCGTCTGATGTGAATTTTTACACCGCTGCGTGGCGAATATTTCCTCTGTCGTCTATACGCAGGAGGATATTGTCTGCAAGCATTGCAATAAATTCGGAGTTTGTGGGCTTTCCCTTCTGGTTTGAAACGGTGTAGCCGAAGAGGTTTTGTATGCGGTCGATGTCTCCACGCTCCCAGGCAAGCTCGATGGCGTGACGTATGGCACGTTCGACACGAGAAGCGGTGGAGGAGTACTTCTTTGCCACGCCGGGATAGAGGCGCTTTGTGATGGAGTTGATTATGTCGGGGTCCTTTACCGAAAGGGAAATGGCCTCACGGAGGTACTGATAGCCCTTTATGTGGGCGGGAACGCCGATGTCGTGGAGCATATCGGTGATCTCGGAGAGCAAAGCGTTGGGGCTTGCTTTGTCGGACTGTCCATCTTTGGAGGACGGTGCGAGGATCTCCTTGATCCTTGAAACGAGGGTGAAGGGGTCGATGGGCTTTGCACAGTAGTAGCACAGGCTGATGTCGGATGCGCGCTTTGCAGTCTCCTGGGGACGGGAGTCGACAAACATAAATTCGGGAGCCCTGTCGCCGAGTGTCTTAAGCAGACGGCTGCGAAGCTCGGGACCGTCAAATCCCTGCAAAAAGGAGTCGAGGATGACAAGGTCGGGAAGAAGTGCGGAAATCTCACGGAATGCGGACGGTCCGTCCGCGGCATGTCCCACAGGGAAGAAGTCGGTGGTTGCGGAAAACTCGGAAGAGAGTGCCGATACAAACCTTTCGTCGCAGTCGGCGATGTACACCCGATAGGGCGGCTGCAGCTGAGTCATAGTGTCTTGACCTCCGTAATATGTTTGCGACGGACGCCGGTCAGAGACATTGGCTTTTGATGTTTTTTGGCAGGCGTCCCGTCTGTTTGTATTAATCATACTCTTTTCGAGGTCGGGATCCTGTCGGCTTTTGTCGAATGACTGAGCAATATTTAAAAAGTCGAAAAGAAAATCAAAATTGTCATCGAATTTCCTCCGAAGGGGATTGGTCGGAGCGTACTTGGGCAGACTCTCAAGAGGTCGGAGCGGGGTCATATTTACAACTTCCTTTCTTTGAAAGGTATATTTTCGTCCGTTTTTTGGGTGCAGGGAGCGCTATTATATCACAATGCGGATGACATTTCAATGCGTTTGTGGTATAATATCCAAAGAAATTTTACCGGAGGTCGAAAAATATGAGCGCAAAGGTCTGGTTTTCAAGCGAGATAACGGCTGAAAGTGTAGTACGTCTGTATAAGGCCGTGGGCAAGGAGCTTGGAGGACGGGTAGCAGTAAAGCTTCATTCGGGAGAAAAGGGAAATCAGAATTTTATCGGTCCCGAGCTCTGGAAGCCGGTCATTGAGCTTGTGGGAGGAACCGTTACCGAGTGCAACACCGCCTATTCGGGCGAACGCAACACCACCGACAAGCATATGCGCCTTATGAAGGACCACGGCTGGAGCGATAATTTTAAGGTGGATATCCTCGATGCCGAGGGTCCCGACCTCGTTCTCGACCTGCCAAAGGGCAGACGAATAAAGAAGAACTACGTAGGAAAGAGTCTTTCAGGCTACGATTCCATGCTCGTCCTTTCCCACTTTAAGGGTCACCCCATGGGCGGCTTCGGCGGAGCGCTCAAGCAGATATCCATCGGAGTTGCCTCCTCCTACGGAAAGGCCTATATCCACGGCTCGGGCGATCCAAGCAAGCTCTGGACGGGCGATCACGACAGCTTCCTTGACTCCATGGCAGATGCGGCAAGCTCGGTGGTCGACTTCTTTGACGGTAAGCTCGTATATATAAACGTCATGAAGAATATGAGCGTCGACTGCGACTGCTGTGCCGTTGCAGAGGACCCCTGCATGGCCGACATAGGTATACTTGCCTCCGACGATCCCGTGGCGCTTGACAAGGCCTGCATCGACCTTGTCTACGCCTCCTCCGACCCCGGCAAGCCCCATCTTATCGAACGTATCGAAAGCCGCAACGGCCTCCGTACGGTCAATTCCGCCGCCGAGCTGGGAGTCGGAAGCCTCGACTACGAGCTTATAAATATCGACTGAAGAGAATATTAATAAATCAAAACGGCAGGACTTTGAGTCCTGCCGTTTTTCAACAAATGCAGAAAACGGTTGACAACGGTCGAATGTAGGGGTATAATAAGTACGCCAAACTAATCGAATATTGCAAAATAGGTATAATTTTCTTTTTGTGAAAAGTATATCTTTTTTCCACGCGAGCAAAATAGAATTTGATAAAATGCAGATTCCTCTTTGCTTGTGTGGTATTATACCAATTTTGCAATGATTAGTTTGGCGACTATCGGAGTCTGTGTTTTTGTGCGCTTACTTCGGTAGGCGCATTTTTTATTTTATTCTCAATAGGAGGAGAAAAAATGAGGAAAAAAGCACCCTGTTGCATGCTGTTGATCGTTATGATGATATTGATTTTAACAGCTTGCGGACACAAGCACATTGAGACAGTTGATGCCGCTGTTGCACCTACCTGCACCGAGGACGGACTTACCGAGGGTAAGCACTGCTCGGAATGTGAGGAGATCCTCGTAGCGCAGGAAGTGATGGCCAAGCTCGGCCATACCGAGGTCATCGACGCCGCTGTTGCACCCACCTGCACCGAGGATGGACTGACCGAGGGCAAGCACTGTTCGGTATGTAATGAAATCCTTGTAGCACAGGAGACTGTAAATGCTACAGGGCATCAATACGATGAAGGTGTTGTTGCTGTAGAGGCAACGTGCATACAAGAAGGAACAAAGACGTTTACCTGTGTTAATTGCGAACATTCTTATCAGGAAGTGTACGCTATTCCAACGTTTACTGCGACAGAAATTTATGAGCAGGCTGTAAAGTTTGTGTGTGAAATAACTACTTATGAGAAAAACGGTGGTTCACTTGCGCTGGGTTCCGGATTTGTTATATCTGCCGACGGAAAAATAGTCACAAATTATCACGTTATTGATGGAGCGTATTCTGCAATCGTCGTAATAGGCGAAAAAGAATATACGGTTACCTCTGTGTTAGCTTATGATAAAAACAGAGACCTTGCGGTACTGAAAATTGATGCAACGGGGCTGGATTATGCGACAGTATGTAAAAATCCTGTTAAGGTTGGAGAAACAATATATGCAATAGGCTCATCCAGAGGAATGACTAATACGTACACCCAAGGGATAATAACCTACGCAAGCAGAGTTGTCGATAACGTTACCTGTGTTCAACACGATGCATCCATTACTAACGGCAATTCCGGCGGTCCGCTTATTAATATTTACGGCGAAGTAATAGGAATAAATACGTGGACCATTTCCAACTCACAGAATCTGAATTTTGCTGTATTTGCGGGAGAACTTGATGGCCTTAACTATGGACAAGCACTTACGATGGCACAATTCTATCAAAAGGAATGCGATCCGTTTACAAAAATGAAGGACTATATTATCGGAGAAGGTTACGCTATTAGCGGAGGTTATGCTATTAGCTTGGATTCTGAATATGCGTCAGGACTGAAGATAACAAGAAGCGCAGCTTATACATCGGATGATAATGCAATAATGCTAATTTTGTACATAGAAGGAGGGTATAGTTTTTATTTCGAAATAGATGAAAACATGGACGGGTCATATTTTTGGCTTTTTAGTTACGAAAGTGTACGTATGTATGGAACGCTATATGCTTCATCGTTTAAGAGTGGTTCGTTACTGAGCTACAGCAACTATAGTGGAATATACACATCATCGTTAAGAAGTTCGGTAAGGGAAGTATCATCTGGAATGGCATGGCTTATTTGCGAAAATATAGATATTGATTTCAGTTCCATTGGAGTTACGGCAGAAGATCTTGGCTTTAACTACTTTTAATTTGGCAATCTGATTGTTGGATACGAAACAAAAAAGGGAGCTCTCGCTCCCTTTTTTGCGTTTTAATGCTTGATGTTGATATTTAGGCCGAAATGTGGTATAGTTTAGTGCGGTAATCGGTATTTGGGAGAGACGAAAATGACCGAAGTAGTAGCCGCCCTTATTTGGGACGGGGACAGATTTATGATATGCAGACGGCCCAAGCACAAGGCAAGAGGTCTCCTTTGGGAGTTCGTCGGCGGAAAGGTAGAGTCGGGCGAGACGGCCGAGGAAGCGCTCGTGAGAGAGTGCAGGGAGGAGCTCGGTGTCACCGTTGCGGTCGGCAGAGAGTTTTTCGAGGTCACACATCGATATCCCGATCTGACGGTGCATCTGAGGCTGTTTTGCGCCGAGATCACCGAGGGCGTTCCCCAAAAGCTTGAGCACGACGATATAAAATGGATAACTCCGAGTGAGATACCAAACTACGATTTTTGCCCCGCAGACGTTGAGATACTTGCAAGGATCTGCGAGGTATACGGATAAAAGGAGCCAAATTATGAACTTTACCGAGATAGCCCAAAACAGACAGTCCTGCCGAAGCTACGCTCCCGAGCGTGAGGTCGAGCAGGAAAAGCTCGAGAGAATACTGGCCTCGGCACGGCTTGCCCCCTCTGCCTGCAACGGTCAGCCCTATCAGCTTACCCTGTGCAGGGGAGAGACGGCAAAGAGGGTCGCAAAGGCGACCCAGGGTATGGGAATGAACCGCTTTGCATCCGACGCACCCGTCTTGCTGGTTATATCCGAGGCTCCCTACTGCAAAACGGCGGCGCTGGGCGCAAAGGTAAAGAATAACGACTACCGCTCCATCGATATCGGTATAGTCGCCGCCTATATTACCGCAGAGGCGTGCGCGCAGGGGCTCGGAAGCTGTATACTCGGCTGGCTTGACGATGCGGAGATACGAAAGCTTTGCGGGCTCAAGGGGGCAGTCAGGCTGGTGATAACCCTCGGCTACGCCGCCGAGGGCGACAGACTTCGTACCAAGAAGCGCAAGGATATGGACGAGCTTGTAAGGGTCGTTGAAGACCCCGTTTCCGAGATGTAGATCTACCCGTAACAGGAGCCTAAAACCAATGAGGCAGATAAGAAATATCGGCATTTTTGCACACGTTGATGCCGGAAAGACCACCTTGTCCGAACAAATTTTATCATATGCCGGGGTCATTCGTACGCCCGGAAGCGTTGACTCGGGTACGGCACATACCGACAACCTCCCCGTTGAGCGGAGAAGGGGCATATCGGTCAAGTCTACCTGCGTTTCCTTTGACTATAAGGACGTCCGCATCAATCTTATCGATACCCCGGGACACGTTGATTTCTCGGCAGAGGTCGAGCGGTCTATGTGGGCGCTTGACGGTGCGGTATTGGTGGTGAGCGCCGTTGAAGGTGTGCAGGCGCAGACCGAGGTACTGTTCGGGGCAATGCGTGAGCAGAACATCCCATTGCTGTTTTTTATCAACAAGACCGACCGTGAGGGCGCCGACGTATCTGCTGTCAAGACGCAGATAGAGCGTATGCTTACCAAGCGCATCGTCGATCCGTCCGACACCGAGGCACTCAGCGAGCTGATCTGCGGCGAGCGTGACGAGCTGTTGGAGAGATATTTAAACGGCGAACAGTTTACGAAGGCCTTTCTTGACGAGAACCTGGCGGAGCTTACGGGCAGGGGGTGCGCATTCCCCGTGTTTTGCGGCTCGGCATTGAGGGGAGAGGGTGTGGGAGCGCTGCTTGACGGTGTCGTTTCCTATCTTCCCCCGCCGAGAACGGGTGATGAGCTCTGCGGAGTGGTATTTGCAGCCGTTCAGGATAAAAACCTCGGCAGAGGCGTTTGGGTGCGGCTCTACGGCGGAAGCCTTCAAAACCGTGAGGCGGTCACCGTTGATGCGGGCGAGGACCCCGTCAGCGGTGAGGCAAAGCAGGTGATTCACAAGATAACCCAGATCTGTGACGCCTCCTTGAGCCCTGTGGGCAGAATATCCGCAGGGGAGATAGGCATCGTCTACGGCCTTGGGGAGGTGCGTATCGGGCAGGTACTGGGAAATGCGGAGCCTACCGACAGAAATATCCGACCCGGTCAGCTCAGAACGCCCCTTATAACCGTTCAGGTCATACCGTCCGATCCCGGGAAGATGGAGGAGCTTCGCCGTGCCTGCGAGATACTCTCGGGTGAGGACCCGCTGCTTGAGGTGCAATACGTCCGTGCGGTCAACCAGCTGCATCTGTGCGTAATGGGCACCATACAGCTTGAGATAGTCGGTGAGCTGCTTAGTACACGGTTTGGTCTGGAGGTCACCTTCGGCGCTCCTGCCATCATATATAAGGAAACGGTGTCCTCTGTCTGCGAGGGCTTTGCGGCGTATACAATGCCAAAGCCCTGCTGGGCGGTACTGCGGTTTGTCATTGAGCCTGCTCCGAGGGGGAGCGGCGTTAGATTTTCGTCGGAGGTCCCCGTGAGAAAAATAATGGCCTGCTACCAGCATCAGGTGGAGCAGGCACTTCCCTATGCGCTCAACCAGGGGAGACTTGGGTGGCAGGTGACCGACGTGAATATACGGCTTGTCGATGGTGAGCACCATCTGGTGCATACCCATCCGCTGGATTTTATGGTGGCGACACCTATGGCCATTCACGACGGACTACAGAGTGGCGGCAGTACCCTGCTTGAGCCGATACTGGCGGCACGGTTTATCCTGCCAAACGAGCAGGTCGGGCGGGTGATAAACGACGTAATCGCCATGAGAGGGGAGGCTCTCGAGAGCGTCTGCGACGGAGAGCGTACGATCCTCAATGCCCTCATACCCGTCAGCTCGAGCCTTGATTACTCCGTCGACCTTGCCGCATTCACAAGCGGAAGGGGGACCATGAGCGTCCGTCTTCACGGGTACAGGGAATGCCCTGTCGAGCTTGGTGCCACCGCCGAACGCAGAAGCGTCGATCCGTTGGATACGGGGAAATATATACTGACCGTCCGAGGTGCGATGGACGGAGAGATATTCCGTCTGGACTGATTTATCCTGAAAATGAGAACGGTCGGTTTTCGGAGCCCTTGTTTTCCGTTGCTTCGGTGTACTGCCGGATAAACTGCGGTCAAAAAGACACTCCCCGAATACGGTGCCTGCCGTACTCGGGGAGTTTTGTCGTGTATAATGGCTGCATTTAGGTAAAAAACAGAAATGTGACATCATCACAGAACAGCGGCAAAAGCTGTGATATAATGAAGCCACAAAGAAAAAGGAGGACGTAAAAATGTCTGCTATCAATATCAACAAAAACAATTTTAAAAAAGAAGTATTGGATTCCGATAAGACAGTCCTTTTGGACTTTTGGGCTCCCTGGTGCGGCCCCTGCCGTATGGTAGTGCCGATTGTGGAAGAGATCGCGGAGGAGCGCCCCGACATCAAGGTCGGAAAGATCAACGTGGATGAAGAAGCAGAGCTGGCGAGTCAGTTCGGCATTATGAGCATTCCGACTCTGGTGGTGATTGAAAACGGCAAGATCGTAAATCAGGCGATGGGAGCAAGACCGAAGGAAGCAATCCTCGGTATGTTGTAAAGAGATCTAAAATGGGATTCTTTGATTTTTTGAGACAACCCGATGTGAATCAGGGCGTAAAGGAATATAAAAATACC
>JAFXIT010000048.1 GCA_017532825.1 Clostridia bacterium
CAACACCGGTACCGCAATCGTCACCCATGTTGCCGAAGGCCATGGACTGAACGTTAACGGCAGTACCCCAGGAGTAGGGAATGTCGTTGTCGCGGCGGTATACGTTTGCACGGGGGTTGTCCCAGGAACGGAAGACGGCTTCGACTGCGCCCATGAGCTGTTCCTTGGGGTCGGAGGGGAAGTCCTTACCGATCTTGGCTTTGTATTCGGCCTTAAACTGGCCGGCAAGGGCCTTGAGATCGTCGGCAGTGAGCTCGACGTCCTGCTTGACGCCCTTTTCTTCCTTCATCTTGTCGATGAGCTCTTCAAAGTATTTCTTGCCGACTTCCATAACGACGTCGGAATACATCTGAATAAATCTTCTGTAGCAGTCCCAAGCCCATCTGGGGTTGTTGGACTTCTTGGCCATAACGTCAACAACGTCCTCGTTAAGACCGAGGTTGAGTATGGTATCCATCATACCGGGCATGGACGCTCTCGCACCGGAGCGGACCGATACCAGCAGAGGATTTTCCTTATCGCCGAACTTCTTGCCGGTGATGACCTCCATCTTGGCGATGTACTCGTTGATCTGGGCCATGATCTCGCTGTTGATCTTCTTGCCGTCCTCATAGTAAGCGGTGCAGGCTTCGGTAGAAATAGTGAAGCCCTGGGGAACGGGAAGACCGAGCTTGGTCATTTCGGCAAGGTTAGCGCCTTTGCCGCCGAGAAGCTCACGCATGCCGGCGTCGCCTTCGGTAAACAGGTAAACAAACTTTTTTTCCATGTAATTCTCCACCCTGTTAATATTTCTTCTTTTTCAATTCGTTAATTATACCACACTCGGATGAATTTTACAATACTTCTATAAAAATATTCTCCAAATTTTGCTCATTTTGGCAGACTTATCCTTATCAAAGTGGCATCGGGAAGCTCCTCCTGCTCAAATCCGACCCGCATTCCGCCTGCTCTGACCTGTTCCACGGCACGCTTAAGGGTGTTTACAAGCAGCCGACCGTCCCTTATGACCCCTCTGCGTTCCCGTTTTTGCACCTTAGGCGGAGGAGGATAAGGGTTCAAAACGTCGCATGGCAGATGTGTAAATCCCGCAAGCACTGCCGCACGGAAGGGTGCGTTGTCACCGCAAAGGAGGTATTTTCCGTCCTCACGTGCAAACACCCTCAGGTCCCGATCTACCCCGTACAGCGAAAATTTCTCTGCGAGAGAGGCTACACGGTGGACATCCACAGATTTTCCGTCTCCAAAAACCACAATATCTTTTGCGTTAATAAGCATACGTTTATCCGTCCTTTGTTCGGATTATATAACAAAATACGTCATTTGTAAACCTGTTTCGTCCGACCTTATCCTCCCATTTACGACCCCTTTCCCCTGCTTGTGACAGACCTTGAGCAAATACGTGTCGGAGGAAGGGATTTTTTGTCGGCAAAAAGTTGTACCAAACGGACATATATGGTATAATATTATCTGATAACTGCAAAGAAAAGGAGTTCTGCGAATGAAGATCGCCGCCATAGACCTTGGAGATGCACGCACCGGCATTGCCGTTTCCGACGAAAGTGCGACCCTTGCGGGAGAGACTGCGGTCATATCCGAATGGAACGCCGAACGGCGTTTTGAGAAGGTGGTCGAGTTTCTCACCTCACGCAAGATAACCCGTGTCGTCGTAGGCAATCCCATAAACATGGACGGAAGCCGAGGCGAAAGATCCCTCAAGGCTGCCGATTTTGCCGAGCGTCTTGCCGCAGCGACCGCCGCAGAGGTCACGCTGTGGGACGAACGCAGGACTACCGTCGAAGCACATTCAATACTCACCCAAACAGGCGTACACGGTAAAAAACGCCGTGGCGTAGTAGACGCAGTAGCCGCCTCGCTGATACTCGAGGGCTACCTGCTTAAGCTGAAAGGAGAGACCAACCGATGAACCTTACCGAAAAGACAGAGCGTATCTTCCACCAGGCAAATAAATCCTATTGGGCCGGGCGTATTGCCGCCGAGATAGACTATGCCCACAGGCTTTCCCGTACCCGCTCGGGCGAGTTTGACGAGCCGGTCGAGGCCGCCGCAGACGCAGTTCTGGCAGAGCTTGATTCTGCAGGCACCGTTACCGACCAGTGTGCCAAGTTTGCAGAGAGCCTGCTCCTCCCCCTGTCGGCGGAGTGCAAGAAATACAGCGTCCACTGCGTTGCACACGCACACATTGATATGAACTGGATGTGGGGCTTCCAGGAGACTGCCGCCGTTACCGTCGACACCTTCCGTACCATGCTTGACCTGATGGAGGAATATCCGCAGTTTACCTTCGCCCAGTCGCAGGCGTCTGTATACCGCATCGTCGAGCAGTACGCCCCCTCGATGCTTGAGGAGATCAAAAAGCGTGTGGACGAGGGCAGATGGGATCTTTCCTCCACCACCTGGGTAGAGACCGACAAGAATATGCCCTCGGGCGAGTCGCTCTGCCGTCATATACTCTACACCAAGCGTTACTTCAACCGTATCTTCGGAAGGTCCTTTGAGGACCAGAAGGTCGACTTTGAGCCTGACACCTTCGGACATTCGGCCAACATTCCCGAGATCTGCGCTCACGGCAGGGTCAAGTACTACTACCACTGCCGAGGCGAGGAGGATCTCGTAGCCTACAAGTGGCGTGCCGACAGCGGCGCCGAGCTGCTTGTATGGAAGGATCCCGCCTGGTACAACAGCGAGATCGAGCCCTTCTGCTTCCACATGGTCCCCGAGGTCTGCTCCAAGTACGGAGTAAACGTATTCCTGCGCTGCTACGGTGTCGGCGACCACGGCGGCGGCCCGACCAGACGTGATATCGAAAGGCTTATCGATATGCAGAGCTGGCCTATCATGGCTACGCTTAAGTTCGGTACCATCAACGGCTTCTTTGAGGAGCTTGAAAAATGCTCCGACGGCCTTCCCGTTGCTACGGGCGAGCGCAACTTCGTATTTACCGGCTGCTACAGCTCCCAGAGCCGTGTCAAGATGTCAAACCGCATAGGCGAAGCACGTCTTTACGAGGCCGAGGCCCTCTCGGCAGGTGCAAGGCTTGTCGGCGGTGAGGACCGCTCGGAGGGCTTTGCAAAGGCTTGGGAGAAGATACTTTTCAACCATTTCCACGACATTCTCCCCGGCTCGGGCGTTATTGAGACCAGAGAATACGCCCTTGGCAATTTCCAGAGTGCTCTTGCCGAGGCAAACGTCGCCGCAACGGCGGCGATGCGCCGTATATCCGACTCCACCGATACCTCTGCGGTACTTGCCGACCTTGACGACCGCCATACCCTTTCCGAGGGTGCGGGCGTCGGCTTTGCTACCGACCAGGCCTCCGGCTTCCGCTTCTCGCAGGTCGGCCATGCACGCGGCAAGACACGTATCTTTACCCTCTTTAACACCGCCCAGTATTCAAGGGATATTCCCTTTGAGATAACCATGTGGGACTGGCCGGGCGATCCCGGAAGGCTCCGTGCAAAGGACATTGACGGCAGGGAGATCAAGGTCAGGGTCAAGAATTCCGGCACCCATTACTGGGGACACCACTATCTGACCCTTGAGCTTGCCTGCGAGATCCCCGCTCTGGGCTACACCACCGCCATCATCTACGAGACCGAAAAGAGCTTTGCGCCCTTCTCCTTCCCCGATTACGGCCGCCGTGACCATATAAACGACGACGATCCTATCCTCGAAAACGAGCTTGTCAAGGCCGTCTTTGACCGCCGCACGATGAAGCTTATCTCGCTGACCGACAAGAAAAACGGCAGACAGCTTATCGATAAGCCCTCTGCATTCTTCCGCTATATACTTGAGGACGACGTCCACGGTATGACCTCCTGGCGTGTTGGAAGCTACTCCGAGATCACCGACGTCAACGAAAGCTGTCCTGTCAGAATAGAGCATGTAAGCGGCGACACCGTCTTTTACAAGACCTCCTTCAAAAACTCCTCTCTCGAGGTCCGCATTACCCTGCCCTCCAACTCCCCCACCCTTGAGTTCAACCTCAGGGCCGACTGGCACGAGGTCGGAAGACAGGGTGTCGGCACTCCCCAGCTCAACTTCACCCTCCCCTTCAGCTTTGAGGCATCGGGCTACACAAGCGACATCCCCGCAGGAATACTGACCCGTCCCGCCGCATCTCACGACGTACCCTGCCTGTCGTTTATGGCTGCCGACGGCATCCAGGTCACCTGCGACAGCCGCTACGGCTTCCGCGGAAACAAGAACTCCATCTCGGTCACCCTTATCCGCTCCTCCTACGACCCCGATCCCTATCCCGAGTACGGTATCCACAACGTCCGCATCGGCGTTCTGCGGTTACCGAGCCCTCCGGCGATTCATACTCCCGTATTTCCGATCTCTTCTGTCACCCCGTAAGCTTCGTTACCGCAAGTGCACACAGCGGTGAGCTTCCCGCAGAAGGATCTCTGTTCAAGCTTTCGGGCAAGAACGTACGTGTCAGCGCCGTAAAGACCCCCGAGGACGGAAAGAACGGATACATCCTCCGTCTTTACAACTCCTCCGATAAGGAGACCGTCGCTACCGTCAAGCTTCCCGCCTCCCCCAAGGGTGTCTACCGCACCGATGCGGCAGAGAGCACCGATCTGCCCCTGCTTACCGCAGGCAAGGAGATCTCGGTCAAGCTTCTTCCCGGAAAGATCGCCGCACTGCGCATAGTTCCCTAAATTCCGATTATGTAAAGTGACTTGCTTTACATAGCTTAAAACGTTTTATAACTGCAAAAAATCACCGCAGATTTAAAATTCTGCGGTGATTTTGATTTTATTTCGACTATTTAATGTAATCAAACTCGAAGTTGTAGATAACGACGGTATCTCCCTCGTTTACGCCCATTTCCTCAAGCTTATCGAACACTCCGAAGTCACGAAGCACCCTTTGCATATAGTTAAGGGACTCGTAATCGTCGGGGTCGACCATTGCAACGGCCTTGAGCAGGCGGTCTCCCTCGACTACGAAGGCACCGTCCTCACGTCTTGTAATGACGACCTCACGTGCTTCGCCGACGGGCTTGACCTCACGGACGTATTCGCTCTGGTACACCTTTACCGGCGGCAGTGCGGCAAGCTTGGCCGCCACCCTCTCCATGAGCGCATCGACCCCCTGACGTGTTGCGGCGGATATCTCGAAGACCTCCACACCGTAGTCGGCGCAGTGGGATTTGAGGCGTTCAAGCAGCTCGGGGTCGTAGATTGCGTCGGTCTTGTTGGCGGCGACGATCATGTCACGTCCTGCAAGCTCCTCGCTGTATAAAAACAGCTCGGAATTTATCTGCTCGTAATCCTCTACGGGGTCCCTGCCCTCGGTGCCTGCGGCATCGACGACGTGGATTATAAGTCTGCAGCGGTCGACGTGGCGCAGAAATTCCGCACCAAGCCCCGCTCCGTCACTGGCTCCCTCAATAAGTCCGGGAATGTCGGCAACGGTGAATGACATATCCCCTACCGTAACTATGCCCAGGTTTGGCACAAGGGTGGTAAAATGATAGTTTGCTATCTTGGGACGTGCCGCCGAAATGACCGACAGAAGTGTCGATTTGCCGACGTTGGGAAAGCCGACCAGTCCGACGTCTGCAAGGAGCTTGAGCTCAAGCTGTACCCTCAGCTCCTCACCCTTGCTTCCCGCACGGGCAAATCTCGGTGCCTGTCGTGTCGGAGTGGCAAAGTGGGCGTTTCCCCAGCCGCCTCTTCCGCCCTTTGCAAGCACGAATTCATCGTAAGCGCTCATGTCGGCTATGACGGTACCGCTTGCCTTGTCCTTAACGACCGTACCACGGGGCAGACGTATCACAAGAGGCGGAGCATCCTTGCCAAAGCACTTCTTGCCCTTACCGGGCTCACCGTCGGAGGCTACGTACTTGGTCTTATAACGAAAGTCCATCAGTGTGGACATATTGTCATCCGCGCGAAGGATAATGTCGCCGCCCCTGCCGCCGTCGCCGCCGTCGGGACCGCCCGCAGGAACGTATTTTTCACGGTGAAAGCTCACCGAGCCGTTGCCGCCCGCACCTGCGCGAACGGTTATTTCCGCTGTATCGACAAACATATAATCAGTCCTCTTCAGAATAAAAAAGCAGGGGTGATGAGCCTCACCCCTGCCTGCGTTCAAATTACTCCGCGGCGTAGACGGAAACCTTTTTCCTGTCCTTGCCGACGCGCTCGAACTTTACCGTGCCGTCGATCTTGGCATAGAGAGTATCGTCGCTGCCGATGCCGACGTTGTTGCCCGGGTGGATCTTGGTTCCGCGCTGGCGAACGAGAATGTTGCCGGCGAGAACGAACTGACCGTCTGCACGCTTGGTGCCAAGTCTCTTGGACTCACTGTCACGACCGTTCTTGGTGGAACCTACGCCCTTTTTATGTGCAAAAAACTGCAGGCCTATTCTAAGCATTGTTTCTTCCTCCGTCAATTATTTTTTCGGCTGTCTCAAGATAGCCTTTGTACTGCCCTGCGTACTCAGAAAGCACCTTATAGGCCGCTTCCATCACGCTTTGGCAAATTTTTTGTTTTTCTTCGCAGAGAGTCTCGGGCAGGCGCAGGGTTATCTCGGCTCTTTTGCTGTCTACCGTGACATCCGCTCCGGCATTTGCCTGGTCATTGATCGTACATTCGACAAGCTCGGTCAGGGTGCTCACCGCCGCACAGACGATGTCGCTTCCGCTTTCAGCATATCCGCTGTGACCCTTTATATCGAATCCGATCAACCTACCGTTACGCCGGTAAAATACCGCCCGTGTCATTCAACTCAAAGCGCGATCTTCGAGATCTGAACCTTGGTGTAGGGCTGTCTGTGACCCTGGCGCTTTCTGTAGTTCTTCTTGGCGTTGTACTTGAAAACGCGGATCTTGCGGCCCTTACCGTTCTTCTGGATCTCCGCTTCAACGGAGGCGCCCTCTACGTAGGGCTTGCCTACTACGGTGCTGTCGCCGGAAACAAGAACGACCTTGTCAAACTTCACGGTCTCGCCGGCCTCGCCGCCGAGCTTTTCCATAAAGACGACGTCGCCTTCCTGCACCTTGTACTGCTTGCCGCAGGCTTCGATGATTGCATACATGGTTTTCTTTTCTCTCCTCGTCTTTTGACGGTTTCCCGCCTAACTCCCGCTCTTAAAGGCGCTGTCATTTACGGACAGACTTCAAGCCTTCTCAACGCGGCTCGACTATTATAACACTTAATTCAAGTGTTGTCAAGCATTTTTACAGCTGTTTTTCAGCTTTTTCTTCTCATTTTTGCCGCTGTAAGGGTATTTTCAAGCAGCATTACCCTCGTCATCGGTCCGACGCCGCCGGGAGCCGGAGTTATGTAGGATGCTATGGGCTCAACTGCGGCAAAATCCACGTCACCGGTCAGGCTGCCGTCGGCTCTGGTGTTCATTCCGACATCGATAACTACCGCGCCCCGGCGTACCATATCGGCTCTGAGGAAGTCGACCTTGCCCACGGCGCAGACGATTATGTCCGCCCTGCGGGTGACCTCCGGGAGGTCACGGGTGCGGGAATGGCAGATGGTGACGGTAGCGTTGCGGTGGAGAAGGAGCATCGCCTGGGGCTTGCCGACGATATTGCTTCTGCCGATGACCACGCACTCCTTGCCGGCGGGGTCAATGCCGTAGCGCTCGAGCAGACGCATAACTCCTGCAGGGGTGCAGGGAAGCAGGGCGGCATCACCGAGCATTATGTGGCCGACGTTTTCGGCGTGGAAGGCGTCTACGTCCTTTTGGGGGGAGATGGCGGCGATGACCGCCTTTTCGTCTATACCCTTTGGCAGGGGAAGCTGGACAAGAATTCCGTCAAGCTCGTCGTCGGCATTGAGCCTTGCAATAAGCTCAAGCAGCTCGCTCTCCTTGGTGTCCTCCGAAAGGGCGTACTCTATGCTCTTTATACCGCACTCGGCACAGTCCTTCTTCTTATTGTTTACGTAAAAGCGTGAGGCGGGGTTGTTTCCGACTATTATCACCGCAAGTGAGGGCTGATAGTCAAGCTCCGCAACACGGCGGGATATGTCCTTACGGGTCTCTGCGGCAAGTGCCTTGCCGTCCATGAGTATTGCCATTAAAGTGTCTCCTCTTCCTTTGTCTCCTCGACGGTCTCTTCTGTGATCTCCTCTGCGGCTTCTTCGCACTCGCAGGCGACCTCGGCCGGTGCGACCTCGACGGTCTCTTCTGCGGCACCCTCCGCCACGGCGGCGAGCTTTGCCTGGGCTATCTCCTCCTTGGTAAGGAGCTCTATGGTATCTCCGCGGTCGGAGAAGATAAACTTGTATACGATGATACCTATGGCGACAAGGGCGGACAGATATCCGAGCACCTGACTTACCTTTATGCCGGTATCAAAGAACAGCAGTGCGTCGTCTCCGCGTATACCCTCGACAAAGCCTCTGCCGATGCCGTACCAGGCAATGTAGGAGAAGAATATCTGGCCGTAGAAGCGGCGCTTTTTGGATACGAAATGGAGTATCAGCAGTCCCAGCGCATTCCAAAGGCTCTCGTAAAGGAATATCGGATGCACCATGACGCCGAAGGTGGAATGTATCTGGTTTTCAACGACCATACCCCAGGGCAGACCGTCTACGGCAATGCCGTAGGCTTCGCCGTTTACGAAGTTGCCCCAACGGCCTATCGACTGACCTATCATAAGGCCAAGTGCGCCAAGGTCAAAGAGGTTAAGGGTATTGAGCTTTTTGATCTTACAGAATATAAGAGCCGATATGACCGAGAATATCACCGCTCCGTAGATGGCGATACCGCCGTTCCATATCTCAAATACGCTCCAGAAATCGCCCTCAAACTCCGAGAAGTTAAACAATACATAGTAGGCTCTTGCACCGATTATGGCTATGGGAGTAACTATAAGGAGCATATCGACGATGGTATCCTTGTCGATGCCGAACTTCTCACAACGGCGCAGACCGTACCACACCGCAAGCAGGAAGGCCAGTGCGATTATAAATCCGTACCAATATATCTTGATGCCGCCGATGGAAAACATAACGCGATCAATGGTAAACTGGATCCCGAGATTTGGAAATTTAACGATGTTTGTCATCTCTGTTTCCTCCAATGTTATAATGCAGACTAATTATACCATATCCGCAGAAAAATATAAAGGGAAAAGGACAACTTTTTTCTCTCGCAAAATTTTTCCGTCCGACAGTATCCGACGGTATCTGCCGAGAAAAACGGGTATGATATAAGAGCTTTATCCCCAACCCGCTTACGGGCGACCGTCTTCTCACAAGACCGACGGCCGCCCGGCTTTTTATGCAAAAAAGCTCTCCCGTGAATCAACTCGGGAGAGCTTTCGTTTTCAGTTCTGCTTGGTACGCATACGGCGGGGAATGCCGCCTTTTTTCTCCATGCCGCCCTTGAGGCCGGACATCTTGCTTTCGCTGTCCTGCATGAAGGCCTTGAGCTTATCCTCAAAGCTGTCACCGGTAGATACCTGAGGCTTCTTTTTGACGCCCGTAAAGACCGGCTCGCTGTATCTCGGCTGCCGAGGCTCCCGCGGCTGCGCCTTCTTTATAGACAGATTGAGTCTGCCCGATTCATCGATACCGATTATCTTGACTGTGACCGTCTGCCCCTCTGTAAGGTGCTCCTTTACATCTGTTACGTAGGTATTTGCGATCTCGGAAATATGTACCAATCCCGATTTACCCTCCGGAAGCGATACAAACGCTCCGAACTTCATAATACCTGTTACTTTACCCTCGACGATAGCGCCCGCCTTAAGCTCCATAGCTGGATCTTTACTCCTTTTATTTCTCGCATATGTATTTATCAAACACAGCCCTCGGGGCCGTTATTTGCCGTTTACGTCTATGTATATCGATTCGCCCGGCAGCAGATAACCGAACCTTTCACGGGCGGTCTTTATGATATAATCCTCGCCCGGAACGCCCCTTGTGAGGTCCTTGAGATAGGCGACCTGTTGCTGCTTTTCCGCCCTGAGCTTGGCAAGCTCGGCCTGCTGGGCACGTGCCTTATCGACCTTTGCCTCGACCGAGACAAACAAAACCGCAACGTAGACGGCAAGTGCCGATGCGGCTATCTTGGCTATTACGCTTCCGCGTCTGCCCTTTGGCATTCTCACAAACCATCTCACCTTTCAGTCACGGTTATAGTTATTATACCATACACATTAGTTTTGTAAATAGGCTTTTTCTCTTTTTTTGAGTTTTTTTGCCTTATTTTTCAGTCTGCGACAGATTCTTCCCGCAGAAGTTGCCCTCAAAACGGCAGATGCAACGGCCGAGGGGAGGCCGAAGCCGACCCCCAACCCAAGCAACAGATAGACCCTCGGCTGGCCGCCGTTGAGAAAAAAGACGAACAACAGAAATGCCGGTATTCCCACCAGCCAGAATATACCGTCCGCCAGAGCAAGCCTTGCCCGTCTGCCTTTGAGACGGACAAGGCCGCATAGGGTATAAAATCCGAACGCCGCCGCTCCGAAAAGGACGGTCAGAGCAAATCTTACGATCTCCAAAACAGGGCTGTTTTCCATACGGTCATCCGAATATCCTTGCCGCAAGACTCTTTTTTGGCTCCTTGACGACGTAGACCATTCCGTCTATACGTCCCTGAAGGAGCAGCTCTCCGCTTTGGGCATCAAAGTTCTCGATGTTGAGATCCTTTCCCCGAATGAGGATGCGCCCTTCGGCGGTGTCCGCCTCGATCTGGGTATCGTCAAAGCCCGTGACCGAGACAACGCCCGATGCGCTCAGACGTTTTCTTGCTTCAATGATTATATTTCCCGAATCCATGCAAACCACCTCATTTACATGGATATGCCCTCTCAGAGCTCTTTATACATAGCTCCCGCATCCTCTTTTCTGACCGTCTCGGCGATCGATACGACCTCTACCTTGAGGGTACGCTCACCGAAGCGGACCTCGATGACGTCGCCGATCTTTACGGGATAGGATGCACGCACAGGACGGCCGTTGACACTGACTCTTTCGCTGTCACAGGCGTCGTTTGCCACCGTTCTGCGCTTGATAAGGCGGGATACCTTGAGGTACTTGTCAAGCCTCATGGAATTACTTTATCTCCGCCTAGAGTGCGGCGGCGGGCTTGAAGGTGACGACCTTGCGTTCGGGAACGCTCACGGTCTCGCCGGTACGGGGGTTACGGGTATTGCGTGCGGCACGGGTCTTGACCTCAAAAATGCCGAGGCCTGCAAGCTGGATCTTCTCGCCTGCGGCGAGGGTCTCCTTGAGAAGCTCGACTACTGCAAGTGCGGTTGCATCGGCTTCCTTCTTGGTGACTCCGAGTTTCTTTGCAAGTGCTGCGGAAAATTCTGTGCGATTCATTCTAATATCCTCCTTGTATAATCATTGGCGTAGAGCTCGAGGGCTTCCTCGGCATCCACTCCGTTTTTCCTTAAAAGCTCGCTTACCGCCGCAAGAAGCTCACCTGCACGGGACATATCTGCGTTCTGCTCAAAGGCGGCAAGCGCCTCCCTTACGTCGTCGCAGGGTGTCTCAACGCCTGCCTTCTGCGCACGCTTTGCTATCTTCTGTATGCGCATCAGAGCGGGGAAGCATTTGGGCACCTGTTGTATGGGTGAGAGAACGGTAGCGTTCTTTTTGGTACTGTTTTTGATGTTTTCCCAGTTTGAAAGCACCTCCTCGGAGGTTCCGCTTTCGAGGGTAAGCTCTCCGAAATCGTGGGGGTGGCGGACTATGAGCTTTTTGCAGACGCCGTCGAAAACGTCCGACATCTCAAACTCCCCGTTTTCCTGCCCGATAAGGGCGTGAAATACCACCTGCATCATAACGTCTCCGAGCTCCTCGACCATACCCTCGGCGTCTTTTCCGTCGATGGCCTCACAGACCTCGTAGACCTCTTCTATAAAGTTTTTGCGTATGCTTTCGTGGGTCTGCTCCCTGTCCCAGGGACAGCCGTTTTCACTGCGAAGCAGCTCCATTATGCGGCACAGATCGTCAAAGGTATACCTTTCCTTTTGTACCAGTTCCACTCTTTTCAATTCCTTTCCTTCTTACGTATCTCCCAAGGGAGAACCCTCCGAGAGCTAACATCAATACTATATATACCGTTCCCGCCGCGGCAAGAGGTACCACTGCGGCAAACCTGCCCTGTACCCTATCTGCAAGGACGTAGGCTATTACTCCCGCCGGAATGGCGCAGACAAGGGGCTTTACCGCTCCCAAGCCGACCCCCAGCCCAAGCCACAGCGCCGATACAAGGAAGCTCACAGCCGTCCCCGCAACAGCCGCAGTGGCGGCACCCGATATACCTATCCTCGGTATTAGCAAGGCGCCGACGGCAAGCTTTGCCAAGGCTCCGATTATTACCGACGCCGTCGCCCTAACCGTCTTGCCTATTGCCTGCAGTGCGGCGACCGACCAGGAGGAAAACGCCGAGAGCACCACACCCGCCGAAAGTATCCTCAAAAGAGGTGCGGCCTCGGCTACGTCCCCCGCTCTTGAAAACAGCAGGGTCATGATCCCGCTTGGGATGGCAAAGTACATTGCGGCCGCAGGAAATACTATCACCGCCAGGGCGGTCATGCCCGAAAGAAATGCCTCTTTAAGCCTTTTTCTGTCGCACACCGCCGCCGCACCTGCAATTATGGGCATGGTTGCGGCAGACACCGCCCCCGTCAGTGCCGACGGAAAGGAAAACATCGTAAGGGCGTAGCCGGTATATATTCCGTAAAGAGCTGTGGCCGCTTCGGCACTCTGTCCCGATGAAACCAGCAGGCTCACCGTAAAGGATGCGTCAAGGGTCGATATCAGGCTCAGTATCATTGCGCCCGCCGTCATCGGCAGTGCCGGACGGAACACCTCTTTTGCCGCCTCACCTCTTTGGGGAGGACATTTTTTGCCCCTGTATGCCCTGGCAAGCAGAATGGCACAGCCTATTCCCGCTCCGAAGGTAACACCGAACACCGCCCCTGCGGCTATTATTTCTGGGGCGGCACCCCTTTTATGCAGCCAGGCTGCGGCGCCGACGCCGAAGACGAGCTTGGCAAGCGCCTCCCAAAAGCTTGCAGCGGCTACGGGAGATAGGTCGTTTTTGCCCTGCAGATAGCCCTTTACCGCACCGCCTACGGCAAGAAAGAATGCGCTTGGGGCAAGCGCCCTCAATGCGGCGGCCGATTTTGCCGAGCCTGCCAGCACCGTTATGGGTGCGGCAAAGGCGATAAGAAGCAGTGCTCCTATAAGTCCGATAAGCCCAAGGGGAAGTATCACCGCCCCAAGCAGACCCTTACAGCCTTCCTCCCTGCCTATGGCACAGCGGACGGCGACACGTCTTGCAAGGGAAACGGGTACGCCCGACACCGCCACGACGCTTACGGTATGAAATATCTGGTGTGCAAATCCGAAATAGCCCATTCCCTCACCGCCGATGAGGTTGGCAAGGGGGACCTTATAGAGAAATCCGAGCACCTTGCAGGCAATATTTGCCCCAGCAAGGACGGCCGCGGAATATGCGGCGCTTTTTTGCATAAGCCTTCACCACCAATATAGGTATATTGGCGGAGGGCTCGGCCTATTCCGACCCTGCTCAGAGGTAGAGCTTGGGAATGACCTTGGTCTTGAATTCCGCTTTCAGCTTTTCACGGTCAAGGCTCTTGAATTCGCCCTTTTCGTAGAGTACATTTCCGTCTACCATGGTCATTATGACCGAGGACGGACCTGCCGAATAGACCGCCGCAGAGTAGGGCTCGAGAGCGGGGAACATTTCGGCGGAGCCGGTATCAAGCAGGACAAGGTCGGCAGGTCTTCCCGCCTCTATGCATCCTACATCTCTGCCCTGGGCTCTGCCGCCGCCGACGGTGGCGGCAGAGAGTATCTCCTTTGCGCTGACCGCCTCGGGGTCACGGCAGAGACCCTTTTGCAGAAGGGCAGCTATCTTCATCTCGGCAAACATATCAGTGTTGTTGTTTGAGGATGCACCGTCGGTGCCTATGGCAAGATTGATCCCCTTGCCAATAAGCTTGGGTACCCTTGCCACGCCGCTTCCCAGCTTGAGATTCGACATGGGACAGTGGGCAACGCTTGCACCTCTGGCGGCAAGTATGTCCATATCGCCCTCCTCAAGATATACGCCGTGGGCGCAGAGGGTGTCGGCGGTTATAAGTCCGTAGGAGTCAAGCAGTGCCGTCGGCGTTGCGCCGTATTTTTGCTTGCAGGCCTCGTGCTCCGACTCGGTCTCGGACAGATGTATCTGTATGCAGTGGGGCTCCCTTGCGTATGCGTCGGCCACCGCCCTCCAAAGTTCTGGAGAGGAGGTGTACTCCGCATGCACGCCGAGGTCAGCCTTGAGACGGCCATCCTCGGTGTTGTCGTACCTCTTTATAAAATCGAGAGCGTCGGCGACCTTCTCCTCGGCATCCTCGCCTTCGGAAAGGCTGAGACCTCTGGAGAGATTTGCCCTTATGCCACTGTCGGATACGGCACGTGCCATACCCTCAAGGAAGAAATACATATCGGAGACCGAGGTGGTACCCGATGCAAGCGACTCGCAGATGGCAAGCTTGGTCGCTATCTCGATGCACTCCTCGTCCCATTTGGCCTCGACCGGAAAGATCATATCAAAAAGCCACTTCTGCAGGTTCATATCCCCCGCATACCCTCTCATGGCAACCATGGGTAGGTGGGTATGTGCGTTTACAAGACCCGGCATAAGGAGCTTATCCTGACCCGAAACGACCTTCTGGGTCAGCAGACCCGTCGGCATTCCCTTTCCTACGTAGGCTATCTTACCGTCGGCGACGGCGACGTTTACGTTGTGGAGAAAGCCCTCCGAGGTCATTGTCAGCAGGTCTATTCCCTTAAAAAGCACGTTCATCGGAGCTCTATCCTCCTCTTTTTATCGACTATCTCGTCTATTCTGGATATATATTCCTCGGGATATTTGGGGTTGGTTATGCGGATAAAGCGTCCCTTATCCTCCCTTGTTATCTTGGTCGAGCCGCCGCAGCCCAGAGCTATGACGGGAAGAAGCTCGTCCATCATATAGACGTTGTAGCGGCATATCTTTCCCTCACGGGCGTAGCCTACGTTTTCAAAGCTTCCGTTCATATACTTCTGGCGGTAGAGATAGTAGGGCTCGTAGCCCTGCTGTTTGAGAAGTGTCGCACTTCCCTCGACCATCACCGCAAGGGCCTCGGGAGAGGTCTGCTTCCCCATCCTCAGGGCAAAGTCCGACCCACGCTTGAGGGCGAGGGTATGGACGGTTATATTGTCGGGGTCGAGGTCGCTTGCACGAAGCACCCCTGCGGCAAACACAGCCGTCGATTCACCGGGAAGGCCTGCGATGAGGTCCATATTTATCTCAAGGTCGGTCATCTTCCTTACAAGCTCGACAGCCTCGGAGACCTCCTTTACGCTGTGGTTGCGGCCGATGGTATCGAGCACCTTCTGTGAAAAGGTCTGGGGGTTGACGCTTACCCTCGTCACACCGTGACCAAGCACCGCCTCCAGACGCTCGGCGGTTATGGTGTCGGGTCTGCCTGCCTCAAGGGTATACTCACATCCCGAGGGTATCTCCAGACTGTCAAGGGCGGTAAGCATCCTTGAAAGCTGTGCGGGGGTCAGCGAGGTAGGAGTACCGCCTCCTATGTACACCGCCTTTATGTTTGCATCGGCATTTTTGATGACCTCTCTGACGGCGGCTATCTCAAGTTCAAGTGCGTCAAGATAGGCATCCGCAGCACCCTCGCCCACGCCCGTTGTCCTGCTTATAAAGGAGCAGTAGGCACAGCGTGAGGGGCAAAAGGGGACGTCTATATAGAGCGCTATATCGTTTGGTGTTAGCTCGGCCTTGAGCTCGAGGGCGACCTCGGCCGCCTTGAGAGCCAGTGCGGCCTTGTCCTTGCGGATATAGTATCCGTTTTCGAGCTTTGAAAGGGTCTCCTTGGGGGTCATGCCCGACTCAAGGAAGCCTCTTGCAAGCTTGCCGGGTCTGACGCCCGCAAGCGAGCCCCAGGCAGGCTTTTGACCCGTGAGTATCACAAACGTACGGTAGACGCTTCGGCGGACGGTATGAGCTACCTCTCTTGCCCAGCTCTGCTCGGTATGAGCGGCGGTCTTGACCGCACGGCAGCTACGGCTCTCCTTTTCTCCGTCGAGCACGAGCGTACAGCAGGCAAGAACGCTGTTGTCCGAAAACAGCACGTCGACCGTGCCGTAGTCCGAGCCGTCGGATTGCACCGGCTGAAGACCGACGGTGACCCTCGGCTCACGCTCGGGCATAAGCATTATTGCGGTCTGCTCGACGTCAAATTTGTACTTTTCATCGAGTATGTATATCTTCATAGGATAGCAGCTCTTCTCATGTATTCGTTGTTTTCCTTCTCCATGCCAAGGGTGGTCGGTGAGCCGTGGCCGGGATAGATTATGTAGTCGTGGGGAAGCATTGCAAGCACCCTCAGCGACATTGCAAGCTCACGCCTGTCCCCTCCGGGAAGGTCGGTACGCCCGACGTCGCCCGCAAAGAGGGTGTCGCCGGTAAATATGACATTGTCCATTATGATGCAGACAGAGCCGGGGGTGTGTCCGGGGGTGTGGATGAATTCCGCCTCAACGTCGCCCACCGCCGTCCTCTCGCCGCCGACAAGGCAGACGTCTGCCGGAACTGCACGGAAGGGCTCGCTCATTATCGAGCTGTACAGTGCGGAGTGGGAATCGACGAGGCACTCGGCGTCGTCACGGTGGATAACCACCCTTGCGCCGGTAGCCTCCTTGAGCTGCTGTACGGCAAGGATGTGGTCAAAGTGGCCGTGTGTCAGAAAGATGTTCTTCACCTGAAGACGGTTTTCTCTTATAACTGCGAGGATCCTTTCGGCCTGGGCGCCGGGATCGATGACCGACGCCTCACCCGTTTCACGTTTGAAAACGATATAGCAGTTGGTCTCTCCCCTGCCTACGGTAACGGTCTTTATCTCCATGCCTTTAGAGTCTCCCTTCAAGCATTTTTCGTGTATCGAGAACGAGCGTTATCGGGCCGTCGTTTACCGAGGCCACCTTCATGTCGGCCCCGAACCGACCCGTTTGCACCTCAAAGCCGTAACTGCGGCAGCATTCAACGAAGTATCTGCTCATCGGCTCGGCGGTCTCGGGGCGCTCGGCACGGTCAAAGGACGGTCTTTTGCCCTTTACGCAGTCGCCACAGAGGGTGAAATTCGTCACTACCACCAGCTCACCGCCGACCTCGGCGGCCGAAAGGTTCATCTTTCCCTCGCTATCCTCAAATATGCGAAGGCCTGCACACTTTCCCGCAAGGTATTCCGCTTCCTTTTTTGTATCGCCCTTTTCTACGCCCAGAAGTATCAGCAGTCCCTTACCCATTTGGGCTACACGCTCGGAGCCGATGTCCACCGACGCCGAGCTGACTCTCGTTATGACAGCCGTCACAGTCTTACCCCTCCCGTGCTTCCGCTTCTTTCTATGGAGGTAACCCCCGCCACACGGTGAAGTCCCGAGCAGACCGAGTCAAGCTCCGCCCTGTCGCTGACCGATACGGTTATGCTTACCACGGCATCGTCCTCTATCTCACGGGTACGGAGGCTGTGGATACTTATCTTCTGGTTTGCAAGCACGGTGCTCAGATCGGCAATAAGCGCCACACGGTTGCGGGCGTGGATATCCAGACCGACGGTATATCTTCCGTCGATAACGTCTGCCCAGCGCACCCCGACCATACGCTCCCGGTCCATTGTAGTGACGTTTACACAGTCGGCACAGTGGACCGATACGCCGTATCCCCGTGTGACAAAGCCTACTATGTCGTCACCCGGGACGGGGGTACAGCAGCGTGCGAACTTTACAAGGCAGCTGTTCATTCCCTCAACGATAACGCCGCTGTCGGACTTCTTGAGGGGGCGCTCTTCCTTTATGACCGGCTCGGATATCTTCTGGGATGCCTTGAGACGGGTATACTCCTCACGCACACGGTTGGCAGCTCTGACCGAGGTCACGCCGCCGTAGCCGACGCCTGCAAGAAGCTCGTCAAGGGAGTTAAAGGAGAGCTTTTTGATAACGGCCTGCACAAGCTCCTCGTTTTCAAGCACCGAGGGGGATATCATAAGCCGCTTGAGCTCACGCACCATCGCCTCTCTGCCCTGGGTAATGTTTTCCTCTCTCTTTTCCTTTTTGAACCACTGCTTTATCTTGGAGCCGGCTTCGTTGGTCTTAACTATCTTTAGCCAGTCACGGCTGGGACCTCTGGAGGCCTTGGAGGTGACTATCTCGACGATGTCTCCGTTTTGGAGGATATGGTCTATCTGCACCATACGGCTGTTGACCTTTGCGCCGATCATACGGTTTCCTATCTCGGAATGGATGGCGTAGGCAAAGTCGATGGGGGTCGAACCGACGGGGAGGTTGATGACATCACCCTTGGGGGTAAAGACGAATACCTCGTCGGCAAACATATCTATCTTGAAGGTGGAAAGGAAGTCCTCCGCATCGGTATCCTGCTGGGTCTCGAGCATCTTTCTTATCCACTCAAGCTTGCTTTCGTATTTTTCGTCAACACCCGTAAGCCCCTGCTTATACTTCCAGTGGGCGGCAATGCCGTATTCGGCGATGTGGTGCATATCCCAGGTGCGTATCTGCACCTCAAAGGGTATGCCCGCTCTGCCTATGACGGTAGTATGGAGGGACTGGTAGAGGTTTGGCTTGGGGGTGGAGATATAATCCTTGAAGCGGCCGGGGATAGGCTTATACATATCGTGGATTATACCCAGAATGTTATAGCAATCGTCCTTGGTGTCGACGATTATCCTCACCGCATAGAGGTCGTACACCTCGGCGATGGTCTTGTTTTGCATGAACATCTTGCGGTAGATGCTGTAAATATCCTTGACTCTGCCCTCGATGTGGATATCTCCCATACCGTGCTCGGCAAAGCGATTGCGAAGACGGTCGATTATATCGTGAAGCAGGTCCTCTCTGACGGTACTCTGGCGCTCCAGCGCAGTAATTATCTCCTCGTATCCTACCGGGTCGAGGTAACGCAAAGCAAGGTCCTCTATCTCGCATTTGAGCCGTGTAACGCCCAGTCGGTGGGCGATGGGGCTGTAAACGTCCATCGTCTCTAAGGCGATCTCACGCTGCTTTGCAGGGGGCTTTGCATCAAGGGTGCGGATATTGTGGAGGCGGTCGGCAAGCTTTATAAGTATAACTCTGATGTCCCTTGCCATGGCGATGAACATCTTGCGGAGGTTTTCCATCTCCTGCTCGACCTTGCTGGAATAGGGGATGCTTGCAAGCTTTGTAAGACCGTCTACAAGGTCGGCAACGGTATCGCCGAAGCGCTCTCGGATGAGCTCGTCGGTCATATCGGTATCCTCGACGGTATCGTGCAGAAGTGCAGCTATTATCGAGTCGGCATCCATTTCCATATCGGCCACTATCTCGGCCACCGAGATGGGATGGCAGACGTAGGGCTCACCGCTTTGGCGGAACTGTCCCTCGTGGGCCTTTGCGGCAAGCTCGGCGGCGGTGCGTATACGCTCAAACTCCGAACTTTTACCGTATTTTCCGTATTTTTCTATGAGCGTATCTATTCTTGCGGAAATATCAACGGTCATTTTCTGCCCTCCTTCGCAGCCCGCACAAGGCGTGAATTTTCAAGATCTATCTTCTTTCCGTCCCCGTCAAGGTCGATCTCAAGTCTCCTTCTGAAATCGCCGACGGCAACGTCGGTATGTATCAGTCCCTCTTCGGAAAACACCCTGAGGATGAAAAGCATACCGTAGGGATCGGTGCAGCGCCCCGTCATACCCCAAAGCTCTGCCGCAGATACCTCGGCACGGTCCTTGCGGGAGATGGCGTTGAGGCACTTCCACACGGCGGCAAACTCGCCTCTTTGAGGGATGGGCCTGTCGACAAAGCATCCCTTGCAGAGCCTTTCAAGGTCCGCCTGCGCCCTTGTCTCGGCATCAATCGCATCGGCACAGGGACAAAGCTCCTTTATTACCAGCCTTACGCTTTTATAGTTTCGGTAGTCGTTTATCTCGGCGGAGAACACCGCATCCACCCTCTCGCCCACACAAAAGCCAAGCGTCTGGGGCGGTGTACGGAATATCAGCGCAGTGAACACCTGTCCGTCCTTTTCAAGTGTCAAGCGTGTATGCTTTCCCTCTCCGATGGAGTCTACGGCCGTTATGTGCAGCTCCCTTGTCCCAAACATCGGCGCAAGATTGCCCGTGCCGTAGGGCTCAAGTCTTGAAAGCGACTCGACATTTTCAAGGGTCAGCTCCGAGGGCTCGACCTCAAGGTCGACCTCGACCGAGGGTTGCCTCTCAAGGCTTCCAAGCTCCTCAAGGACGATGGCGTTAAAGGCACTGCGGAATTGGTCAAGCCTTTCTCTTGGCAGCTTTACTCCCGCCGCCATCTCGTGTCCGCCGCACTCGCCTATGCCGTTTACGGCACGTGAAAGGGCGTCAAAGATATTAAAGCCGTCGACGCTTCGGGCAGAGCCCTTTACGAGCTCACCCTCGCCTGCAAGGAGTACCGTGGGCAGGGAATATTTTTCGGCAAGTCTGGCCGCCACTATTCCGACCGTACCGTGGTGCCAGTCCTCTCCGCAGAGGACTATGCCTCCCTCGGTGAGCATGGACGGATCTTCCTTTATCATATCCTCGGCGCTTGAAAGCAGTCTCCGCTCCTCCTTCTGCCTTTCGGAGTTGAGAAAGCAGAGCCTTTCTGCGGCCTGTGCGGCTGTCTCCGCATCCTCCGCAAAGAGCAGCTCCGAGGCCTCATATGCAGTAGTCATACGCCCTGCGGCGTTTATTCTCGGCGCAAGGCTGAAGCTGACCGAGGACACCGAGGCGTTTTCCTTGACACCTACCGCCTCCATAAGGGCACGCAGTCCGAGATTTGAGGTGTCCGTAAGAAGCTCAAAGCCGTTAAGGACTATGGTCCTGTTTTCCCCCACCAGGGGCATGGCGTCGGCCACTGTCCCAAGCGCCACCACGTCGCCGTAACGGCGGAAGATACCCTCGGGATCGCCCGAGCAGGCGGCGGCAAATTTATACGCCACACCGACACCTGCAAGATTTTTGCAGGGATAGGTGCAGTCAGAACGGTGGGGATCGACCACGGCCTCTGCCTGCGGAAGCTCCCTGCCGCATTCGTGGTGGTCAAGAACGACCGTATCTATTCCGAGCGACCTTGCGTAGGCTATCTCGCCTACGGAGGAGATGCCCGTGTCGACCGTAACGATAAGCTTGATACCCGACTGGGCGATGGTATCTATGGCAGCGGTACAAAGGCCGTAGCCCTCACGCACCCGATGGGGTATGTAAAAATCGACCTTTCCGCCCATACTGCGGATAAAGGAGACGGTCAGATAGGTAGAGGTAACGCCGTCGACGTCGTAATCGCCGTAGACGCATATCCTCTCCCCCCGCTCTACGGCAAGGCGTACCCTTGCGACCGCACGGTCCATATCCTTAAGACCCATCGGGTCGTTCATCGCAACCGAGCTTCCCTCAAGCATTGCCGCTATCCTATCCTCGGAGGTAATACCTCTCGCCGACAGGAGTCTTGCAAGCAGGGGACGGATCGAATATTTATCTATAAGCTCACGGGGTATGCCTTCCCCCGAGGGCAGTAGGTTCCATCTCTTAAAAAGCATAAATTCCTCTTAAAAAAGCATCGCATCTATGAAATAATCGCCAAAATCGGGGTCAGACGACAGCTCGATATACTCTGCCGTTGCGGCAACGGCCTCACAGCGCTCCCTTGCACCGTCGTTAAGCAGTGCGGCAGCCGCCCCTCTGCCTGCGGCATTCCCCAGCACCACGGTCTTTTTTGAAAGTTCGCTCGGGTAAAGGCCTATCTTACCTGCATTTTCGGGGTCTATGCCGCTTCCAAAGCCTCCTGCGATATAAAGGGTCGAAATATCGCAAGGCTCAAGTCCCGCCCTTTTAATAAGTGTCAGCATTCCGCCGCAGATCGCCGCCTTTGCGGTCTGTACGGCACGGATGTCGCCTTGGGTAAGCGTTATATCCTCGGAAATACGGAAGCAGAGCTCGCCGTTTTCCTCAAACACTCCCTCGCAGTCCTCATCGAGCCTTCCCGTTTCGTCCATCGCTCCGAGCTCCAGCATCACCGCCAAAGCGTCTATAAGACCCGAGCCGCAGATGCCGACGGGTCGGGTGTTTCCTATGACCGAAAGCTCAAGCCCGTTTTTACCAAGTCTTATGCTACGCACGGCACCCGGCAGACCGCCCATACCGCAGGATATCCCACAGCCCTCAAAGGCAGGACCTGCCGCCGTTGCACAGCAAAGAAGCCGACCTTCCGATCTCAGTGCGATCTCGCCGTTGGTACCGATGTCAATAAGCATTCTCGCCGGTCCGTCCTCGTCAAGTCCTGCGGCAACCACCGCACCCGTCATATCGCCGCCGACGAATGCCGACACCGCAGGCAGAAGGTATACCTCTCCCGCCTCAAGCAGACCCTCAGACGGGGTAAACGACCCTCCGAAAAGGCTACGGGTGGTAAATGGCACCCTTGCCATCCCCGACGGGTCAAGCCCTGCAAGCAGATGCTCCATAACGGTGTTTCCTGCTACCGTCACACGGTCGGGACGTCTGCCGCCGAGCATGGAGTTTATCTGGGATATGACGGTATTTGAAAGGGCGGTATGCCCGTTTTTGACCGAATACTCGATCCTCGAAACGACGTCCGCACCGAAGATCCTCTGACGGTTGACCTCCGAAAACACGTCTGTCAGCTCGCCGCTTGAAAGGTCGTAAATATACACAGCCACCGTCGTCGTACCGATATCTATTGCCGCTCCGACGCCCTTTCTCGGTGTCAGTTCAAACTCCTTGCAGGTATAGCTGTCCACCTGTACCGCCATTTTTTCGGCCTTGGGATCGACCTCTACGGTACAGTCTCCCATAGCCTCGCAGATGCAGGCAAGTCTGCCCTCCCGACTGCCAAGCAGATGCCTTTCCCGCTCGGTCATCGGGCTTACCTCGCCGCTGACCCTTACAAGACAACGGCCGCAGGTGCCGTTGCCTCCGCAGGGAGCGTCGGCATATATCCCCTGCTGTATCAGCAGAGGCAGAAGCTTACTTCCCTTTTCAGCCCTTACGGCGATCTCACCTTGGGCGGTTTTTATCGTTACGGTACAGCTCATAGGTACACCTATCCAACCTAATACAGATACCATTATTATATAACAAAACAAGCCTCTTTGTAAAGGGTCTATTTTCTCTTCTTCAGTATTTGTATACTTCCCATTGCAATAAGCAGCAGGCCGAATATCCTGCGTACCGAGGCCGTTTGTAGCCTGTCGGATACAAGGGTCCCCAGAATACCTGCCGCCGTCCCCGTCATAGCGGCACAGGCAAACGCCTGCACGTCCACAAGGCGGTTTCTTATATGAAATATTACCGAGGCAGAGACGGTAGGAAGAAAGTAGACCAGATTTAAAAGCTGTGCCGAGCGCAGAGATATCTCGGTAAAAAGTGTAAGCCAAAGCATCAAAAGGGTGCCTCCGCCGACACCCAGACCCGAAAGGAGCCCCGTGACAACCCCGACGGCAAAGCCGATCATCTAAAAAAACACCGTCCTTATCCCCGATATCACCATTATCCCGCCAAACACCTTCATAAGGATCGAAGCCGAGATGCGTTTTATCAGTATTCCTCCTGCGGCTCCGCCGACAAGTCCGCCCACAAGCCACCAAAGCGTGCCCTCGGGGAGTCTTTCCCCTCCCATAAACCTCGTCACCGCACTCACGGCGCACAACACAAGCATTACCGCAAGGCTGGTCGCCAACGCCTTTTTCTCCTCAAGGCCGCAAAAGAAGACAAACAGCGGCACAAGGAGCGGCCCTCCGCCCGCTCCCAGCAGTCCGTTGAGGCCTCCTGCAAGCGCTCCCGCCGCACAGAAGCGAAGTTTTTGCTTTACGGTCATAATCATCACCAATTCCGACCCCTTAAAGGGCCCATTTATTATGCCTCTTTTGGTTTGACATACGGCTTTATTTTTGCTAAAATATAAAAAAATAATGTAGGGGTTTTTCAAAATGGGTGTTTACAGATGCTACGCCACCAAAAAGGTGGGTTTCGATACCGAGAGCCGCTCGCTCTTTAACGACATAAAGGAGCAGCTTGGACTTTCCGGACTTACCGATATAAAGATATTTAACCGTTACGACGTGGAGGGTGTTACTGCCGAAAGCTACGCCGCCGCCCGCCGTACCGTTTTCTCCGAGCCGTCCTGCGACGACGTTTACGACGAGGAGCTTCCCGCCCTTGACGCCTGCAGGATGCTTGCGGTCGAGGCTCTGCCGGGTCAGTTTGACCAGCGTGCCGACTCTACTGCGGCCTGCATCCAGCTTCTCTGCGGCGGCGACCGCCCCGTAGCAAGGTATGCAAAGGTCTACGCCTTCTTCGGCGAGCTGACGCAGGAGCAGTTCGAAGCCTGCAAGGCCTGGCTTATCAACCCCGTGGAGTGCCGTGAGGCCTCCTCCGAAAAGCCCTCTACCCTTATAGAGCAGTATCCCGCCCCCGCACCCGTACCGGTGCTTGAGGGCTTTATCGGTCTGGACAGGTCGGGCCTTGAGGAGATAGTCTCCTCCTACGGTCTTGCCATGGACCTTGCCGACATAACCTTCCTTCAGGACTACTTCCGCAAGGAGGGCAGAGACCCCACCGAGACCGAGCTGAGGGTGCTTGACACCTACTGGTCTGACCACTGCCGTCACACCACCTTCCTTACCCGCCTCGAGGCCGACGCTATCGAGGACGAGGATGTCAACCGTGCGTTTTCGGAATACCTTGCGCTTCGTGACGAGGTCTACGGCGAGCGCATCTCCTCCAAGCCCGTTACCCTTATGGATATTGCCACCATCGGCGCAAAGGCCCTCAAAAAGAGGGGTCTGCTCAAAAATCTCGACGAATCCGACGAGATAAACGCCTGTACGGTCAAGATCAAGGCCGACATTGACGGACAGAAAGAGGACTGGCTCCTCCTTTTCAAAAACGAGACCCACAACCACCCCACCGAGATAGAGCCCTTCGGCGGTGCGGCGACCTGCCTTGGCGGTGCCATACGTGACCCCCTTTCGGGCAGAGCCTACGTATACCAGGCCATGCGTGTCACCGGCAGCGGTGACCCCCGTCAGGCCATAGCCGACACCCTCCCGGGCAAGCTCCCCCAGAAAAAGATCACCCGTACCGCCGCCGCAGGATATTCCTCCTACGGCAACCAGATCGGTCTTGCCACCGGCCTTGTAGACGAGGTCTACCATCCCGGTTATGTTGCGAAGCGCCTTGAGATCGGCGCAGTCGTCGGTGCGGCACCTGCAAAGAACGTAGTGCGTCTTGAGCCCGCCCCCGGCGATATAGTCATCGTCCTTGGCGGACGCACCGGACGTGACGGCTGCGGCGGTGCTACCGGCTCCTCCAAGAGCCACTCCAAGCAGTCCCTTACGACCTGCGGCGCAGAGGTACAAAAGGGCAATCCCCCCGAGGAGAGAAAGCTTCAGCGCCTCTTCCGTGACCCCGAGGTCTCAAGCCGCATCAAGCGCTGTAACGACTTTGGCGCAGGCGGTGTTTCGGTCGCCATCGGCGAGCTGGCCGACGGTCTGCGCATCGACCTTTCGGTCCTTCCCAAGAAGTACGAGGGCCTTACCGGCACCGAGCTTGCCATCTCCGAATCCCAGGAGCGTATGGCGGTAGTTGTCGATCCCTCCGATGCAGAATACCTCCTCACAGCCGCCGCCGAGGAGAACATTGAGGCGACCCCCGTCGCCGTCGTCACTGCCGAGCCAAGACTCGTAATGGAGCTTGGCGGACGCAGGATAGTCGACATTTCCCGAGAGTTCCTCGGCTCCAACGGCGCACCCAAGAGCGCATCCTTCTCGGTACCCGAGCTTCCCCTGCCCGAGACCGAGTTCCCCCACGTCTGCGGCGGCCCCGCAGTACGTCTTAAGACCCTTATGGCTTCCCTGCCCTACTGCTCACGCCGCGGTCTTACCGAGCGCTTCGACGGCAGTATAGGCGCAGGCTCGGTGCTCATGCCCTACGGCGGTGCTACCCAGTCCGCACCTACCCAGGTCATGGCCGCATTCATCCCCGTGACCAAGGGAAAGAGCAACACCTGCTCGGTCATGAGCTACGGCTTTGACCCCCTCGTTTCGGCAAAGAACCCCTATCTGGGCTCGATCTCCGCAGTCACCGTTTCGCTTGCAAAGCTTGCCGCTGCGGGCTGCGACGTAAACGATGCCTACTTTACCTTCCAGGAATACTTCGAGCGTCTGCGCAAGGAGCCTGCCCGTTGGGGCAAGCCCGTCTCGGCACTTCTCGGCGCACTTGAGGCTCAGCTTGGCTACGGCGTAGCCGCCATCGGCGGTAAGGACTCGATGTCGGGCTCCTTTGACGATCTCGACGTTCCTCCCACCCTTGTCTCATTTGCCATCGCCGTACAGGATGCCGACAAGGTCATCTCCCCCGAATTCAAATCCGCCGGCAACGGCGTATACGTCTTCTCGGCCCCCTACTCTCCCGACGGCCGTCCGCTTTACGGTGCGGTCAAGGAGATGTGGCGCAGCGTCGCAGAGCTTATCGGCAGGGGCGAGATAGTTTCCGCCCGTGCCCTTGAGGGCGGCGGACTTGCCGAGACGGTCGTCAAGATGGCTCTTGGCAACAACGTCGGCTTCGAGCTCGACGACAACGCCGACCTCTTTGGCATCTGCACCCAGAACTTCGGCGGCATCGTCGTCGAAGCACCCACCGCACCCAAGGGAGCAGTTCTCGTCGGACGCACCATCGCCGAACCGGTATTCCGTATGCGTCTCTGCCCCGACACCCCCCTTTGCGAGCTTCTTGAGGCCTACGAGGGCACCCTTTCGGAGGTCTTCCCCATCTCGGCCAAGGCCGAAAGCGAGCTTCCCAAGCCCACCTTCACCTCCCGCAACACATCCCGTCCCGCCATACTCACCGCAAAGCCCAAGGCGGTCATCCCCGTATTCCCCGGCACCAACTGCGAGTACGACACCGCAAGAGCTGTCGAGCGTGCAGGCGGTGAGGCCGAGATACTTCTCGTCAGAAACCTCACCCCCGAGACCCTGCGTGAAAGCGCACGCCGTCTTGAGGCGGCCATACGCAAGGCCCAGATGCTGGTGATCCCCGGCGGCTTCTCCGGCGGCGACGAGCCCGAGGGCTCGGGCAAGTTCATCACCGCCTTCTTTAAAAACCCCGCCCTCAAGGATGCGGTCGAGGAGCTGCTCGGAGCACGTGACGGTCTGGCGCTCGGTATCTGCAACGGCTTCCAGGCGCTTATCAAGCTGGGTCTTGTCCCCTTCGGTCACATCCGTGACACCGACGCCGACTGCCCCACCCTTACCTACAACTCCATCAGCCGCCACCAGTCCCGCTACGTCACCACCCGTGTCGCCTCGGTCAAGTCTCCCTGGCTGTCGCTGTGCGAGGTCGACGAGCTCCACGCCATTC